>CAZPMG010000001.1:0-50048 GCA_964587785.1 uncultured Clostridia bacterium
ACCAACGCGGCAAATCCGCCGGCATGACAGCCCGGCACGCACACCCTGCTTCCGCTCTCTATTAAGCTGCGGTGCGCAGGCGACAGCTCGGGAAAGCCGTAAGCCCAGCCGGCCTGCGTCCTGTGCGCGGTTGAAGCGTCAATAATCCTAACACTTTTGCCGGCCAGCGACACGGATTCCCTTGCGGCGTCGTCCGGCAGGCACAGTATTGTGATGTCGGAAGCGTTTATATATTCTCTGCGCGCATCGGCATCCTTCCTCAAGCTCTCCTCTGCCTTTATGAGCGTGATGTCCTGCCTGCCTGAAAGCCTCTGCGCAATCCTAAGACCTGTGGTTCCCTCGCTGCCGTCGATAAAGACCTTGGGCATTGTCAGCCCTCCAAAAACTTTTTTACCATGTTAAGCTGAGTGCGCACGGAATCCGGCGACGGGCCGCCCTGTGAATACCTGCCGTTTACGCAGGCGTCAAGGTCGATTGCCGCATAGATATCCCTTTCAAACAGCGGACTTTTGCCTTTGTAGACCTCAAAATCCAAACCGGAAAGCGTCTGTCCGTTCTGTATGCAGTGCGCCACAAGTTCGCCGGTGAGCTTGTATGCCGTGCGGAACGGCATACCCTTTTTTACCAGATAGTCCGCGCAGTCCGTGGCGTTGATAAATCCGCCGTCTGCCGCGGCGCGCATATTGTCCTTTAAGACCTTTGCCGTTGCTATCATGGGCGCAAACGCGCGCAGACACTGCGCTGTGGTGTCAAGGCTGTCAAAGATTGCCTCCTTGTCCTCCTGCATATCCTTGTTGTAGGCAAGCGGAAGCCCCTTCATCAGCGTGAGCAGCGCAAGGTTGTTGCCGAAAACCCTGCCCGACTTGCCGCGCACAAGCTCGGCAATATCCGGGTTTTTCTTTTGCGGCATAATGCTTGAGCCGGTGGAATAAGCGTCGTCAAGCTCCAAAAACTTAAATTCCCACGAGCACCAAAGTATTACCTCCTCGGCAAAGCGTGAGAGATGAACCATTATTATGGACAGCACGCCCGCGCACTCCATGCAAAAATCGCGGTCGGAAACGGCGTCAAGACTGTTTGCCGCTACGTGGGAAAACCCAAGCAATCCCGCGGCATACTCTCTGTCCGTGTTGTAAGTTGTGCCGGCGAGAGCGCAGCTGCCAAGAGGCGAGCTGTCCGTGCGCGATATGCAGCCTTTCAGCCTCTCTGCATCACGCATGAACATCATGCAGTAAGCAAGCAGATGATGCGCAAACGTGACAGGCTGCGCACGCTGAAGGTGGGTGTAACCGGGCATTACCGCGTCAATGTTTTCCCCGGCTTTTTGGGCAAGCACTGAAACAAGTTCGTTTATAAGATCTAATATTGCCGCCGACTCACGCTTTACATACATACGCAAATCCAGCGCAACTTGATCGTTCCTGCTGCGGGCGGTATGCAGGCGCTTGCCTGCATCGCCTATCCTTGCGGTTAGCTCTGCCTCTATAAAGGAATGAATGTCCTCCGCGCCCTTATCAATCTCAAGCGCGCCGCTGTTTAAATCGGCGAGTATGCCAAAAAGCCCGGCGACTATCGCGTCACCGTCCGCCGCGGATATAATGCCCTGCCGCGCAAGCATCTTTGCGTGCGCGACAGAGCCTTGTATGTCCTCTGCAAACATACGGCTGTCAAAGCTTATTGAGGAATTAAAATCGTTTACATCGCCGCTGAGCTGCTTGTTAAAGCGCCCCGCCCAAATTTTATCCATATGTTTCCCTGCAGGTACTTATACCTGCGCACAGCTGCATATTGCTTGCAAATAAAATCATTCAGTTACTGCAATGGCCGTCATAATTGTTATACATTACTTATGCATACCTAAATCAAATGGTAAATCAATTTGATGAATATATGCTTATTTTAATACCTTGAGGTCTGACAGCGCCTGCACCTTTACCGGCAGTCCGAACAGGTTGATAAAGCCCTCGGAATCCTTTTGGTCGTATACGTCGTCCGCGCCGAATGTGGCGATTTCCTCAGAATACAGGCTGAAAGGACTTTTTGCTCCGGCATAGGTGACGTTGCCCTTGTATAGCTTTAACTTAACCTCGCCGGTGACGCGCTGCTGCGTGTTGTCCACAAACGCCGAGAGCGCCTCTCTGAGCGGAGTGTACCACTGGCCGTTGTACACAAGCTCGGAAAACCTGATTGCAAGCTGGTGCTTGTAATGCTGCGTGTCGCGGTCAAGGCAGAGCGCCTCAAGCGCCTCGTGTGCGGCATACAAAATTGTGCCGCCGGGGGTTTCATACACACCCCTGCTCTTCATGCCCACAAGCCTGTTTTCCACAAGGTCGGCAATGCCCACGCCGTTTTTGCCGCCGATTTTATTGAGTGCGGTAATCAGCTCAATGCCGTCCATAGCCTTGCCGTCAATACTCACGGGAATACCCTTTTCAAAGCCTATCATAACGTATTCGGGTTTGTCGGGCGCGCGCTCGGGCGATACGCCAAGCTCAAGTATCTTGTCAAGCTGCGGCTCGTTTGCAGGGTTCTCAAGGTCCATGCCCTCATGCGACAAGTGCCACAGGTTTTTATCCTTGGAATAGTTGGTTTCACGGGTTATGGGCAGCGGTATGCCGCGCTCAATTGCATAATCTATTTCGTCGTCACGGCTCTTAAGCTCCCATATGCGCCAGGGCGCGATTATCTTCATGTTGGGCGCAAACGCTTTGATTGTAAGCTCAAAGCGCACCTGGTCGTTGCCCTTGCCCGTGCAGCCGTGCGCAATTGCGTCCGCGCCTTCCTTTAGGGCAATTTCAACTATGCGCTTGGCAATCACAGGACGTGCAAACGATGTGCCCAGCAGGTATTTTTGCTCGTACTTTGCGCCGGCTTTCAGCGTGGGGAAAATAAAGTCCTCAACAAACTCTTTGCGCAAGTCCTCAATGTACAATTTGGACGCGCCGGTTTTTATTGCCTTTTCCTCAAGGCCGGTAAGCTCTGCCCCCTGCCCGACGTCAGCGGCAACCGCGACCACCTCGCAGCCGTAATTTTCCTTGAGCCAAGGTATGATTATTGAGGTATCCAGCCCGCCCGAATAGGCAAGCACTACTTTTTTGAAAGAGTTTTTTTCCATTTTTGTATTCCTCACTGCTTAATTTAAAAAATATTAGCATAATTATACCGCCTTAAACGCCCAAAGTCAACTAATTATGCATAATTAATTTATAATGTGTATAAAAATACATTAAGTATTCTTGCCGCGGCATAAGCGTTTTAATATGATAAAAATTTAATGCGCTTGTTTATGGCAGCTGTTATTCCTAAGCCGCACGATATAAACCGTTTAAAACTGCCTGCCGCTGTCCCTCATTCTTATTGTTGACAAAACACACTTAATATTTTATCATATTTAAAAAGAAATTCAAAGTTCGTATAGCTATTTTTGTTTTTACACTCAAAAATTTATAGTTCAAACAATGATTTTTAGGAGTTAATATGCCAAAGGTTACATTAAAGGGCGGCACGCTGCTTGCGCCTATGCCCGCAGCACTTGTCAGCTGCGGAGATATGGAAAATTCCAACCTCATTACCGTTG
Organism: uncultured Clostridia bacterium; assembly: GCA_964587785.1. Taxonomy (GTDB): domain Bacteria; phylum Bacillota; class Clostridia; order Christensenellales; family HGM11417; genus CAZPMG01. The sequence goes on from CAZPMG010000001.1 coordinate 3,578, forward strand.
CGTGGACGGGCATAATCAACAGCGCGCCCCCGCGCACATATATCTCCGTGCGTCCGGAGAGATATTCGCATGAGATAATAAGCAGAACCGGTGAGTTTGTAATAAATCTTACCACTGAAAAGTTAGCGCACGCCACAGACTATTGCGGCGTAAAATCGGGCAGGGATATGGACAAATTTGAAGTGTCAGGGCTCAGCAAGTTGCCCGCGCATACGGTAAAATGCCCCATTGTAGCAGAGAGCCCGCTTGCGCTTGAATGCCGGGTATTTGATGTGATAAAGCTTGGCTCGCACGATATGTTTTTGGCCGACATACTCAGCGTGCAGGCAGACAGCGCGCTGATGAGCGGCTCGGGCAGGCTTGAGCTTGACAGAGCCGGTCTTATGTGTTATCTGCACGGCGAATATTTTTCCATGGGCAAAAAACTGGGCAAGTTCGGATATACCGTGGCAAAGAAAAAGAAAAAATAGATACACTACACATTTAAATGGATATTTAAAAAGCTACCGGCTAAGTCGGTAGCTTTTTTATACAAAGATATGGGAATGTCAATTATGAATCTGTCGATAGATACAACCTTTTTTGTGTATTGCCGCAACTATACTTAATTGACTGTATAATTCAAAGAGATTAAGCTTGTCAGACGCGAAGGAATGATATGTTTATCTGCGTATCCTCGGTGTCAATCTGCTTTTCCGGTATTGGAGTGAGCGCGCTGTAGTCGCCGTCTGCGCCGGCGGCATCAAGCTGCGCGATTAGGTTTTCAAAGTCGTTGCCGCCAAGCTCGCCGTCCAGCGATTGCGCTAAGGGCAAGAACGCGCTGTAGGCGGACACGTCCGACCCGTCAAACAGCTGCGTGAGCGCGGAAAGCACCGCCTGTCTTTGCTCGTCTGAGAGCATGGTTTCAAACTCAAAAAATTCAAACAGCGCCTCCGCCTTTTGCTCGGAGGTCATTTCTTCGGTTATTATGCCCGAATCGTAAAGCTGCGACATGATATCAATTTCTTCCTCATATGCCGGCAAAGCCAAGTCGCCCATGGGGGTTTCTGCTGTAACAGAAACTTTTATACTAACAATGCCCGACTTAAACCCTAAGCTTATTACAATATTTTTGAGGCTGCTGTTGGAGCTTGCAAGCCCCTCTAACAGGTCTAACAATTCGGACGCGTCCCCGGATTCTTCAAGCAGCCACTCAAAGTCCTCTGCCTTCGGCTGATACCTGTAGCCGGGCGCAGATGTTACGGTTATGCTCAAATCCGGCTGCTGCTCTGTGCGGTTGACATAGTGCCTTATTACCACTGTGCCGCCGCCGGCAAGGGGGTTCTCCGGCTCAAGCTGGCCGGTATGCTTGAGTGAAACCTTGAGCTCATAAGCCGGGTCATCGTCAGGCGACTGCGGCGCATTTATATTGTTTGCCGCTACCGTGCCGCCGGAAACCACAAAGGTCAGCGCGCCGCCTGTCTTTGCCGCCTCATCCGCATCCGCAAGCGCTACACTTCCGCCGAGTACGTTTATCCTCGCCGCGCTGCCTGTCGCCGTAAAGCTTTTTACCTCTAACTTTTGCCACTGCCCTGCGATTATATCAAGCTGAACCTGATAGTTTGCCCCAGACGGGTTTGTAATCACCGCGCTGCCTATCTCTGTGGAAGAGCCCGCAACCTCTGCGCGCACAGCCGCTGTGCCGCCGGACGGCAGGTTGCCGGGCTGCAGAGTAAGCTCGGCTATCTGTGCGTTTGAAAAGCGTACATAGCCGTACCCCAGCTTGACAGACTGCGCGCTTACCTTGGCGAAAAAACCGGATGAGTCCTGAGGGCTTACGCGCAGCAGCACTGAACTTGCGGTTATTTCAGCGTGTATGCCCCACTGCGTATAAGGGGTGTCTATGGTGAAAGAATTGCTCTCGATGCTGCCGCCGGTTACAGAGGCAGTACCTATGTATGTAAAATCCTGTATGGTCAGCTTGCCGCTTACCTTGAGTTTGTGCCCGTTAAGGTCAATATTGACGGCGCGCAGCTGCAGATCGCCCTGCACGGTGATGTCGCCGTGCAGCTGTACGGTCTGGCCGGAGGCCGCGTCTTTCAGCTTATCAAGCGTGTCGTCGTTGTTGTCATCACCGTTGCAGCCGTATAGAAACACGCCCGCACACGCAATGAGCAGCAGCGCAAGCAGCACCGCTCGAAAACTTGGCTTAAACATACAATTTCCCTCCTTGCAAACTTAAATTACGCCGCGGATATTTCAAAAAACGGCGGCTTTAATACTATAAAAGCAAAGGTTCAAATATAACCGGCAGAGCCTGTAAAAGCTCTTTTGCACGGGCAATTGAATATGAAAGCAACGCGGGCAGCTTGTGACGCGATGGTTTTAGGACGTTACAGAGCCGATGCCACCGCCTGTAAAAACGCGCGTGAATCAAGTGCCTCGGCAGTTACTCCCTCGCGGCTAAACAGCCCCACCAAATCCTTGGTCATCTTTCCGCCGGCAATGGTTTCCAGGCAGGCATTTTCTAAGCGTAAAGCAAAATCACACAGCTCAGGCGTGCCGTCAAGCTCGCCCCTCTTTTTGAGCGCGCCCGTCCAGGCAAATATTGTCGCCACAGGGTTTGTGGAGGTCTGCTTTCCCTCTAAATAATTGTAATAATGGCGGGTTACCGTGCCGTGCGCAGCCTCGTATTCAAACGCGCCGCCGGGAGATACCAACACGGAAGTCATCATTGCAAGGCTGCCGTATGCCGTCGCCACCATGTCGCTCATTACATCGCCGTCATAGTTTTTGCACGCCCAGATAAAGCCGCCGCTGCTGCGCACAACGCGCGCCACGGCATCGTCTATCAGCGTATACATATACTCTATGCCCGCAGATTCAAAGCGTTTACTGTATTCCTCTTGATAAATTTCCGCAAATATGTCCTTGAAGCGGTGGTCGTAAACCTTGCTTATCGTGTCCTTGGTGGCAAACCAAAGGTCAAGCTTTGACTGCAGCGCATAGTTAAAGCACGAGCGCGCAAAGCTCTTGATTGATGCGTCGGTGTTGTGCATGGCCATGGCAATGCCTCCGCCGCCTTTAAAGTCAAACACCTTGTGCCGCTCGGTGACCTCTCCGCCGCGCGATATGACAAGCTCTGCCTCGTGCCCCTCGGGAACCATGGCTTCCGCACCCTTGTATACGTCGCCGTAAGCGTGCCTGGCAATAACTATGGGGCTTGTCCATGCCGGGATATACGGAGTGATGCCCGGCACAATTATTGGTGCGCGGAACACCGTTCCGTCCAGCATGGCGCGGATTGTGGCATTGGGGCTCTTGTACATAGCCTTGAGCTTGTATTCGTCCATGCGCTGGGCGTTGGGAGTGATAGTGGCGCACTTTACCGCCACGCCCAAACGCTCTGCCGCCCGCGCGCTTTCCGCGGTGACCCTGTCGTCCGTTTCGTCGCGGTTTTTAAGCCCCAAGTCATAATATTCAGTCTTTAAATCCACATGGGGAAGTATGAGTATTTCCTTTATCCATTGCCAGAGCACCCTCGTCATCTCGTCCCCGTCCATTTCAACCAGAGGGGTTTTCATAAAAATTTTAGCCATTAAAACCTCGTATCCTTAAACTTTTACAGGCGTTTGCCCGCTCTTTTGCAATGAGCTTTCAACATTAAGTATATCAAATTTCCTCGTATTTTGCAATTGTTTTTCCAGACGGCACATAGGCGGTCAGCACGTCTGACGCGTATGCGTGCTTGAGCGCTCTGCGCATGGAAAAATCGCGCTCTGCCTGAGTTATCATTATATCTATCAGCTCGCGGTAGCCTATGCCCTCCAGCCGCCACAGATAGTACGCAAGGCTGCCGGGTATGGTGTTTACCTCGTTCAGATACAGCCGGCCGTCCTTGAGCAAAAAGTCCGCGCGCACCACTCCGCCCAAGCCAAGCAGCCTGTACGCCTGCGCGGTTATGCGCTTTACTTCGAGCGCCGTTTCGGCCGGTACATCTGCCGGAAACCTCTTTTTCTCCGTGCCGTGCTTTGCGCCGCCTCTGTATTTATCGTCAAATGTGAGTATCTCGTTTACGGTAAGCGGCTGCTCCAGCGCACTTGTCAGCACCTGTCCGCCGCAGCTGAGCGCCGCGCAGTTCAGCTCGGTAAAATCGGAAAGCGCAGGCTCGACAAGCGCGCGAAGGTCAAAGGAAAACGCCGTCGCGAGCGCTTCTTTGAGTTCGGCGGCATCCTTTGCTATGCCTATGCCTATGGATGAACCGAGGTTTGCCGGCTTAACTATTGCGGGAAAGCCGATTTTTTTCTCTATCTCCAGCACCGCGCCGTCCTCGTCGCTTTCAAAGGCTTCCTTCTCTGCGCTTATAAAGTTAAGCTGCGAAACGCCCGCGCCCGCAAGCAGGCGCTTTGTCATTACCTTATCCATGCCGCACGCAGAACCGAAAACGCCGCTGCCGGTGTATGGGATATGGCAGAGCTGCAAAAGCCCCTGCAGGCTGCCGTCCTCTCCGTTTAAACCGTGCGTGCAGAGCACAGCGCAGTGTATGCGGCAAAGCTCTTTGAGCCGTGCGCCCTTTTTTATGTATAGACGGTTGCTGCCGGGTATCACGCACGCCCCGCGCACATCTTTTACCCGTCCGATGTCTGCGGCTTTATAGACGCTCATATCCAGCAGCGCACTGCCTGTGTGCCAGCTGCCCAAGCGGTCTATGTATACGGGCAGCAGCCTGTGCGCGGCGCTAAGCGCCCTGCACGCCGACACCCCGGTGATTATGGATATATCGTGTTCGCAGCTAACGCCGCCGAAAATTACGGCAATATTTTTCATGAAAGAAGCCTCCTGTCAGCCTTTGTTTCCCCGGACGGACTGCCGGGTTATGCTTGGGAATCGGGGCACGGTATTGCCGGAAGCTTTCATAAGTGTATGTACAAAACCGGTTAACCCGGCGGAGTACAAGCAAATTGTAAATGTATAAATTTTTTATATTATTATATGATTATAGGCGGATTACATTGCCATAGACCAAATATACGCCGGACATAAGGCGCAACACAAGGTAAGTTGCTATAAGTTGTCGGGTAAATCATTTTCAAACAGCACTGTGTCGCCGGGGCGCGCAATTTTGCTAAGCACCGATTGCGCCTCGGAAAGACTTTGCACGGTAAATATTTTTTCTGCGCTCATGCCGCAGCTGATTGCTCCCACGCGCATAAACGTCGCCCGCGCGCCCACCAGCACGGCATAGTCGCATACCTTGGCAATCCTCTCGCCAAGCAGCTGGTTTTGCCGGTTTTCCATGTGACCAAGCTCCACCAGCCCGGGCGTGACAATGATTTTATTGCCCGGAAACTGCGACAGCACCTCGAGCGCCGCCGCGCTGCCGTCCGGACTTGCGTTGTAGCTGTCATCTATTATGTTCAGGCCGCCTGCCGTGATTAGCTGAAGCCTGTGCGGCACGGGCTCAAGTTCCTCCGCTGCGCGAACTATGCACTGCGCGCTTACGCCCAATTTATATGCCAGGCAGGCGCTCAGCAATATGTTTGTAAGGCTGTGCCTGCCAAGCAGATGCGTGCGGCATTTTGCGGTTTCGCCGCCAAAATCAAGCGTAAAGCTAAGGCCGTGGCTGCCCGCGGATATATCGCTTGCATACACACCTCCGCCGCCGTCTAAACTAACTGCTATGCAGCCGGAATATTCCCTGCCCTTAAGGTGCTTTTCTATATGCGTGCTGCCAATATTGAGCACGCACGTGCCGTCGTTTCTTTTGAGAAAGTCATACAGCTCAAATTTGGTCTTTGCCACGGTATGCACAGTCTTAAACGTCTGTATATGCTGATGCGCCACGGAGGTTATTATACCCCACTGCGGCCGCACAATCGCGCACAGCTTTGCTATATCTCCCTTGCGGCGCGCGCCCATTTCGGCAATAAAGACCTCAGTGCCCGGCTGCAGCGATGACAACACGCTGCGCGCTATGCCAAGCGGCGTGTTGTAGCTTGCCGGAGTGCTGAGAACATTGTATTTTTTTGCAAGCATTGCGGCAAGTATGTTTTTTACGCTTGTTTTGCCGAAGCTTCCGGTAATGCCTATACGTATTAAATTTTCCTGGGATTTCAAAGAGCGCGCCGCCCTTGAAGTGTAAGAGCGCGCAATACAAAGCTCAACCGGTTTAAGCAAATTTACCGCCGCAAACGCAATCGGCGCGCATAGAGCCGGAAGCAATACGCACACCTGCCCAAGCGCCATGCACGCAAGTAACGCCGCCGCAAAGTAACCTGCATAGGCGCGTTTTATGCGCGCGGTAAACACCAGCGGCGTCTTTTTTTTGCGTTTGAAATCGCGTGCCGCCGTAAAAAGCGCAAGCGCCCCGCTTACTCCCAGCGAAATCTCGCCGGATGATGGGACGCCTCTTTGGTAGAGCACGGCAAGCACGCACACGGGAATCAGACCCGACGCAAGCGTGAGCGGCGCATAAAACTTGTCAGCGCGCTGGATTTGCCGTAAAAAGTTTTTGTTTTTGTAGCCGGACAGCTGAAGCACCTGAAAGGGCAGGTAGCTTGCAAGCGCCGCGCACGCACACAGTGCGGCATATAGCGCAAGTGTCAGGGGTATGCTGTCAAAAAAGACTGCGCGCGGCATAGCTACACCCCCAAAAAGCTTTGGGCAATGAGCAGAAACTCGCGCAGGCTGTCAAGATACGCAAAATGGCCGCAGCCTTTCATTACAATCAACGCGCTGCCGCGTATGTTTTTTTCAAACGTCTTTGCCATGGAAAGGGGCGTGGCGCGGTCACCGTCTCCGTACACAAGCAGCACGGGCGCCACTACCTTCGGCAGCAGCGTCTTTAAATTTTGGTTTACTATCTTTACAAACGTGGCCTTCATGGCGGGGCTTAAACTGCGGTAGTCGGACGAGCCGCAGCCGCTTAGGTCTGTGCCCGCAAGCAATCCGCGTTTTTTTAAAAACTTCTTAAGCTTGTAGCTGTATACCTTAAAATAATAGCGCGGCCCGCGCCGCGGCCTAAGCCCAGCGCAACCGCAGAGCAGCGCGCGCTTGAACCGATCTGGAAAATTTGCAAGCAGATAGATGGCTATGCGTCCGCCGAAAGAGTGGGCGATTATGTCAGCAGAGCTAATTTTTAGCTCGTTCATAAGCCCGATTACTGCGCGCGCATAGTCCTCTACGCCGTATGCCGTTTTCGGGTCGTCGCTCTCCCCAAAGCCCGGCAAGTCGGGAGCCACAGCCATGCGGCCGCGCATTCCGAGTATCACCGGCATAAAACTCTTGTGGCTGCCGCCGAAACCGTGCAGGTATAATATGGGGCTGCCCTCCCCGGAAATATGGCAGTTTACCGCACAGCCGTCAAGCAAAATCCTCTGCGTCAAATTCTTTTTTAAGTATTATAGCGTGCCTGTCTTTGCCGTAATAGTCCTTTCTCTGCCCGACGCGTTTCAGCCCCGCCGAGGTATACAGACACACCGCCTTTGTGTTTTGTTCCCCGACCTCTAAGAAAATTGAGGTCAGCTTTTGAGCTTTTGCGCTGTCGCACAGGGCATTTAGGATAAGCCTTCCCAAGCCCTTGCCCTGATTTTCCGGACTGACGGCAATGTTGGAAATCTCCGCCGCATCGCCCGTCTTGTAGTAACCGCCGTACGCAAGCAACCTCCCGTCATGTTCATATACAAGGCAGGTATAATTCGGGTTGCTGTACGCACTTGCCAGCATAGCGCGGTTCCAAGGGCAGTCAATGAGCTGACGCTCAAGGTTCTCTACTTCGTCAAAGTCGCCCTCTGTCCATGCGCGTAGAGTTCCGCCTGCGAAGTTTTGGTTTGCCGCTGCTTTGGCATCGGCGCAGCTTTGACTTGCCGCGCGTTTGACATCGGCGCAGCTTTGGCGATTGTCCGCTTTTTTTGCGGAATCATTGCCCCCTTTCACTGCGCGCTCCGCTTTTTAAGGTTTTCCTCTGCCTGGCTTACGCGCACATACAGCGGAGCAAGTTTGTTTGCGTCGCCCGTGCCCTCGCGGGCTACTTTTGCGCGGGCGCACGCCGCAAGATTTTGAGCGGCATCAATTATGGGCAGGCTATCAATTTCTGAGGGAATAGCTGTATCGGTGTATATGCGTACATTGGGATGCGCCGCGGCTATTTCCGCAAACTCATCAAACTCACAAACCGACGGCGGCAGAATTTCTGCGCCGCTTGCGCCGTATACGCCGTAATACAGCTTTTGATTGCCTGCGTCGCGCACCGTTAAGCGGGCGCTATTTACATTATATGCAGGGTACTGCAAACTGTTTACCTCCACAGCGGCCGCACCCGTAATTTGGCAGAACGCGCGCACGGTGGTTACGCCTATCCGTATGCCGGTAAACGAACCCGGGCCGGTTACGCAGCAAAAGCAATCTATATCAAACAGGTTAAGTCCGGCACGTGCGAGCACTTGTTCAACGCCGGGCAGCAATATCTGCGAATGCTTGCGCTGGCTTGCGGGAACCTCTAAATAGATATCCTCAAAAGCACTCTCGCTGTCTTTTGACGCATCTTTCTCTGCGCCTTTATATGCGTTTTCCTTTGTGTCTTTTTCTGTGTTTATGCCGCCTGCTATGTTTTGCGCCGCCGTACTTTCTGCGTATTCTGTGAGCGCAATCACCAAATCCTGCCCGGACGTGTCTATGCAAAGCATCTTCATATGATTTCTATCTCCCTGCCGTCCTCGGTCTTTTGGATTTTTACCGTTATATATTCCTTGGGCAAAAGTCCCGGTATGCGCTCTGCCCACTCGATTACGCACACGCCGCCAGAGCTGCCCAAAAGTTCGGTTATGCCCGTTTCCTCGGCTTCATCCTGACTGTGCAGGCGGTACATATCAAAGTGGTGCATATTCAGCCTGCCGCTGTAGCTTGCGCCTATGGTAAATGTGGGGCTGACAACCGTCTGTTTTATGCCAAGCCCCTCGGCTATGCCCTTTGCAAACACCGTCTTGCCTGCGCCCATGTCTCCTCTGAGCACGATAACCTCGCCGCCCCTCAGCGTCGCCGCAAGCCGCCGTGCCGCCGCGCGCGTACCTCTTTCGGTTTTTGTTGTGATAATTTTCATTGCCGTATATCCGCCCTTTTGCGGGAGTAAATCGTCCGCCTGTAAAAGCGAAGTTATGTAATTTGAAGTTTATGTAATCTAAGGTAGCAGCTAAAATTTTGTATTATGGCTTATCTTTAATGCCGCAAGCTATTGTCAATACGTGCCGTTGTGAGTTAATCCGCCGGCTATTGCAACGCCTGCGCTGGTGCCTATCCTCTGCGCACCGGCATTTATCATTGCTCGCGCGTCATCTAAGGTGCGCACTCCGCCCGCTGCCTTTACCTTGATTTTTCCGCCGCACACCGATGCCAGCAGCGCTACGTTTTCCACCGTGGCTCCCTGTCCGAAATAGCCCGTTGACGTCTTGACGAACGCCGCACCGCCCTCTATGCAGCACTGCGCCGCGCGTATAATCTCCCGCTCGGTCAAAAGCGCGGTCTCAATTATCACTTTTACAGGCACGCCCGCCGCCGCAGTGACAGCGGCTATGTCAGCCGTCACCGCCTGCCAATCGCCCTGCTTTGCCGCGGATATGCGCATAACCATATCGATTTCCTGCGCGCCCAGACCGACGGACACGCGCGCGGAACTTGCCTTTATCTCGGTGACGTCCTCTCCGAACGGAAAGCCCGCCACCGTGCAAACCTTTGCCGCCCCCGACAGCAGCGCCGCCGCGCGCGCTACCTGTGCCGGATGCACTACCACCGTTGCAAAGCCGTACTTTGCGGCCTCGGCGCAGTGCCGCTGTAAGTCCTCTGCCGTGATATCCTGCCTAAGCAGCGTATGGTCTATGATTTTTAATATATCGTTCATATCAGTTTCCTCTGTTTGTCTTTGTAAATATGCTTAAACCGCAGTGCGGCCTCACCATGAGCCGCCGCGGTTAACCGTTAAATATTTATTATATTGGCGGAATCTTATTATTAATAATATTGCACATTGCCCTTACCGTCTGCATATGCGTAAAACAGCGGAGCGGGCTTTTTGCGCCGGCTTGATAGCTTATAGCTCTTTTCAACAAGCTCCGCCGCGCGCTCAAGACGCTCCGGCTTTGAGGTATAGAGCGTTGCTACAACTTGGCCGTGCTCAATCTCGCCGCCTATTTCCGGCGAATAGACCAAGCCCGCGCCAAGGTCAATCTTGCTGTCCTTGTCCTCACGGCCGCCGCCCAGCGCCACGCAGGACATACCCACCAGCATACTGTCTATGGCGCTTACAAATCCGCTGCTTTGGCTGATAACCTCTAAGGTGTGCGGTGCATTTTTAAGTTTCTCGGGATTTTCCAGCACGGATATATCTCCGCCCTGCAGCTTTGCCATGCTGCAAAAGCTTTCAAACGCCGCGCCGCTTAATATTGCGCGCTCAAAGAGCTTGCCTCCGTCCTCTATGCCGGCAAGCTCTGCCATGCGGCGGGCAAGTTCATGCGTAACCGCATAGAGCGGAGTTTTAAGTGCTTGCTCCTGCGCGCGCAGCACACCGAGCGCGGCCTTCATCTCTAAGTTGCAGCCGATATAGGGAGTGAGCGGCTGCTGCATGGACGAAACAAGGCAAGCCGTGCGCCTGCCCGCGCCCGCGCCTATGCCTGCCATAAGCTTTGAAAGCTCAAGCGCCTTTGAGCGTGTCTTCATGAACGCGCCCGATCCGTATTTTACGTCAAGCAGCAGCACATGGCTGCCGCCCGCAAGCTTTTTGCTCATTACGCTGGAGGCGATGAGCGGCAGGCTGTCTACAGTGGCGGTCACGTCGCGCAGCGCATAAAGCCGCTTGTCCGCCGGGGCGAGCGTGCTGCCCGCCGACATTATCACCGCGCCGCAAGCTTCTATTATGCTGTTGCGCTCCTCTGTTGTAAACTCTGTTTTTATGCCGGGAATGCACTCAAGCTTGTCTATTGTGCCGCCGGTAAAGCCAAGGCCGCGGCCGGACGCCTTGAGCACTTTCAAGCCCATTGCCGCAAGCGCGGGGACGAGTATCAACGTTGTGGAATCGCTCACGCCGCCGGTGCTGTGTTTGTCGCACAGCAGTCCGGATATGCCGCTTACGTCAGTTTGCCCGCCGGAATCCGCCATTGACCGGGTGAGCGCAAGCGTCTCCTCTGCGTTCATGCCGCGCAGCCGGATTGCCATCAACAGCGCGGCAAGCTGGTAGTCGGGTATGCTGCCGTCCGCCGCGCCTCGCGCTATAAAGTCGGTTTCAGAGGAGCTTAGAGCTTTGCCCAGCTTTTTCTTTTCGATAATCTGTAAAATATCCATGACAGCTTTCACTCCTGCCATATAGGCGGCTATTTGATGCGGTGGCTACCCTATGCTTATTATGTCACTTTAAACCCGTGCTTTTTCCGCATAAACGATGTTGCTGCGGTTAATACTCACTGCTTTGCCTGCTCCCTGACCTCAGGCGCAAGCGCGCGTATGTCCTGACCTGAGGGGTGCTGATACAGCTTTAGACCAAAATACGGCATTACCGCAAATAGGTGGTCGAATATGTCGGATACGATTTCCTCGTGCGGGGTTACCGAGGTCTCCGTTGTAAAGGTGTAAATCTCAAGCGGAATGCCCTCCATGCCAGGCTCTAACTGGCGTACGAACATGAGCATATCCTTGCGGGTCTTGGGGTGAGCCTTGATGTATTCCAGCACGTACCTGCGGAATATGCCTATGTTTGTCAACCTGCGTCCGTTTACAGGCATGGATTCGTCTACGCCGTGCTCAAGGTTGTGGTCACGGATTTCCTTGCTGCGCTCATCTATATAGCCGCTTATAAGGTGAATCCTTTTAAGCTCTGCAAGCGTTTCAGGCGGGCAAAAGCCTATGCTTGCGGCGTCTATGCGCAGCGCGCGCTTTAGACGCCTGCCGCCGGAATCAAACATATTCCGCCAGTTTTTGAAGGAATCGGACACCAAGGCATAGGCGGGCACCGTGGTTATTGTGTTGTCAAAGTTGCGCACCTTTATTACGGTGAGCGATATGTGCGTGACAAATCCGTCCGCGCCGTACTTGGGCATGTCTATCCAGTCGCCGATGCGCACGAGGTCGTTCGCCTCCATCTGCACGCCTGCCACCAAGCCCAATATGGCATCACGGAACACCAGCAGGATTATTGCGGAGAGCGCGCCGAGCGCACTCAGCACATATACCGGACTTTCGCCCATGAGCGACGCAGCGGTCAGCACCACTGCAACCGTGTATGCTGAAAACTTTATTATGCGTAAAAAGCCTTTTACCGAATGACGCTGCGACGCTCCGGGTTTTCCCTTTGAATAATTTGCGTTGAACACATCCAAAAACGCACTCAAAGCGGCTGCCGCGCCCAATGAAAGATATATGCCCGCGACTGTCTTTACCGCGGTTTCAAGATGAGGGAGCGTTCGTGCAAGCGCGTATATGGCAATGCCGGGTATGAGCAAAGACAAGCGCCTTGCGGCCTTGGCATACACTCTTTTTACCTCGTCACTTTCTGCCCGCGGCGAAATCAACCGCTTTGCCACTGCCTTGACGGCAAAATACAGGATAAAGCTGAGCAGCAGCGCGCAAACCAACGCCGCCCACTGCGAAAATATCGCGCGAGCCTGCTCTTCAAGCCCCAAATTGTCGTAAAGGCCGGACAGCCAACCGTTAAAAAGCTCTACCATATTTCCCCTCCGAACAACCGCACTATGCCGATTTAACAATAAAACGCTACGATTACTTAATCCGCCGCATGCTTAATTCACACACGCAAACGCAAGCCTGTTTACCGCAAAAACCAACACACGCCCGGCGGTATCAGCCGATGCCGGGCGCGCGGATATATAACTATATTACTAAAGGCTTGCTTTTCCGCTTTAATGAAAGCCGTCAAGCGATTTTTGCCGATTGATTATATTATGCCGCATATGCCTTTTTATATATGCGCCGCGGAAAAATTGCTGCAAATTACTTCAGCCGCGGTTATGCAGCCGCATGGCAGTCAATCGGGTTATTCCAAAACTATATCGTCCGCGTCATTTCTTGCTATATCCTCATATGTCTGCGGACGCACAAGATAACCGCTTTTGCCGCCCTTGCAGATTACCGTGGGCGGAACAAGGTTGCGGTTGTAATTGCTTGCCATGGAATAGTTGTATGCGCCTGTGGAAAAAACCGCAAGCACGTCGCCGCGCTTTGCGGCAGGCAGGCGCGCTTCCTCTATTAATATGTCGCCGCTCTCGCAGCACTTGCCGGCTATTGTCACGGTCTCTTGGGCAGGCTCGTCCATGCGGGCGGCAAGCGCAGCCGTATATTTTGCCTGGTACAGGCTGTAGCGGGGATTCTCAAACATTCCGCCGTCTACGGCGATATATTTTTTTACGCCCTTGATTTCCTTTATGCTGCCCACCGTATAAAGCGTAACGCCTGCCTCTGCCACGATTGCGCGGCCGGGCTCAAGCACCAATGCCGGACGGGGCATTCCCCTCTTTTGCGCGGCGTCTGTAAGCGCCTCGGACAGGCGGGCGACAAGCTCGGCATAACCGCCTGCCGTGCGCTTGAGGTCGCCGCCGGCATAGTAAACGCCGAATCCGCCGCCAAGGTTAAGCTCGCTTGCCCAAACGCCCAAATCTTTGTGTAAGCTGACAATGAAATCAAGCAGCACGCCGAGCGCTATCTCGAAGGGCTTGAAGTCAAAAATCTGCGAGCCTATGTGGCAGTGTATTCCCGCATAGTCAAGGTTTTTGCAGCCGGCGGCAAGCGCCACCGCTTGGGCGGCCTCACCGGACGCCACAGAGAAACCAAACTTGGAATCCGTGCGCGCCGTCTGTATATAGTGGTGGGTGTGCGCCTCTACTCCGGGGTTGACGCGCACAAGCACTTTTTGCCGCCTGCCTGCCTTTTCGGACAGTCCGTCAAGCAGCGTTATTTCGTCTAAGCTGTCAACAACTATGCAGTGCACGCCGCTCTCAAGGGCGTAGCTTAGCTCCTGCGGGGTTTTGTTGTTGCCGTGGAAGTAGATGTTGCCTGCGCTCATGCCGCCTGCAAGCGCTGTGTAAAGCTCGCCGCCGGACACCACGTCCGCGCCCAAACCTTCCTCTGCCATAATTTTATATATGCCTTTTGCGCAGTATGCCTTGGAGGCATACAGCACCTTTTGCACGCCGCCGTCCGACGTTGCCTGCATATATGCGCGGCACATCCGGCGGATATGTTCCTCGTCAAGCACGTACAAGGGCGTGCCGTATCGCTCGGCAAGGCTGCTTGCGCTGCATCCGCCGATATGTAATACACCGTCAATTACGCTCAAAGTATCTCTCAAAAACATTACGGTATTCCCGCGGCCGTAAATTTTTTTTTGCGTGGCCGCTTAAGTTATTTTAACAAATATACGGGCAGACTGTCAAACAAACAGCACTTAAACTGATATATTGCAGTCTAAACCGCACTATAACGCACTCTGCCCCAGCGTTTAAACCGGCGGGGCAGAGCGAAGCATTACTTAGACAATTTTCTGCTGCTGATTGCAGTATATTTGCTGCATCCGACATTAATATTGCATTATGCTTTTGCCGTGCGAAACTCCCTCTGTCAGTTTGTCGGCTGCGGCATTGCGGCCGCTTGTGCGGCGGCGTTTACAAGCGCATACTGGCTGTGATAAATTTCGTGGTAAAAGCCGCCTTTTTCAAGCAGCTCGGCGTGTTTGCCCTGCTCTACCACGCTGCCGTTGTCTATGACTAAAATGTGGTCGGCGTCCACTATGGTTGAAAGCCTGTGTGCTATTACAAAGCTTGTGCGTCCCTTCATAAGCCTGTCCATGGCGCGCTGTATCAATATCTCTGTGCGCGTATCAACGTTTGAGGTGGCTTCGTCGAGTATCAACACCGACCTGTCCGTCAAAAACGCGCGCGCTATTGTGAGCAGCTGCTTTTGCCCGCCGGATATATTTGCCGTCGCCTCGTCGAGTACGGTGTCATAGCCGCCGGGAAGCGTGTTTATAAAGTGGTCGGCAAACGCGCTCTCGCACGCGCGCTCAATCTCCTCCCTACTTGCGTCCGGCTTGCCGTAGGCGACGTTTTCAAGCACCGTACCGGAAAACAGCCAGGTTTCCTGCAGCACCATGGAGTAAATATCGCGCAGCTGTTCGCGCGGCACATTGCGAATGTCTGTGCCGCCTATCTTTATGCTTCCGTTTTGTATGTCATAAAACCGCATGAGCAGGTTTACTATCGTGGTCTTGCCCGCGCCCGTAGGCCCGACTATGGCTATCTTTTGGCCGCTCTTGATGTTGAGGTTGAGTCCACGAATGAGCGGCTTTTTTTCTGTATAGGAAAAATCCACATCGCTGAACACCACGTCGCCGCGCCCGTCTATTGCGCTTCCGGCAACGGCGGTTTCCTCCATTTCCGGAGCGTCAAGCAAATCGTACACGCGCTTGCTGGACACCGCCGTGCGCTGAAGCAAGCTTATTGCGCCTGAGATGCCCTCAAGCGGCGCGGCAAACATCTTGGCAAAGAGTATTACCTCGACCACCTCGCCCAGCTGCAGCATACCGTTTATGGTAAGCCAGCCGCCGGCAAGGCATATGATTACATAAGCCAGATTGTTTGTAAGCACAATCACCGGCCGAACGATTTCCGCAAAGAATGCGCCGCGCGCACTGGAATCGGCTATTATGTCGTTGATTTCCGAGTGCTTGCGCCGTACGGCATTTTCTAAGTTATAACCCTTTACCGTCTTGTAGCCGCCGTATATCTCCTCTATATGCGAATAAATTTCGCCGAACTTTTTTTGGGATGTGTCAAAGTAGCGCTCGCCTTTTTTGGCAAGCAGGCTGGATAATATTACGGTAACCGGAACTACCGCAACCACCGCGGTTGCCATTATCCAGTTTATGCGGTACATCATAAAACCTATGGCAAACAGCTGAAGTATGCCCACAATGGTAAGCTCTAATATGCTGTGTATGGTAGTGCCCATCACCGATACGTCGCCCGTCATGCGCGAAATCAGCTCGCCGTTGGGGGTGGAATCCAAATGGCTTATCGGCATACGCTGCACTTTGTCGGATATGCTTATGCGCAGATTCGCGGTAAAGTGCCGGCTCACGGTTAGGTTCATCACCAGCATCTTTGCGGTGTTTAGCACGGACACAGCCGCATACAGCGCAACCAAAGTTACGGCAGAATTGAGAACGGCGTCCATGTCGAGCACGGCGGCTGCATTGTCCGGGTCCAAATAGTCGTTTACCCTGTTTATTATAGAGCCGAGGATTCCCGGCGTAAACAGCGAGCACGCCACCGCCGCCGCGGACAGCAGGCAGGCGGCAATAAGCGCCGGATATATACGTTTTGCATCGCGCGCAAGACGCAAAAGCACGTTGCGCTTGGTTTTTTTGTCAAGCTTTTCCGTGTGTTTGCTGTATTTATTCATCCAAATCACCCCCTATCTGGGAGCGGTAAATTTCCGCATATACAGGACAATTTGCCATAAGGCTGCCGTGTGCGCCCCTGCCCACAATCTCGCCGCGGTCAAACACATAGATTGTATCGCAGCTCATTGCCGTGGCGGCGCGCTGCGTTATTATCAGCTGCGTCTTGCCAAGTAGCGCACCTTGGAGGCTGTTCCTGAGCTTTGATTCCGTTAAAAAATCCAACGCGGAAAAACTGTCGTCAAATATGGTTACGGGCGCGTCTTTTATCAGCGCGCGCGCTATGGCTATGCGCTGCTTTTGTCCGCCGGAGAGATTGCTGCCGTTTTGCTCGGTGCGGTAGCTATAGCCCTCGTCCTGCTCAGCGATAAACGTGTCTATCTGCGCAAGTTTTGCCGCGCGCTCCACCTGCTCATCGGTGGCGTTTAAGCTGCCCATTTTAATATTTTCGCCCACGGTGCCGCTGAATATTGTGGAGTTTTGAAACACGCAAGCAATGCCGGCGCGTACCTGCGCGGGAGTGTAGTCGTCAAGCGGCAGTCCGCCGAAGTAAATCTTGCCCTCGGTGGGCTGCACAAAACCCATGAGCATCTGTACCACCGTGCTCTTGCCCGAACCGTTGCCGCCTATGAAGCACACCGTTTTGCCCTCAGGAATCTCTATGTTCAGGTTTTTTACAGCCGGCTCGGCAGCATCCTCGTACCTTAGCGTTACATCCTTTAATATTATATCGCCGCAGGGGACTTCCCCCTCGGATACAGGTGCGCTGGCGTCGTAATCGGCAATACTTAAAACCTCGTTTATCCGGCGGGCGTTTGCCTTTACGCGCGGATAAAACAGTATGGAAAACGTGGAAATCATTATTGCGCTGGAGGTAAGACCCACATACTGTATTACCGCAAAGATATTGCCCGCCGTGAGCGCAAACCCCTGGCTTACGCGCGCCGCGCCTATATAGGCTATCAGCACGGCGGCAAGGTTTAAAAAGAACAGCGAAACAGGGTTTATCAGGTTGCTCATTACGTTTGCGCGTATGATGTTTGAAGCCATGTTGTGCGTGGCCTCTGACATCCTGCCGTGCTCGTGCGGCTCGCGGTTGAATGCGCGGATTATGCGGATGCCGTTCAGGCGTTCCCGCATGAGCTTGTTTTGGTCGTCGATATATTTGTCGGCGCGCTCCCACAGCGGCAGCAGGTTCCTGCCCACAAAAAAGACTATGGCTATGATTACGGGCATGGCGGCAAACAGCACAAGCGACAGCATTGCGTCGCGTGACAGCGCCAAGACTATGCCGCCGATAAAAAGGGTGGGGACTGTTACCACGCCGTACATAAGCATGTCAACCATCTCCCGAAGCATAAAGATGTCCTCGGTGGAGCGCGTCAAGAGCGCAGCCGGCCCCATCTTGTTAAAATCGGAATATGTAAGCGTGGTGGCTTTTTCAAACACCGCGCTGCGCACGTCTGCGGAAAACCGCGAGGTTATGCGCGAGGACATCTTTATGGCAACGATAAAGCATGTCAGCCCCAGCGAGGCAATGACAAGCATCTTTGCGCTCTCGATGAGGATATAATTAAAATCACCTTTGTTAATGCCGTTGTCCACAATGTTGCTCATGATGCCGGGCAGCGCAAGGTCGGCCGCCACCGTGGCAAGATAGAGCAGTGCTACAAGTATCATCTTTCCCAGCGAAGGGCGGAGAAAGCGCAATATTTTTAACATAATTAACCGCCGGATTGTTATTTGCGGCCGGGCAAATCACCTTAATAAGTCAAGTAATTTTTCCGCGCTTACAGCCACGGCCTTTAATGCGCCCGGCTGAAATGGCGACTGCAGCCCGGCTTCTTTTACAAGGTCGGTAAAGACTTTCATGCCGCCTTTGCCGATAAATTCAAAGTAACGGGCAAACGTGCCGTCGCGATTTTTTCTCGACTCAAGCAAAAATTGCAGTGCCACGCTCTGGGCAAGGCAGTAATCTATATAGTAGAAAGGCATCTCATAAATGTGCATCTGGTATTGCCACCGCGTGCCCTTTTCAATATAAGGTATGCCCTCTGCGCTGAGGTGAGGACGGTACTTTTTTTCAAGCTCAAGCCATGTTTGGTTGCGCTCGGCCGGGGTCATGTCGGGATTTTCGTATATAAGCTGCTGAAAGTAATCGACAATTACGCCATATGGTATAAATGTCAGGCTGCCGGCCAAATGCGAATATTTATAATCCTCCGCACGCTCGCCGAAAAACAGCTCCATCCACGGCCAGCACAAAAACTCCATGGACATGGAGTGAACCTCCGCCGTCTCCATTCCGCCCAAATAAAGCTCGGGGTCGTTGCCGTTTATGCCGCCCAGATAGTCGGCAAGCGCGTGGCCTGCCTCATGCGTTAGTACGTCCACATCGTCCGCCGTGCCGTTGAAATTTGCCAATATAAACGGCTGCTTGTACTTGGGAAGCGAGCTCATGTAGCCGCCGCCCCACTTTCCGTCGCGCGGCAGCACGTCAAACGCGTCGTTTTTTATCATCATGTCGATGAACTCGCCTGCCTGCGCGCTCATCTCGTGATACATACGCTTGCCGCTTTCAAATATCTGCTCTACCGTGCCCTCCGGCGCAGCGTCGCCCTGTTTGAAATACACGTCGTTGTCGTACAGCATCATGGAGTCTATGCCAAGGTTTTTTGCCGCATCACGCTTTAATGCGGTAACCACCGGGACAACGTCTGTAAGCACATTTTCGCGGAACACCTTCACCGTTTCCTTGTCATAGCACAGCCTTTCCATGCGGTAGTAGCCAAGCTCCACAAAGTTTTCAAACCCCATCTTGCACGCCATGCGGTGACGGATTTTAACCAGGCGGTCAAATATATCGTCGAGCTGCTCAGATATGCTCTCAAGCCCCCTGCCCAAAGCCTCGTACGCCTCCCTGCGAACTGCACGGTCGCCGCTCTTCATGTGCTTGCCGAGCAGCGCGCGCGGCAGCTTCTCTCCCCTGAACTCAAACAGCGTCTCCGCCATGAGCTTGGTGTATTCGGTGACCACAGCGTTTTCCTGCTGCTTGTCCTCGACTATGCGCTCGTCAAAAGACTTTGAGGACACCTCATAAAATTTAATCAGCGGCTTGGGAAAATGCGCTTTAAGCTCTTCAAGGTAGGGTGATGCCAGCACCGCGCGTATAAACTCAAGTGTCTGGGCGGCAATCAGCGGATGAATTTCGTCGTAATATTTCATCTCGCCTTGATAAAACTCGTCCTTTGTGTTGAGCGTAAACCTGATGTGCGCAAGCGCCGAGTATGTTCTAAACTCCACCAAAATCTCAAGGTATTCGGCGCGCGCACTGAGCACGTCCTGCGCGCTGCCGGCGTTTTTAACCTGTTGAGTCACGCGCGCAATATCTGCCTTTGTGCGCTCAAGGTCCGCCCTTTGATACTTAATTTCACTAACTTTCATTGCTTATACCCTCCCTCCGCGTTTGCCGCTTAAAAGCGCAAACCGTTAAAAATATATTCCGCCCCAATGGGCATTCGTTTTAAAAAAAAATCTGACCAACATAAATTCTTGCCAATATCTGCTATGTCAAACCCGCACAAAAGCCTCTGTGCTTGGTAACTTTTAAAATAGAGCCGTTTTAGGCGCGTATTTCTCGGTGAGTTGCGGTACGTTAAACCTTTTTATCGGCGGCATAAAAACGCCTTAACTGCGCATTTTTACTACCGGGATAAAACTTTGCCCCCATTTGCCGGGGGCGGATTATCTAACAGCCGGATGTGAGCTGTCAGCGTTATTTACGCCGGCTTTCGGCTGCTTGACGTGATAAATGCATTATACCATAAACGCTCTCTATATCAAAATTTTTTAATGTGCGTAGCCGCGTAATCGCGCGTGTTTTAATTGTTTATTATTATGAAATAAAAAAATGCTGAAAGTGCATTAGCCGCGTAATCGCGCGTGTTTTTAAGGCAAATCAAAAACGACAAGAATTTAATTTTATAAATTTGCGCATAAACCGTTTGATATATGTTTGCGGCGCGGGCAAATGCCCGCGCCGCAATTTATTTTATCAAGTTTTAACTGAGCTTTGCCGTTACTTCAAGCGCCTTTTCCACAACGTTTTCTACGGTGAAACCAAACTCCTTGAATAGCTGATCTGCGGGAGCGCTCGCGCCGAACGTGTCTATACCAACTACCGCGCCGTCAAGCCCCACATATTTGTACCAACCCGTGGTTGTACCCGCCTCTATGGCCACGCGTGCGCGCACAGACGATGGTATTACACTTTCACGGTACTTTTCCGTTTGAGCCTCAAACACTTCTACGCAAGGCATGGATACAACGCGTGCGTCCACTCCCTTTTCCCGCAGCTGCTCCTGCGCCTTTACCGCAAGCTCCACCTCGGAACCTGTGGCTATGAGGATAAGGTCGGGCTTTTTCTTGTTGCTGTCGGACAGCACATAGCCGCCCTTGAGCGCCTTTGCGCCGCTGCCTTCGTACTGCGGCAAATTTTGGCGGGTAAGCACAAGCAGCGTAGGCTTTTTGGCGGTGAGCGCGGATATCCATGCCGCGGTGGTTTCCTTGCCGTCCGCCGGGCGGAACACGTTCAGCCCGGGGATTGCGCGCAAGCCGGTAAGGTGCTCAACCGGCTGGTGCGTGGGGCCGTCCTCGCCCACGCCTATGCTGTCGTGAGTGAGTATATATGTCACAGGCACGCCCATTATGGCACTCATACGAATTGCGTTTTTCATGTAGTCTGTAAATACAAAGAAGGTCGCGCAATACACGGTAAGCCCGCCGTGAAGCTGCATTCCGTTGGAGATTGCCGCCATGGCGTGCTCGCGAACGCCAAAGCGCACGTTGCTGCCCGCCTTGTTTTCCGGAGATAAATCCTTACGCGAAGTCATGTAGGACTTGTTGGAGGGAGCAAGGTCTGCCGAACCGCCGATTAGATTGGGGATAAGCCCGGCAAGCTTATTCAGCACGGTATAGCTCGTGTTGCGAGTTGCGTCCGGCTTTTCAAACTTCCACAAGTCCTCGTTGTTTAAAAGGTCGGGCAGCTTGAAATTAAAATGCTTTTCATATTCTGCATACAGCTCGGGATACTCTGCCTTGTAAGCCTTAACCAGCCTCTTCCACTTGTTTTCCGCGCGCTTGCCCTTTGCGCCTATTTTGGCGGTGTGCTCATATACTTCCTCGGGCACCTCAAAGGGTGCACTGTCCCAGTTTAGCGTGCGCTTTGTTGCCGCAAGGCTTTCGCTTCCCAGCGGCGCGCCGTGCGTATCTGAGCTGCCGGCCTTGGGCGAGCCGTAGCCGATTGTGGTGTGGCACACTATGAGCGAGGGCTTGTCCGCAACCTTTTTTGCTCTCTTGATAGCCTTGGTCACCGCATCGGCGTTGTTGCCGTCGGCAACGTCTATCACGTGCCAGCCCTGCGCCTCGTGGCGCTTGGCAACATTTTCACGGAAGGCCATGTCAGTGGCTCCCTCTATGGTGATTTCGTTGTCGTCATACAGCACTATAAGCTTGCCAAGGCCAAGCGTGCCGGCAAGCGAGCCTGCCTCATAGGATATGCCCTCTTGCATACAGCCGTCGCCGCACACTACGTATGTGTAATGGTCCACCACGGGAAATCCCGGGCGGTTGAACTTTGCCGCAAGGTGCGCCTCGGCAATCGCCATGCCCACGCCGTTTGCGTAGCCTTGTCCGAGCGGGCCGGTTGTGGTCTCGATACCCACGGTGTGGCCGTATTCAGGATGGCCGGGGGTCTTGCTGCCCAGTTGGCGAAAATTTTTGAGGTCGTCTATGGTGAGGCCGTATCCGAACAGGTGCAGCAGCGAATAGCTGAGCATGGAACCGTGTCCTGCAGAAAGTATAAACCTGTCGCGGTTTTGCCAGTTGGGGTTTTTGGGATTGTGAACCATGTTTTCCCCCCACACCGAATAACCTATGGGCGCGGCGCCCAGGGGCAGACCGGGATGCCCGGAATTGGCTTTTTGAACCGCTTCAGCGGATAATACGCGTATGGCGTTTACGGTCAGTTCCTTGATATTGCTCATAATATCCTCCGTCAATTATTTAACACATTTAAATTCCGCGCTTAAAGGGCGGCAAAAATTAAGCAGGCGCAGCGCAAACAAGCTGCTTTAAAACAACCTGCATATTATACTCTAAATCGCATAATTTTACAACCAATACGCTGTAATTTTGCGTATTTATTCGGTATCAACAAATTTTTTCAGCGCGGACAGCTCAAGCCCGCCCTGCTCGGACAAAAACGCCAGCAGCTCCCTTGCAATCTGCTTTGTGCCGCCTGCTTTCTCGCTTTCCATGTTGAGGGGCATAATGGGGTCGTGCAGGCTCATGCGCAGTAAAAACCAACCCTCTGCCGCGGGAACAGAGGCTCGGAAACCCTCATAGTTGACAGCGGCAGGCAGGCAGCCCTCACGGCCGCGGCAATAGCGTTCAAGCGCATCCAGCACTACCTTGCCGTGTGCGGAAAAATCTTTTACTGTAAAGCCAAGGCGGATTTCCGCCTCCTCAAGCGGCGACTTGAGTCCGGCAATTAAGTCCTCTATGTTGCCGCCAGCCTTGTTCTGCTGCGCAAGCTCAATCAGCACGCGCGTGACAAGATACGCGCCGTCGTCTAAAAAGCGGTTCTCCTTGAACGCGGCATGGCCGCTGGTCTCTATGGCAAGCGGGCAGTGTTTGCCCTCGCCGTTTAGACGCACGGCCTCGTTTATAACGTTTTTATAGCCGCGTTTGAATCTGTGATGAACACCGCCCTTTGCGGCAATAAAATCTGAGAGGCCGTCCGAAGTGATGCTGTCGGTCACAATCACCGCGCCGGGCTGTTCCCTGAGCAAAATCGCCGAAACAAGCGCAATAAGCCTGTTGCGGTTAATTTCCTTGCCGCCCTTGAACACCAGCCCCGCCCTGTCAACGTCCGTATCAAAGATTATGCCGAGGTCGGCATTGTTTGAAACCACGCAGCCGCAAATTGCCTGCATAGCCTCTGCGTTTTCAGGGTTGGGAATATGGTTGGGAAAGTTGCCGTCAGGCTCCAAGAACTGTGAACCCGAGGTGTCTGCGCCCAGCGGCTCAAGCACCTTTTCCGCAAAGAAACCGCCCGCGCCGTTGCCTGCGTCCACGACGATTTTTAGCCCGCTCAGGGGCGTGTTTTCGCCGCAGGCTGAGCGTACCTTTTCCACAAGTGAAAGCGCATATGTGTCGATAAAATTGCATTTTACAGGCTGCGCGGGCGACTCTACGTCAACAAACCCGCCCTCCTGCGCGTACTCCAAAATTTTGGTTATATCCGCCCCCTCAAGACCGCCCTTTTTGGTGAAAAACTTGAGGCCGTTTTTGTTGAAAGGATGATGGCTTGCCGTGAGCATTATCGCCCCGTCAGCGTCAATTTTTTCGTCTATCGTAGACATAAACATAGACGGCGTGGAGCTGAGCCCCAATCTGTATACCAGCGCGCCCGATGCCGACAGCGCGCTGCTTACGCACGTCTCCAGCCTGGGTGCGGATATGCGTGAATCGTGCCCCAGCGACACCTTGAGCTTGTCAGCGGCCTTGCCAACCGCGCTTGAAAGCCAGCGCACAAAGCCCCTTGCAATGCGCTCTGCCGTCTCGTCGGTAAGTTCTACCGGCTGACCGGGCACTCCCTCCGACGCCGTGCCGCGTATATCACTGCCGCTCTTTAACTTTGACCATTTTTCGCTAAGTACCATATAGTCTGCCTCACTTTAAACTTTTTTTACAGCAATTTCATAAAAACAAGGCCGGGTGCTTGTTGGTAGACAACGCACAGCGGACATTTTTTTATGATGTATCAAAAAACCAAAAAACCGAGCGCGTGCAGCTGCTATTACTAAATAAACAGTGAAATATAATATAACTGCCGATTTTTAGTTTGCGCGCGCTGCAACTGTTATAAGCCTGCCTTGCATATACAATTAAACGCAAAGCTCATATGATGAAAGATTTTTTAACCGTGCTACGCTATCAATTATAACCTTTTTTTGCACTTAGTTCAAGAAAAACGCGCCTTTTTGGCAATTGTTCAAGCATTCGGCTTTTTTTAACAAGGGCATGTGCGGTGTTCTAATTGGCGGCCGGCCATTAATACATTAGTATAAAGAAACTTACGCGTAAGGATAGTTTGCGGAGGTGAATGCAGTTGTATGCCGCAATTTCAAAGATAATCATAATTAACTCTGTGCGCACAGACGGCAGCCGTGCGGGAGGCATGCTCAGGCTTGTGCGCGCGGGCAAGGCGGTAAAGGGCACGCTGACATTAAACAGCCCTGAGCGCGGGGAAAACGTGCTGATAATTTTTCGGCGCGGGCTTTCGCCCGAGATTGTGTCCTTTGAAGGGCGGTATAAAGCTTTTATCGCGCAGCCGGGAGCCCTCGAGCACCCGGTGACCGTTTGCATATGCTCAAAACAGGACGGCACAGTGCTTGCGTACGGCAGCAACGGCCCGGGGTTATCGCTGTGCGAGGTTCAACAGCAGGCTAAGGCGCTGCTGCTGCCTAAACAGGGCTCCCCCGCGGAAGAACGGCCGGCAGGCGGACGAAAAATCGCGCAAGCAGAACACGGGAGCATTGACAGCATTGCAGAAACTGAAACGCCTGCCAATGCCGCAAATAAGAGCGGCATTGAGTCCGCCGGCAGGGCGAAAAATAAAATTGCGCAGCCGGACTCCGTATCAGCCGCGGCTGACAGCCCGCAAGATCGCGCTGCGGGCATCAGTCCCAAAGAAAAAAGGCTTTACGATTTGCACAGGCTGCCCATAGACGACCCCTTGCTTAAGGAAGACAGCACTCTCGGCGACGAGCTGCCCATAGCAGAATATAACTATTTTGAAAAGCGGCCCTCCTCCGCTTTTACGCAGAATCAGGCCGAGCGGCAATTTGCGCAGCAGACGCAAGGCAGCAGCCCCACGGCGGACGCCTTGCCCGGCGGCGGCTTTTATCAGAGCATTGAACAGGAATTTTTGAGTCTGTTTGCAAGGTTCCCCAAGGAGCCTGTGCTGGAAAAGCGCATTCGCAACTCAAGGTTTGTAAAGATAAATTATAACGATACCGACAAATATTACGCGGTGGGGATTGTTGAAGAGAACAGCCGGCCCAAGTATATATGCTATGCCGTGCCTGCAAAAAAAACCTCGGGAACGCCCGAAGGGCTGGAAGGGTTTTGTCAGTTTATGCCGGCTTCGCTGTCTGATCCGCAGGGCGAGGGCTATTTTTTGATGGTTCAGTCAGCAAAAACAGGCAGAACGCTGAGCGCATTTGACTAAATACTGTAAGCCTGTTCTTACGCCAGCTATATGATATTGTGCGGAAAACTTAACAGTAAAGCGCATAAAGCCCCTAAAATTTAGGGGCTTTATGCTGTAAACGCAAAAATTTGCAGCCGTTCAATTTTTCGCATCGCCGCATATACAACAACACCGTTTAATACGGCAGCTGCTTTTTTAGAGCGGCTGCCGCGGTTTGTTGTTACTTAGGTATTGCAAGTTACAGTTTTAAGCGTTTAAGGCAGCGGCCTGCCGCCGCCTATTGGCATAATCCTGTTCCAGGTTTGCCGTCCCACTATCGCGTCAACCGCAAGCCCGTTTTCCTGCTGGAACTCCCTCACCGCGCGCGCGGTCTGTGCCCCGAATATATTGTCTATTACACCCACGTTGTACAGTTTGGCAAGCAGTTTGCGCTGGAGATATCTTACCTCCACTCCGCGGCTGCCCTGCCTTAGCACGGTGTTTTGAGGGTTTTCGTTGAGCAGCTTGCTCCAGGTGTTTGCGCCCACTATGCCGTCCTGCGACAGTCCGTTTTCCCTTTGAAAACCTATCACCGCATTGCGCGTAAGCGCTCCGAACACACCGTCCGCGCTCTGTGGGTCATATCCTGCGTCGTAGAGCAGGTACTGCAGATATTTTACAAAATTTCCGCGGCTGCCCTGCCTGAGCACCGGCAGGTTTTGCGGCGCAATCCTTGCCACATAGGCAACATCGAGATAACTGCATACGCCACGGCAGGTTTCCTCGCCGCATTCACGCTGAAAATCCGGGTCTACCATGATTTTTGCCTCGCCGAAGTTTGTCATAAACCCCGGCTCGGGAAGCGTGGCTACGGTATTTACCGACGACAGCATACCTACCCCGGTGAGCGTGGCCACTCCTCTGCCGCGCTGCGGTGTACCTTGAATGAGCTGGTTGTAAACTTCCGTGCTGAGTATACGGCTGCGCTGCGGCAGCACGTTTTGCTGTGAATAAAAGACGTTTATGCCCGAGACGCTGTTAAAGGAGTTGCCGTCGCCGAAAGCGTTGTAGCCGAACGTCACAACCAGCGTTAAATTTTGCCTGTTTACCAGCGCAACCCTCTGCGAAATCGGAACGTCCACGCGCGTGCGCTTTACGTCAAAGACGTTAAAGCCTGTGCGCAGGCAGGCTTCCAAAAAAAAGTTTTTTGCAGGATATGTAAATTCGTTTTCATAAAAAGGCCTGCCTATATACGGCATCACGGGCGTACGTTTGCCTGCCGTGGGCGGGGTCAAGCCGTGTTCGTCGTTTCCGCCTATTAAAAAATTTTGTGGGTTTTGCATTTTACCTCCTCCGTCATTTATACCGTTTGGATAAATATTTGCAGAAAACCTTTGCCGCCGCCTGTTTATATAAGCGTCCATATCCGCATCTAAAAAACACTGAAACCTCTGTGCAGCGCTCTGCTACTTAACAGTATATGTAAAACCGGCCGATTTTGATATTGCCAACAAAAAGCAAGCCGCCGCAAATAAGCGACGGCAGGTAAGTTGCAATAAAAGGATATTAAATTTACGCGGCAAATACTGCGCCCTACAGGCGCGTATTCCGCAGCAAGTGCGGAGCATTAATCTTTTTTATCGGCGGCACAAAAAACGCCTTAATTGCAAACATTTTGTTTCTGGAATAAAATTAATTTTGCCCGCGCAAAAGGCCGCTCAGATTGATTTCAGGCGGCCTTAGGGCTGTTGTATCAGATAAAGTTATGCAGTAATAAATTATAGATTGTTTAATGTCAATTAGCGGTTTATTAGACCGCGTCTGTTTCAGCAGCGTTTTGCCGGCATAGCTTAACCCTGCATCTTTTTTTCCTTGGGCGGCGTTGACTCGCGCTGAGTCTTTGCAAAGCCTTCGCCTATCACCTCTTTTACCGATGTAGAGAACATAAACGCCTTTGGGTCAATGTCGCGCACAATGCGCCTAAGCTCCGCCACCTGTGTACGCGTTACAATGCACATCAAGACGTTTTTATCGTGCTTGGTATACATACCCTGTGCCTTGAGCGCTGTCACGCCGCGGTGAACCTTGTGCAGTATGCGCTGGGAAATCTCCTCTGACTTTTCGCTGATAATATAATAGGCCTTGGCTGCACGTATGCCCTCGAGCACATAGTCTACCACAAAACTGCTGAGTATGATGCAGATAAGCGCGTAAAGTGCAGGAATAATGTCATATATAAATATACTCATCAATACTACGGTCACGTTTACCGCCATTATCACCGAGCCCATGCTGACTGTGGGCTTGCGCTCGTTTACCACGATTGCAAGCATATCGCTTCCGCCGGTGGAACCGCCCGCGCGCAGCACAACGCCCAGCCCGACGCCGGTTATTACGCCGCCGTATAACACGCAGAGCAGTTTTTCGCTGTAAATGTCCTTAAGGTAACCGTAGACTGCAGGCGTGGACTGTAAAATGCTGGTAAGGTCAATAAAAACCGCGTAGGAAATAACGCCGGTTATACTGAGCACCGCAAACCTCTTGCCCAGTCTGCGTATGGAAAACCAGTAAAGCGGCACATTTAACAGCAGAGTGAGCATACCCACCGGAAGCATGGGAATATTCGCATCGCTGAAGGCATAGACCACCAGTGCGGCGATTCCGCTGAAGCCGCCCGGCGCAATCTGTATGGGCGCAAGAAAAAAGCTGAATCCTATGGCCATAAAAAAAGTACCCACACTCAAAAGAATTATGGATACCGCGTATTCGGCCTTTTTGTTTTTAATTTTTATCATAACCGACGCTCCGATTTTTATTACGATTACATTGATGCGGCAGGCGCCGCTGCTTTGCAAATATATTCACTGCTAATTATACTTTGATTGGGTGTTTATTCCTACTGTTAAGCGGCATAAGTAAGAGCAAGATATTGCAAAATTTTGCTCTTGAATCAGTCAGGGTGCATTATATGATATTTGATTAGTAAACCTCAGCAGTTTGCCAATATCCCGGTTGACTTGCCCTGCTGTCTACTTTGCGCTGTTAGTTTTATTTTGGTTTTCGTCCGGTCTGTTTTTATTTTCTCCGTGATATGTGCGCGCGCCGAAACCCTCGCCTATAACCTCTTTAACCGACGTAGAGAACATAAATGCCTTTGGGTCGGTCGTGTGCGTTATCCTGCGCAGTTCGGCAATCTGCGTTCGGGTTACAAGGCAGAGAAGCACGTTTTTTTCAGAGCTTGTAAACATCCCCTTGCCCTTAAGCGATGTTACCCCCCTGCCTATGCGCGTCAAAATCTGCTGCGCAATCTCGTCTGATTTGTCGCTGATGATATAGTAAGCCTTTGCCGCCCGCGTCCCCTCCACAACGTAATCGAGTATCATTGTGGATATAAATATTGCAAGCAGCGCGTGCAGCGCGGAAATGATGCTCTCATATACAAATGCGCTCATTACGATTACAAAGGCGTCCACCATCAACAAAACGGCGCCTATGCTCGCCGACGGGCGCTTGGACGCAATGAGCACTGCAAGCATATCGCTGCCTCCGGTAGAGCCGCCCACTCTTATCACCGTGCCCACCCCAATTCCGGCTATTACTCCGCCGTAAATCGCGCTGAGCAGCGGCGATTGATGAAGCTCCTGCATATATACAGAGACCTCGGGAATAGCGTATATCAATGCGGCAACGTCAATAAACAGCGAATAAAAAACCACGCCCGCAAAGCTCAGCACGGCAAAACGCCTGCCTATTATGCGCACGGAAAACAAATACAGCGGTATATTCATGGCAAGGGTGAGCATTCCCACGGGTATAAAGTCAATACCCGCACCCGACAGCAGGCGCACGACAAGCGCGGCAAAACCGCCGAAGCCCCCGGCCACAACGTTGATTGGAAGTAAAAATATGCTGAAGCTTACCGCCATAAGAAATGTGCCCAGCGCAAGCAAGGCAATTGATACGGCGTAGTCCGCCCGCTTGTTGAGAACCTGCATATCCACCCCTTTTCTTAGATAATTTTCCGTGGTTAACTTGGGACTTTAAGCCCTTAACAATTATATTGTAAGGCAAAACTTTTGTCAATGTATTTATGCCGCAGCCCAAACAAATCCATTTATGCAGCAACAGATTTACAGCCGCAGAAACGCTATTATTTTACGGACAGCGGCGTATAATACCCATTGATTTCAAGATAATATTAGTATGAAAAAATACCCGTATTTTATGCCTGCATTGATTGCGGCAATCATAATGCTTTTTACATGCCCGATGCCAGCCGCTCACGCTCAGGCGGATTTTATTAAGTGGGTGGACTTTAACGTGCCTTCTTCCGTGCTGAAGAAGGCCTGCGAATACGATGCAGCCGCAATGGGCAAAAACCCGCAGCACAAAATGGAAGTTTCTTTGGCGTATCTTGCGGCCAAAAACGGAAACAAGTTCAAGTCGACGCGCGACCTTGCCGCCTTGAAGGATTATATCTCAAAGACCGCCGACGGACAGACCACCGCGCAGGAGCTTTTGGGCAGCAGTAAATATTTTGAGCATTACCGCGAGGCGTACGGCGCTGTATTTGCCGGTTTTATCAGCCCGTACATCGACGGAGGGCAACAGCCGGGCTACGGGCTTACGGCATACTTTCCGCTTGCAAAGGGCTTTTGGTTCAGTGGCTATGATGACTTCGGCAACGCGCGTTCATTCGGTTTCAAGCGCAAGCACCTGGGCCACGATATTTTCGGCTCTACGGGCACACCGGTTATTGCCGTCGAGGGCGGGACAATAACCGAGCTTGGCTGGAATCAATACGGCGGCTGGCGGGTAGGCGTGCGTTCGCACGACACAAAACGCTATTATTATTATGCACACCTGCGTAAAAACAAGCCGTACGCCGCCGGGCTGGAAAAAGGCAGTACGGTAACCGCCGGGCAGGTCATAGGATATCTGGGCGCCACGGGCTACAGCCGTACAGAGAATAAAAACATGAAGACCCGCCCTCATCTGCACTTTGGAATGCAATTGATATTTGACGAAAGCCAGGTAAAGGGCAACGGCGAAATTTGGATAGACGTCTATTCAATATGCGCACTCTTGGAAAGCAATCGGGCAACCGTACAAAAGGACGAGCAGACCGGAGAGTACCAAAGCATAAATCTAAAACAGGTAATTGCACGCGAAGGCTCTTAGCTGAATACCGCCCGCCGCATAGCACTATGCAGCGGGCGTATTTTTTACAGTACTATGCAAGCCTAAACCGCATTTAAACATATGGTTACAGAACAAAAAACCGGAGGCGCTGATATAACGGCCGCCGGTTTTATAAGATTACACAGACTTTTAAGCCTTAGGCATTGAACCGGCTTAAAGCGCATAACATTTTAAGTTTCAGTCAAGCATGTTGCACCAGTAAAAATCCGGCGCGTACAGCCCGCAGAGACGTCTGTATCAGCTTTGTCTTTTCGCTGAATACCTTTGCAACCGAGTGAACAACCGAGCGCAGCGACAGCTCTTTTATCATGCCGGCAAGCACGCCCATAACAACCATGTTTGCGGATTTTCTGTCGCCTGCAAGCTCAGCGGTCTCCCAAACGGGCAGCGCAAGCATACGCGGGTCCTTCCCGTCGCATTCGTCTATCAGCGTGCCGTCCACTATTATGCGCCCCTCAGAGCCTATGCGCCCCTCATATTTGTCGAGCGACTGGCGGTTGAGCGCCACAAGCACGTCAGCACGGCTTATCACGGGCGAGGTTATCTCATCCAGACACAGCACAACGCTGCAGCTTGCCGCGCCGCCGCGCATCTCCGGGCCGTAGGAGGGTATACAGGTTACATTGAGACCCTTTTCCACCGCCGCATACGATATCATTTTTCCGAGCGACACGATGCCTTGACCGCCTGCGCCCGCTATTAAGATTCTTGTCATTTTAAGCCTCTCCCTTGAACTTGCCAATGGTAAAATAACCCGCCATCTGATGCTTGATATAGTCGTTCATCTCACGCATGGTTTGCCGAAGATTTGTGGGACAGCCCGCAAGGACTTCCACAAGCGAAAAGCCCTTGCCCTGCATCTGGCGGGCAAACGCGCGCTCTATCGCCTTTTCTGTCATTATGATGTGGCGCACATCATGGCTGGACGTGCGTTCGATATACTGCGTGCCCTCCAGCGCCGAGAGCATCTCGCAAATTTTGAGCGGAAAGCCGTGCTGCACCGCTCTGCCCTCAGGCGAGGTGGTAGTGCCCTGACCTGTCAATGTGGTGGGCGCCATCTGTCCGCCCGTCATTCCGTATATACCGTTGTTTATAAAGATTACCGTAATGTTTTCATTTCTTGCCGCGGCGTGTACGATTTCCGCAAGGCCTATGCTTGCAAGGTCACCGTCGCCCTGATAAGTAAACACAAGCTTGTCGGGGTGAACGCGTTTTATGCCGGTGGCAACTGCGGGGGCACGCCCGTGCGCGGCCTGCTGCATATCAAAATTAAAATAATCGTACGCAAAAACCGAGCAGCCTACGGATGCAACGCCTATTACGTTTTCCCTTTGAGTAAGCCTGCCGAGTACGTCGGCAATTATCCTGTGCACAATGCCGTGCGTACAGCCCGGACAATAGTGAAATTTCTTTTCCGTCAAAAAATCAGAGCGAATATACGTAGGCATTTCCTCTCCCTTTATGCTAAGACTCAATAGCGTTCATAACAAGTAATTGATACGGCTTTAAAACTACAGAGTAACAAAGTTTTAAAAACCGTAACGCAATAAAGCTTTTGAAAGCCGTATCACAACTTTGCTTAAATATTACATCAATTCGGAAGCAAAGTTCATTCCATGGCATCTTATAAGCTTTCGCGGTCAATCACGGCCTCGGCGATGTCCTCTGCCGTAAGCAGATTTCCGCCGCTGCGGCCGTGAAAATGCACGGGCTTTTTGCCGTCTACCGCAAGCCTTACGTCCTCCACCATCTGGCCGGTGTTCAGCTCATAGCAGTAAAACGCACGCACCGCGTTGCGCCCGGCAAGTCTTTGATACTCGGCAGACGGAAATGGAAACAGCGTTATTGGGCGTATAAGGCCTGCCTTTATTCCCTTGCCGCGCAATATCTCCACAGCGGTCTTTGCCACCCTGCCCACGGTGCCGAAGGCGGTAAGCACTATCTCTGCATCCTCGATGCGCAGCGTTTCCGCACGCGCCAAGCTTTGCATATCCAAATATTTTTGTCTGAGTTTTTCCGTGCGCGACTCAAGCTCATCGGGGTTTATCAGCAGCGAATTGATGATGCGCGGAACGCTGTGACCGGATGTTGCCCAATCCTTTTGAGGAAGCTCAGACAGTTCAATCTGCGGCGGAAGCACCGCCGGCTCTATCATCTGCCCCAACATTCCGTCGCCCAGTATCATTACCGGATTGCGGAATCTGTCGGCAATTTCAAACGCTTCATAAGTGAGATTGCAGGCTTCCTGTACGCTTGAAGGAGCAAACACAAACAGCCTGTAGTCGCCGTGACCGCCGCCCTTTACCGACTGAAAATAGTCGCCTTGCCCGGGCAGTATGCCGCCAAGCCCCGGGCCCGCGCGCATGATGTTTATGATTACGCAGGGTATCTCCGCGCAGGCGATATAGGAAAGCCCCTCTTGCTTGAGGGAAATACCCGGGCTGGATGACGACGTCATTGCCCTTGCCCCCGCGCCCGCCGCGCCGTATACCATATTGATTGCAGACGTCTCGCTCTCGGCCTGTAAAAACGTGCCGCCCACCTCGGGCATACGTCTTGACATATATTCGGGGATTTCGTTTTGCGGCGTGATGGGATAGCCGAAATAAGCGCGGCAGCCCGCGCGCACGGCAGATTCCGCTATGGCTTCGTTGCCCTTTAATAAATCTTTCATTTTTTATCCGTCAAAATTTCAAAGCATACGTCCGGGCACACCCGCACGCAGTAAAGGCAGGCCGTGCAGCGGCTTTCCGCCACCGCCTCGGCCACAGGATAGCCGGCGCTGTTTAGCCTTTCCGACATTGCAAGCACGTCCCTTGGGCAGGCGTCCACACAAAGTGTGCAGCCCTTGCAGCGCTCCTCGTCGATGTTAACCTTTGGCATAACGATGTTTCCTTTTCATGTCCGGTACAAAAATACAGCGGCGTTTTTTTGTCAATTAAGTTTTCTGCAGCGGCGTCTATAGAGCAGTATTTTACCTTGTGTCTAAAACGCAGCGGTATTATCATAGGGTATTTATATCCTGCAGCTCACGCCCAGTGCGGTAAGCCCCAAGTGAATGCCGAGCACCGGCCCTATGCTGCTCACGCCTATACGCAGTCGGGGAAACCGGGCTTTCAGACCCTCCATGAGCCGGAGGGCGCTCTCGGGCGAGCCGAAATAAGACACCTCGATTTCACTTGCGACGCTTGGCACAGTCTCTATGAGCTTTGCAATCTGGTCCTGCTTGCCTTTTGACATCTTTGACGTAAACACTGCGCCGTCCTCAAGCTTTAAAATGGGCCTGATGTTAAGCACCGTACCTATGGCCTGACGCACCACGCCAATCCTGCCGCTGCGGCGCAGAGGACCCATGGAATCCACGGAAAACGCCAGCCTTACCGAAGCGCGCTCTTGCTCAAGCGTCTGCACCGCTTGGGGCATCGGCACCTGCGCACGGCTGAGCTCGCACGCGCGTTTTACCTGCAGCTTGAGCCCGCCCGCGGTGGACAGACTGTCAAATATGTGTACGCGGTCGTCGCCGCCGCACTCTTTTGCCGCGGCAAGCGCGCTTGAATAGGCGCCGCTCAGGCGCGATGAAAGCGTAAGACACAGCACGCTGTCGTATTTTTTAAGCAGGCGCATAAACACTGTAGTATATGCTCCTATTGAGGGCTGCGACGTCGTCCAACGGCCTCGGCTTATCAAATTGTCAAACCTTCCGTTGCAGTCGGTAAAAGACTCGTAAAAAACCCTCTGCCCATCGGAATAGAGCATCTCTACAAGCTCTGTATTCCAGCTATTTGCCTCCGCCTGTGTAAGGCAGGCGGTGCTGTCAGTTACTACCGCGAACATCGCCGTCTCCTATGCTTCTATATCTTAAATATCTCTTTTCCATAAGCTCATCGGTACTAAGGGCATTAAGCGCGCCTATGCAGGCCGTAAGCTCGGAAGCAAGCAATCTATACAAGTCTTCCGGACTGTCGTGTCCGCTCTCGGGGATGACCTTTTCCACAAGCCCGAATGAGAGAAGGTCGCTTGACGTTATCTTGAGGCAATGAGCGGCCTCTGCCGTCTTTGAGGCATCCTTCCAAAGAATGCTTGCGCAGCCCTCGGGAGAGATAACCGAATATATGGAGTTTTCCAGCATCCACACTCTGTCACCTGAAGCAAAGGCAAGCGCGCCGCCGCTGCCGCCCTCGCCTATCAGCACGGACACAACCGGCGTTTTGGCTGCGGAAAGCTCCATAATGCACTCTGCAATGGCGTTGCCCTGGCCGCGCTCCTCCGCGCCTATGCCGCAATATGCGCCCTGCGTGTCCACAAAACAAATTATCGGACGTTTAAATTTTTCCGCCAATTTAATCTGGCGTATGGCCTTGCGGTATCCCTCGGGATGCGCGCAGCCGAAATTGCGCGCCACCTTTTCCTTTGTTGTTCCGCCTTTTTCATGGGCAATTACCGTCACCGGCATATCCCCCAAATAGGCGATGCCCGCCACTACCGCGGCATCGTCGCCAAACAGCCTGTCGCCGTGCAGCTCGATAAAGCCGGCTGTCACTCCGTTTATAAAGTCCAAACCCCTATAAGGCTTGTTTCTTGCAAGGGCAAGTATATCTTTTTCAGCCATTTTGCTCACCGCCTTGACAGCCGTGCAGCAGCAAAAGCTGGCTCAGCACGCCGCGCAAGTCCTCGCGCCTTACAATTTTATCCACAAATCCTTTTTCCAGCAAAAACTCGGCTTTTTGAAAGCCTTGCGGCAGCTTTTGACGGATTGTCTGTTCAATTACCCTGGGCCCCGCAAAGCCTATCAGCGCGGAAGGCTCCGCAAGGATTATATCGCCCAGCGATGCAAAGGAAGCCGTGACGCCGCCCGTGGTGGGGTCGCACATCACGCTGATAAACAGGTTTCCGCCGCCGCTGTGGCGCTTTACCGCGTTTGCCGTCTTTGCCATCTGCATCAGGGAAAATATGCCCTCCTGCATACGGGCCCCGCCGGAGAGCGAAAACCCTACCACGGGCAGGCTGTTTTGATACGCATACTCAAACAGCCGCGTTATCTTTTCGCCCACGGTTGTACCCATGCTGCCCATCAAAAACGCCGGTTCCATGGCATACACTGCGGTCTTGCATCCGGAAATTTCGCCCGTTCCGCATACTGCCGCATCATCCATGCCGGGGTTTTGCGCTCTTAGACTTTCCAGCTTTTCCACGTAACCGGGAAAATCCATGGGCGGCTCAAGCACAACATCGGAAAACAGCTCTGTAAAGCTGCCCTCGTCAAGCGTAAGCTCAAAGCGGCGGCGCGCGGAAATTCTGAAGTGGTGTCCGCATTTTTGGCACACGCCCATGCTCTCAAAAAGCTCTCTGTCAAAATAATTTTTTCGGCATTTGGGACATTTGCCGCCTGCAGCAGGCGCGGACGCCGGCTTTTTTTCACGCTGGCCGTCCACGCTTTCCAGCTGATTTTTGGGTTTTTTAAAGGATAGTTTTACCATTTTTATCTGTTTTCCCCATGCACAAGCGAGGTGGAATACCCGCCGTCCTCAAACTCCGGACGGGCAAGCAGTTCCTCAAAGATATCTGCGTTGTGGTCGATTCCGTCAATGACAAGCTCTGCAAGAGCCGCCTGCATCTTGCGTATGCTCTCTTCCCTCGAGTATGCGCTGACAAGCAGCTTGCCTATCAGCGAATCGTAAAAGGGCGGCACGGCGTAGCCCTGATACAGCGCGGAGTCAAACCTCACCATTGGCCCGCCCGGAACGTGCAGCATCTTTACCGTTCCGCAGGACGGACGGCCTGTACGCGAATTTTCCGCATTGATTCTGCACTCTATCACGTGCCCGGACGGACGGATGTCCTTTTGCGTAAAGCCCAGCTTTGCGTTTGCCGCGATGCGTATCTGCCACTTTACAATATCGATGCCGGTGAGCATCTCGGTGACGCCGTGCTCCACCTGCAGGCGGGTGTTCATCTCCATGAAATAGAACTTGCCGCTCTTTTGGTCAAATAAAAACTCTATGGTTCCGGCATTTTTGTAGCCTACAGCCTTTGCTGCGGCTGCCGCGCTCTTTAGCAGCGCCGCCCTGACCCGCTGGTCTATCGTAGGCGAGGGGCTCTCCTCAATCAGCTTTTGATGCCTGCGCTGCACCGAACAGTCGCGCTCGGGAAACACGGTTATTCCGCCGTGGTTGTCGCATACCACCTGCACCTCTATGTGCTTTACGTCGGTCAGGTACTTTTCCATATACAGCGAATCGTCGTTAAAGCATGCCTTCGCCTCGGACTTTGCCGCAAGAAATGCCGCGCCTATCTCGGCAGGGTTGTTTACCTGCCTTATTCCGCGTCCGCCGCCGCCTGCGCTTGCCTTGATGAGCACGGGATAACCTATGCGCTCGGCCTCTCGTCCTGCGTGAGCGGCATCCTGAAGCAGCTTGCAGCCGGGCGTAACCGGAACTCCGGCCTTTTCCATCGCCGTGCGCGCGTTGTTCTTGTCGCCCATAGCCTTGATTACCTCAGGCGGCGGGCCGATGAACGTAACCCCGCACTGACGGCATAGCTCGGCAAACAGAAAGTTTTCCGCAAGGAAACCGTAGCCGGGGTGTATTGCCTCCGCTCCGGATACATTTGCCGCGGTCAGCACGGCGTGCATATTCAGATAGCTGTCCTTAGAGGCCGCCCCGCCCACGCAATAGCTCTCGTCCGCAAGGTTTACATGGAGCGCATCCTTGTCGGCCTCGCTGAAAACCGCCACCGTAGATATGCCCATCTCACGGCAGGCGCGTATTATGCGTATGGCAATTTCGCCCCTGTTTGCAATAAGAATTTTAGAAAACATTGCGCTCTCCGGAAAGCCCGCGTCACTTGCTTGCCGCGGCAAATGAAAACTTTGCGCTCAGCACCTTTTCGCCCGACACGCTGCCCTCAACCTCAAAGAAGAAAAACGGCGGCTTGGAGGCGGTGAGCTTGAATTTTACGTCAAACCTGTCGCCCGGGCGCACCGGCCTGCGTATGCGGACGGCGTCCATTGAGGTAAAATACGGCACAACGTTCTTGCCGGCAAGGCTGTCGCCGAGCGCCACGCCGCATATCTGCGCTGCAATCTCGCACAGTATTACGCCGGGCACTACGGGATTGCCGGGAAAATGCCCGTCCAAAAAAAACTCTGTGCCCTTTACCGTATAATATCCGCTTCCCTCGCCGCTTTGATTTTCATCAAGAACTGCGCCGTCCACAAGCAGCATCTGCCCCCTGTGAGGCAGTATTGACTTTATAGCTTCTCTGTCCATTAAAAACACCTCAAATGCAAGCGGCCGCCGCGCTGCCTTAAAGACGCAGGAGTCTGTCTGCGCTTAAAACAGCTTAAACAGCACCTGCGAATACTCCACTACGTCGCCGTTGTTTACGCATATATCGCCCACCTCGCCGTCTGTTTCGGCAAGGATTTCATTCATCATCTTCATAGCCTCGATGATGCACAGCACATCGCCCTTCTTTACCCTGTCGCCCACCTTGACAAAGGGCTCTAAGCCCTCGGCAGGAGCGCTATAAAATACTCCTATCATGGGCGACTTGACCTCTTTTAGCTTGTTGAAGTCTATGCCGGCATCCTGCCGGGTCATGGGCACGGCAATTTCAGCCGCTGTTGGAACAGAAACCGGGACTGTGGCCTGCTGAAAACCGTTTATTGCCGCGGTTATACCCGCCGCGCTCCGCTCCAGCCTAATGCGGCTGTCGCCGTCGGCAACCTCCATCACCGAGAGGTCTGATTGGTTCATTATCTTAACAAGCTCTTTGATCTCTTTTATTAAGCTCTTGTCCACTTTTTACGCTCCTTGTTTAGACCTTTGTCAGGCACAGGCAGGCGTTGTGTCCGCCGAAACCGAACGAGTTTGAAAGCGCGGCGGTTACTTCCTTTCTTACAGCGCCACGCACCGTATAGTCAAGGTCGCAGTCTGCGTCAGCCTGCAAGTAGCCGGCAGTGGGAAATATTATGCCGCTGCTGAGCGTAAGCGCGCACGCCGCGGCCTCTATTGCGCCCGCCGCACCGAGGCAGTGACCTGTCATGGACTTTGTGGAGCTTATCGCAAGCGAATACGCGTCCGCACCAAAGACGCTCTTGAGAGCAAGCGTCTCTATCTTATCGTTAAGCGGCGTGCTTGTGCCGTGCGCATTTACATAAATTTTACTTGCGCTGCCTGTGGAAATTCCCGCCTCTTTGAGCGCGCCTGCCATGGCGTTTGCCGCAGACCTCCCGTCCTCTCTGGGGGCGGTTATGTGGCTGGCGTCCGCAGTGTTTGCGTAGCCGCTTATCTCCGCATAAATTTTTGCGCCGCGTTTTTTTGCCTGCTCATATTCTTCAAGTACCATAACCGCCGCGCCCTCGCCCATGACAAAGCCGTTTCTCCTTGCGTCAAATGGTATGGACGCACTGTCCTTGTCCTCGGACAGCGAAAGCGCCGTGTTGTTTGTGAAACCGGCCACTGACAGCGGGGTTATCGCAGCCTCGCTGCCGCCCGCAAGAATTACGTCCGCATAGCCGTGCTTTATTGTGCGGAAGGCCTCGCCTATTGCGTGCGAGGACGTGGCGCAAGCTGTCACCACGGGCAGCGTGGGGCCGGTGATTCCGTATTTAATCGAGATTGCGCCCGACGCCATGTTGGGTATCATCATGGCAATAAAATACGGCGAAACCGCGGATGGGCCGGACTTTATGCACTTTCCTGCCTCGGCTTCAAACGTGGCTATGCCGCCTATGCCCGCGCCCACATATGCGCCGGTACGCTCGGGCGGAGCAAAAAGCCCGCCGCTGTCCTCCACTGCCTGCGCCGCCGCCGCAACCGCAAATTGCGCAAACCTGTCGGTGCGCCGCGCCTCGGGCTTTGGCATATGGTCAAGAGGGTTGAAGTCCTTTACCTCTGCCGCAAGCTTTGCCTTGTGCGCGGACGCGTCAAAGCCCGTGATAAAATCTATGCCGTGCCTGCCGGCTTCCAAGTTTTTTGCAAAGCTCTGCCTGTCGTTTCCCACGGGGGAAATTATGCCTATTCCGGTTATAACTACCCTGCGCATCAGATATACAAGCCTCCGTCAACTTTTATCACTTCTCCGGTAATATATGACGCTGCGTCCGTGGCAAGAAAGCCCGCCAGCGACGCAACCTCCTGCGCGCGGCCCATGCGGCGCATGGGTATTACGTTTACCGCGCCGCTCTTTACCACATCGCTCAGCGCGTCGGTCATGTCCGTTTCAATAAAGCCCGGCGATATCACATTGCAGGTCACGCCGCGTCCGGCAAGCTCCTTTGCCACCGTCTTGCTCAGGCCTATGAGCCCGGCCTTTGACGCCGAATAATTTGCCTGACCGGGGTTCCCCATCATGCCGCTTACCGACGATATGTTGATTATCCTGCCGCTGCGCTTTTTCATGAATACGGGGTAAAGCTGCTTAATTGTGTTGAACGCGCCCTTTAAGTTTACCGCAATTACGCTGTCAAAATCTTGTTCGGACATGCCAAGCAGCAGCCCGTCTTTAACAATGCCCGCGCTGTTTACCAATATGTCAACAGTGCCGAATTTGGCTATAACCTCGCCCACAAGGGTTTTTACGCTGTCGGCGCTCTCCACCTTGCAGCAAAAGCTTTGCGCATCCGCACCTAAATCCGCCAGCGCGCGCACTGTATCTTCGGCGGCGTCGCGGTTGCCTTGATATACTACCGCAACGCTGCAGCCCTTTGCGGCAAGCTCCAGGCAGATTGCCCGGCCTATGCCGCGCGAACCGCCCGTAACAAGCGCTACCTTTCCCTTAAGCATGTTTTGTCTCCATTACTTTTTTGCAGGCAAGCTCTACGCTGTCAAAGTCCTGCGCGGACACCGCAACGGCATCGGGCAGAGTCTTTGCGACCAGACCCGAGAGCACTCGCCCAGCGCCTGCCTCAACAAACACGCGCGCGCCCGCATCGTACATATTTTTCAGCGTGCGTTCCCACAGCACCGGGCTGTTAATCTGCTTAGAAAGCAGTTCTTTCATCTGCTCGGGCTGATTCGGATACCCAAACGCAGTGCGGTTAGAATATACGGGCAAACCGGCCGCTGCTATATCAATGCCGCCAAGCACAAGCTTAAACTGCTCCGCAGGCTCATCCATATAAGGCGAATGAAACCCTCCGGATACGCTTAGCTTAATCGTCCTTCCCCCGGCTGCCTGCACCTTTTCGTTGAGCGCGGCAAGGCTGTCTTCATTACACGCCACCACAGTTTGTCCGGGCGCGTTGAAGTTTACCGCATACGCGCCGGGGATTTGACTGCATATCTGCTGCGTTTGTTCGGCGGAAAGCTTGAGCACCGCAGCCATGCAGCAATTTTGCGCACTCGCCGCCCTGTGCATAAGCACGGAACGCCGGGCAACCAGTGAGAGCGCGGTTTGCAGATTGTATGCTTTGGCATAATACAGCGCAAATAATTCGCCGAAGGAAAAGCCTGCGCACATATTGGCGGCAATTCCGCGCTCGCCAAGCGCCGCAACAATGCCTGCGGATACAGTAAACAGGCAGGGCTGCGCATTCTCCGTGCTTGTAAGCGTCTGCAAGCTGCCCTCAAAGCACGTCTCCAATGTTCCCGGACGCAGCGACTGTATGCTGTCCATAGCAATTTTTGCCGCGGGGGATTTTTGATAAATATCCCTGCCCATGCCGGGGTATTGCGCGCCCTGCCCGGGGAATAAAAACGCTATCTTAGACATTTGCTCCCTCCGCGCAAAAGGCTTTCTGCCTCGGCAAATATTCCCGTAATTATTTCGGACGCGGTAAGTTCGTCGGACATCAGCCCGGCGCACTGGCCTGCCATAAAGCAGCCGCTCTCAAGGTCGCCCGTTTGAACGGCCTTTCTCAGCGCGCCCGCGGTCATCTGTTCAAGAGCTTCCGCGGTCGCATCAGGAGACTTTTCAAGCTCGGCATACGCGCGGGTAAGCTTGCTCTTGAGCGCGCGGACGGGATGACCGAATTTTCGGCCGGTAACCATTGTCTGTATATCGGACGCGGACTTTACCTGCGCCTTATAGTTTTCGTGCGCGCCGCATTCTTTGCACAGCAAAAACCTTGTGCCAAGCTGCAGACCGGACGCGCCAAGCATAAACGCCGCCGCCGCGCCCCGTCCGTCGGCAATGCCGCCTGCGGCTATTACCGGTATCTTTACCGCATCGCAGACTTGGGGGATAAGGCACATCGTGGTGGTTTCCCCTATGTGCCCGCCGGCCTCCGAGCCCTCGGCAATAACCGCGCACGCGCCCGACCTTTCCATCATCTTTGCGTACGCAACCGACGGCACGACGGGTATCACCCGTATGCCGGCGGCCAGCCAGTCCTTCATATACTTTGCCGGACTGCCCGCGCCGGTGGTAACTACCGGCACTTTTTCCTCAATCACAGCCCTTGCAACCTCGCCGGCAAACGGGCTCATGAGCATGATATTTACGCCGAAAACACCGTCTGTGAGCGTGCGGGCCTTGCGGATTTGCTCTTTAATCTGCTGAGAATTGCTGTTCATCGCCGCAATGATGCCAAGGCCGCCGGCATTGGTTACCGCGGCCGCAAGCCCCGCGTCCGCAACCCATGCCATTCCGCCCTGAAACAGCGGATATTTTATACCTAATAGCGTTGTAACAGCGTTGTTTTCAAACATTTTAGTCCTTTTTGTTGGCTTCGATATATGAAACCAAATTGCCCAGCGTGGTCATGCTGCCGTCAAGCTGGATTTCCGTGCCAAACTCCTCGTCGATTTTCATTACTAAGTCTACTACGTCCAAAGAGTCCAGCCCAAGCTCGGCAAAAGTTGTCTCGCCCTTCAGCTGGTCGTCTGTAAAATCGTTGAATTCCGAAAGAATTTTTTTGATGCGCTCTAAAACCATTGTCTTAATGCTCCCTATAAATTTTAATTTTTATTCCACCTAATGGCACAGGCTCCTGTAGTCAGCCCGCCGCCAAAGGATGACAGCACAATTATATCCCCGTTTTTTAAAAGCCCCTGCCTGTGGGACTCGTCAAGCAGCACGGGTATGCTTGCAGATGACATATTACCAAAGTTTTCTATATTACAAAGGATTTTGTCCTCGCCGATGCCCAGCAGCGCGGTTGCCGCGCGGATTATCCTCATATTTGCCTGATGCGGCAATATATAGGTTACCTGCCCGGTGCTTAAGCCCGCCGCCGATATTACGTCTTCTATGTCGGCTTTCATTGCCGATACGGCAAAGCGGTAGACCTCTTGGCCGTTCATGATGAGCACGGACGGGCTTGCTTGCGCCTCTTCAAACCGTCCGGATTTTCCGCACGTTATGCGCATGAGCTGGCTGTTGCCTGCCGCGGTAGTCTTTATTGAAAGCAGCCCCTCGCCGGGCGTAAGTACCACCGCGCCCGCACCGTCGCCAAACAGCACGCACGTCGCCCTGTCGTCAAAGTCAACATGCCGCGACATAGCCTCTGCGCACACTATCAGCACGTTTTTTGCACGGCCGCGCTCAATGAACCCAGCGGCGGTGTCCAGTGCATATACAAAACCTGAACAGGCGGCGTTAATGTCGAAAGCAGGGCAGGACGCGCCTATGCGGCTTTGAACCACGCAGGCAAGCGAGGGCGTGATAAAATCTCCCTGTATGGTGGCGCAGATTATCAAATCAAGCTGCTGCGCATTGATTTTTGCCGACTCAAGCGCGCGTATTGCCGCGCGCTCCGCGAGGTCGGAAAGCGATTCCGTTGACAAAATGTGCCGCCTTTCAATGCCCGTCTTGGAGCGTATCCAGGCGTCCGAGGTGTCCATCATGCGCGACAAATCGTCGTTTGTAAAGACCTTTTCAGGCACGCAGCTTCCCGTGCCGCTGATTTTGAAACTCATATCTATGCTTCCAGTTTACCTTTAAAAAATTTATCCAGCTTTTCTATTGCATGGGTTAGAACATTTTTTTCCTGCTCACTGAGCTCTTTTGCAAGCTCGGTCACCATCTGCCGGTGAAAATAACTGTGCGCGGAATCTATCTTTTTGCCGAGCGGAGTAAGCTCTACAAGCACGCTGCGCCCGTCCTCACCGGACTTGGTTTTGCGCACAAAGCCGTTTGACTCAAGCTTTTTTATGGCGTTGGTAACCGACGGCAGGGTGATTGACATATCCTCGGCAAGCTCGCTTATCGTCTTGGGCGCGGCCTTGTTTTTGCCTACGGCCTCAATCATATGAACCTCGTTGATTGACAGGTTCATCTTGCCTATAGAGGCAAGCATATGCTCCTCTATCTTCAGGATATCCCTAAAGGTCTCCACAAGCAAATTATTAAGCTTTTCCGAAAATGCATCCATGCACAAATCCTTCACTTTGCAGCCCGTCTGCCGCCAATTAATCAAACAACTTAGTTAGCCTAACTAAGTATATTACAGTCAAATGGCTATGTCAAGCATTTGAGCGCGTATTTTTAAGCGCAAATTAATCGGATACGGCGATAGATACCGCGGTAAGTTTATACTTCAATATTGTTTATTTGCTGATATTTAAGATAGCCTTATAAAGGATATTGAACCCCAGAGCAAGCCCTGGACCTGCGCTTTTGCACTTTCCGTCCCAAGGGGCGGAGTTTATACCCTTTGACGGCATCGCAAAAATATCCTTGCAAGCAAATATTTTACTCCTGATATAAAATGTTTGATTGTGGGGTAAAAACAAAGCCGGCAATTACACACAAACAAATTTACATCGGCAGAATAAACTGCTTAATTGTGGGCTAAAACAAAGCCGGCACTTACACACAAGCAAATTTACATCGGCAGATATCTCATTGAATTTTACGCAGTATAGCAGCCGCCGGTTTTTCGCAATCTTTTTATCAACCCGGATTCCAGCTGAGCTTGCGGCCGCCAAGTATGTGAACGTGCAGGTGAAATACAGTCTGCCCCGCGTGCTCGCCCTGATTTACCACCAATCTGTAGCCGTCCGAAAATCCGAGCTCTGGCGCTGTTTCCGCAAGCTTTTTCAAGCAGACACCAAGCAGCTCTGCTTGCTGCTCCGTCATCTCTGCCAGCGTTGCAAAGTGCTGCCTAAGCACAAG
Source organism: uncultured Clostridia bacterium (assembly GCA_964587785.1). Lineage (GTDB taxonomy): Bacteria > Bacillota > Clostridia > Christensenellales > HGM11417 > CAZPMG01. The sequence continues at coordinate 48,529 of CAZPMG010000001.1, forward strand.
CAGCAGATGAATTTCTGCCTGCGGCGAGACATCCTTAAATACAATAAAATCTTTGTCCTCATAGACGATTGACGCGGGTATACTGCCCTCGATTATTTTGCAAAACAGACAATCTTGCATATCGTTTACCTCCAAAAATTTAAGCGGTTAAAGTTAAGCGGTTTGCTGCAAATCAGTAAGCCTAAAACTGCCGCTCGCCGCTTTAAGCACTTAAAGCGCATTTAGGCTTGCTTACACCAACTCACACAGCGCACCGTCCAAATGCGGGCGTATAACTTTTACATTGTATAGACGGTTTTCCTCTAACTCACGCTCGGCATAGCAGCGTATGTAGTTGCCGGTATACCCTGAAGTAAAGCTGCCGCGGCTCTCTTCGGCGAGCATTTCAAGCTGCTTGCCGGCAAAGCGTTGAATAAACTCGCGCTTTAAATTGTCCCTAAGTTCTGCCAGCCTTTGCTTGCGCAAGTCAACAATGCTCTTGGCAAGCGGCTTAAGCGAGTATGCCTTTGTGCCCTCGCGAGGTGAATAAGGGAATATGTGTATGTCGGCAAAGCGCGCGCTTGAGCACACGCGGCAAGACTGTTCAAAGTCCTCCTCCGACTCGGTGGGAAAACCCACTATCACGTCCGTAGTAACCGCCGCATCCGGAAAATGTCTGCGCACGGTTTCCACCGCCCGCAAGAAAAACTCCGCGTTGTAACGGCGGTTCATGTCTGCAAGTACTCCGTCACTGCCCGACTGCAAAGATAGATGAAAGTGCGGACAAAATTGCTTTAAGCCCTTGAGCGCCTGCATAAGCTCGTCGTCTATTGCCGATGCCTCAAGCGAACCCAGCCTTATGCGCACGTCAGCGCCGCTCAGGCTGCGCACAAGCGCGGGCAGAGAGCTGCCGGTATCCTTTCCGTAACCTGAGAGGTTTATGCCCGTGAGCACAAACTCCTTGCAGCTTTGGCTGAGCCGCGTTATCTCGCCGAGCACGCTTTCTTCCTTGCGGCTGCGGCTGCGCCCGCGCAGATACGGGATTATGCAATACGCGCAAAAGCTGTCGCAGCCGTCCTGAACCTTTACATACGCGCGGGTGCGCGGACTGAGCGGAAAGAGATTGTCCTCGTATTCGTCGGGCTGACCGCTAAGCTTAACGCCGCTTTCACCCAAAAAATCAATAATCGCCGCCTTGTTAAAACTGCCGGTTACAAGCAAGTTTCCCTGCCGCTTTAAAAAGCTCTCAGGGCTGCGCTGGGAGGCACAGCCGCAGATTATCACCTTGGCCGACGGATTGAGTTTGTCTATCTTAGACAGCACCTGCCTTGACTTGCGCTCGGCTTCGGATGTAACCGCGCAGGTATTTATCACATATAAATCAGCGGGAGCAAGCTCCTCGCTCACCTCATAGCCGCGCTGAATCAGTTCGTTTGACAACGAAAAACTCTCATATTGGTTGAGCTTGCAGCCCAAAGTATATACAACCGCCTTCAAAAAAACTCCTCCGCGCCCAATATCGGCGCGCTGTCCGCAATAAA
>CAZPMG010000001.1:50148-52557 GCA_964587785.1 uncultured Clostridia bacterium
TTGGTATTAATAATCAAGTTCATACATCACCACGCCGGCGGCGTATATGGCAGCCGTCTCGGCACGCAGTATACGGCCGCCCAGCGTTACACTCAGTGCGCCAGCTTCCTTGAGAGCGACCGCCTCCGCAGTGGAAAACCCGCCCTCGCAGCCCGTAATTACCGCGGCATCCTTTATGCCGCGCAGTCCCTGCAGCGTCTGACGCAGCGTGCGCTCGTCCTCGCACTCGTTGCAAAAAACTACCGCGGTATGGCGGATAAGCGCGGACAGCAGCCCCTTAAAGTCTATAGGCGGCAGCACCTGCATAATACCCGCGCGGCCGCACTGCTTGGCGGACTCCTCGGCTATGCGTTCAAGCCGCCTTAGGTTTGCGCTCTTTGCCACGGTGTGCGCGGAGGTAAACGGAACCAGTCTCGCCGCGCCCAATTCAGACAATTTTTGTGCGGCAAGCTCCAGCTTGTCTCCTTTCAGCAGTCCGCAGTATGCAGTAAGCTTAAGCTTGGGTTCGTTGGGGTTTTGCACAGTGCTCAATATCTTGAGCTTTGCCCTGCCCAGCTCTATTGCGATGATTTCCGACTCTCTGTCAAGCCCGTCGCCCGCGCACAGTATGACCCTGTCGCCAATCTTTGCGCGCATTACGTTTGCCATGTGGTTGTATTGCTCGCCGGATAGCACTGCAAGGCCGCCGTCTATGTCCGAGGGCTGCGCGTAATAGCGCTTTAATTTTTCTGTGCGCTCATGCATGGCTTTTGCCTGCCTTATGAAATAGCAGCGCGCACCATTCGCCGCGCTCAAGTTTTTCTGCAAACTCAAGATGTGAGAATGCGCGCATTACATCCTCTAAACGGCTGCGGATTATGCCCGATAAAATTATGCTGCCTCCGCTGAGCATCCCCTTTGTCAGCTCGTGTGCATTGTCAATCAGCACGTCTGCCATAATGTTGCAGAGCAATATATCCGCCGGCCTGTCTATGCCTTCAAGCAAACTGCCGCGGGATATTTTCACGTTGTCCTTTAGTTCGTTTTTCTGTGCGTTAAGCTCAGCCGCACGCACGGCCACGGGGTCAATGTCTGTCATTGACACGGTCGCCGCGCCCAGCTTGGATGCGGTTATGCCGAGTATGCCGCTTCCGCAGCCTGCATCGACCACAAAGGCATCCTTTACCTTGCAGCGCTGAAGAAGCTCTATGCACATAGCCGTGGTTTCGTGCTCGCCCGTGCCGAAAGCAGTGCCCGGGTCTAACCTTACAGTTACTTCGCCCTCGCCCGCCTGCTGCTCAAGCCAGTCGGGGCAAATAACCACGCTGCCTATTTTTATATGACGGTAATGCTTTTTCCATACATCCGTCCAGTCGCTGTCGTCTATCTGTCTTGAAGATATGCTCAAAGTGCCGCAGGGCAGGTTGCCCTCGGCACGCTGCCGCAGCTCTTCAAGCTTATCTTTGAGCTCGGACAGCTTTTCTTCCGCACAGTCGGCCAGAACAAAGCCCTTTACAAACACCTCGCTGCCGTCGTGTTGCGCCAAGACCTGCTCGTCCACATAGTCCCAATACAGCTCTTCGTGCTGCAGTATGTCCGCGTCCGCAGGGTCGGAAATTGCCGCGCCGTTGCCGCCCGCCGACTGCATTATGTCTGCCACAAGCTCGGCGCATTCGCTTGTGGTGCTGACTGTCACTTCATACCATTTCATAAAATTGCTTCTCTTTTACGGCTATTATAATAAATATTTATTGTATATGTCTATTATAGCCCAAAACGATGATTACAACAAGTATTATAGTTTTGCTTGCAAAAAATTTGTTTAATGCACGCCGCGCAGGGGTATAATTTGTATTATAACAGCAAAGGCGGCACAAGCTGCCGCCTGCGGAAATATTAAAAGCCCTATGAGGCAAAAATTTGAAAGGAGTTAACAATTATGAAAAACTATGTTGACAAGTTAAAGGTGTTCCAAGCCGACCAAACGGTGTTTTACACGAAGCTTCACAACCTGCACTGGTTTGTTGAGGGAAGCTCTTTTTTCACGCTGCACGCGGAATTTGAAAAGATGTATGACGAGGTAACCGCCGTATTGGATGAGGTTGCCGAAAGAATTTTGCAGCTCGGCGGCAAGCCCCTCCCCACGCTTACGGCGGCGCTTGAACTCGCCACCATCAAAGAGCGCGACACCGCCGGCGGCATAGGCGGCAGAGAGTCAGTGGAGATTGCCGTTGCCGACTTTAAGAACCTGGCCGCGCAGGCCAAAGAAATCGTATCCCTCGCCGCTCAGGCGGGCGACGACGGCACCGCAGACCAATTTACCGGATATCTGCGCGGATACGAAAAGCTGCTGTGGCTGCTTGATGCATATCTGAAATAAACCGATTTACAGACGAAACAATCTCATTGCAGACGAATAATTCATATACA
>CAZPMG010000001.1:52657-60466 GCA_964587785.1 uncultured Clostridia bacterium
AAAAGCTGCCGGCAACACAGCCGGCAGCTTTTTTGTTTCCGAACAATTGCATTTAATGCGCCCTCGCGGTATAATTATAGTCAATTAAATTGAAATATCGGAATACGGTTGAGCGGTTACTTCTATTTGCGGTTAAATATTATTTCATCAGTTTTAATTTAAGCTTTTCAGGGTCAAGCACATGAAATGCCGACAAATGATAATCTATCACACCGTTTTTCTTTAACCGGGCAAGCTCGCGGGAGAGTGTGGGGCGGGACACGCACAAAAAGTCTGCAAGCTCATTGCGGTTCATGCCTATGTCAAAGTTGTTTGAACGGTTGCGGCTGCACGCATCCAGCAAGAACGCGCCAATTTTACCCTCTACGCTCTTTACGGACATATACTCCAGCTTTTTGTTTAAATGCAGGCCTCTTTCCGATATAATGCATATAAAGTTTTCCAAAAAACGCCGGTGAAACACACAGTTGTTCGAACACCTGCCTGTAATTTTGCAGCGGTCAATGAGCATTACGGCGCAATCGGTCTGTGCAATCACCGTGGACGGCCAGCTTTTGCTGGAGGAAAACGCCGCCATCTCGCCGAACACGCTGCCCTCGCCCTTTTGCAGCAGCAGTGTCCGCGCGCCCGCAGCGCTCTCCTTGACCACTTGCACCTTTCCGCGCAGTACCACGCCCACGCCCTTGTAGCTGTCGCCGCTCAAGAACAAGATTTCCCCACGTCTGTGCCTGCTAACGCGCGGGGAAAAGCAGCCTAAGAGGCCGGTAATCTCATCATCTTGCATACCGGCAAACAGCGCGCAGCTTCGGAGAGCCGGCAAATATTCAGTTTTCAAATCTCTTTGGTACATAGTTTATCCAACAATTTGTATCCACAGATACATACTTTTTATTGATATTATAATATAATTTACAGAAAAAGCAAATCTTTTAAGGAGTAATTATGCAAAAAAGACATATTATCAGCATCGACGAGGACAAATGCAACGGCTGCGGCATTTGCGTATCCGCCTGCGCCGAGGGAGCAATCGACATAGTGGACGGCAAGGCGAGGCTTGTAAGCGAGAGCTATTGCGACGGACTGGGCGCTTGTCTGCCCAACTGTCCTATGGGCGCGATATCACTGATTGAGAGAGAATGCCAACCCTTTGACGAGGAGGCGGTTGCCGCGCGTATGCAGGACGCGAAGGCCGACAATCAAGCGCAAAGCGGTATGCAGGGCGGACAGTCGCACGGCGGCGGGCACGGACTCGGCCACGCTGCCGCGCCCGGCAAGACCTTTTCCGGCTGCCCCGGCAAAATGATGCGCAGCCTGCAGCCCAAACCCCAGACCCAAACCCCGCGCACGGAGACCCCGCCGGCGGTTGAGCGCACATCAAAGCTCAGGCAGTGGCCCTGCCAGATAAAGCTTGTGCCGCCCAACGCACCATACTTTAACGGCGCGCATCTGCTTGTTGCGGCGGACTGCACGGCGTTTGCATACGCAGACATACACGACAGGTTCATAGACGGCAAGATAACTATAATCGGCTGCCCCAAGCTTGACAGCACGGATTATTCCATAAAGCTGCGCGAGATTTTGGCGTCCAACGACATCAAGAGCCTCACCGTGCTTAAGATGGAAGTGCCCTGCTGCACAGGGCTTTTATCGGCGGCAAAGGAAGCGCTTGCCACCTGCGGCAAGGTTATACCCTGGCAGGCGGTGACCGTGGGCATTGAGGGCGACATAACCCAAGGCTTTGATTTTTAATTGAACTGTTTTATTTTTACAGCTTAATAACATAACAACCACACCCCCAAAGTTTTGCTTTGGGGGTGTGGTTATAATAAGGCGTTAAAACATGGTGATAAATTATTACTCTTTCTCGAATTAAGACGCGGTGACGTTGCCTTGAACAGACTCTACCAAAACTCCAAGCGCCACGCCGTGCCGGAGTGCGGACTGCACGGCATCAAGTATGCGCGCGCCGGGACGCGCGTAGCCAAGCGCCTGCGCGGTGCTGCGGCAAAGCCCGCTCATATCAAGGGTTATGCTGTCTTCAAGCACGGCCCTTGCGGCGGCAAGTATTTCGCCGGGGTGTATGTCGTCAATAGCGCGCGCGGATTCGCCGCCACCCGGTGTCCTGAAGCTTGATGCCGCGTACGCATCCTCTCCCTTTACAAAAAAGAACTCGGTATCCTGCCAAACTTCGCTGTAAACAGCCGGCTCGGTACGCGCAAGCTCCAAAAGCAGCGCGGCGGCTTTTTCGTTTACTCTGGATATATTTAAACTTTGCAGCAGGCGCTTTTGCAGCGTGCGCCATGACACCGGCTGCTCTGCCGCCACAATGCCTTTAAGCCTTGAGCGCAGTTCCCTCTGGCTCTTTTCGTCTGTTATAAACGCCGCGCTTTCAAACCGCTGCCTAAGCTGTGCGGGTTTGTACTGCTTTGCCAGCCTTGCAACCGCGCTCTTGCCGTTTGGCTTTGAATTACCCTGTATTCTTTCAATATATTCCTTTATTCGCCGCGCCTCGCGCCGCGGATTGCCCACAAACTGCACCGTCCACAGCCTGTAGACGTTCCAGCCCAGCCGCCTGAGCGTCTGTGACTGAAGTATGTTGCGGTCACGCGCTGACCGCGAAAGGCTGGCGGTGCGCCCGTCCGCAAGCACGGCGAGTATAAACCGCTTTTTATTTTTCGGATCTATAATTGCGCAGTCAATCTTGAAGCCGGATACGCCCAAGTCGCTCTTGCATTCAAAGCCCAGCGCGCCCAGTTCCTCCGCCAAAAATTGCCCCACGGAAAACCGAGCGCGTTTTTCCACTAAGGATGACTTTATTGCAAGCTTTGTCCTGCCGCCCTCGGCAAACTCTAAAAACGCTTTGAGCCCTGCCACGCCCTTTGAGGCAGTCTTTGAAAGGTCTATCATTGAATGGGTGAGCGAGGTAAATACCAGCATGCGCTCTCTTGCGCGCGATACGGCTACGTTGAGACGGCGCCAGCCCGCAAGCTGATTCAGCGGCCCGAAATTGAGCGTAAGCTTGCCGCGCGCGTCCGGCCCGTAGCCCACAGAAAATAGGATTATATCGCGCTCGTCGCCCTGTACATTTTCCAGATTCTTTACAAATAGCGGCTCTTCCCGTTCATACGCCGCGGCCTCAAGCTTGTTTTTTGCAAGCGCAGCGGACAGCAAATCCTCCACGGCAGTTGCCTGCGCAGAGCTGAATGTCACTATGCCCAAACTCAAATGTCTTTGCGCGGGATCTTTCAGCAGCCGCAACGTTTCCTGCACCACGGCCTGCGCTTCCGCAAGGTTTTGCTTGGTTGCGCCACGGTCATACACGCCGTCCACGTACATCAGCCGCACCTTGGATTCCATTGCATCCGGTGACGGGAATGTATGCAGCTTGTTGCCGTAGTACATGGCGTTGCTGAAGGCAATAAGGCTCTCGTGCCTGCTGCGGTAATGCCACAGCAGATGCCGCTCAGGCATACCGAGTGCCAGACAGTCATCAAGCACGCTCTCTAAGTCCTCGGAGTCGAGGTTATCCTCGTCTATGGAGTGAGAGATAAAGAACGATGTGGGCGGCAGTTGGTTGGGGTCGCCCACGACAATTACGCTCTTGGCGCGGCCGATTGCACCCACTGCCTCGCTGGTGGGCATCTGTGACGCCTCGTCAAACACCGCAAGGTCAAACATACCGTGCTTTGGCTCGAGATACTGCGATACGGCAATCGGACTCATGAGCATACAGGGCGCAACCGCCTGCATCAGGTTGGGAATGTCGGCAAACAGCTTGCGCAGCGTAAGCCCGCGCATATCGCCCGCAACAGCGCGCGACAGTACAACCGTCTCAAGCCCCATGGCGCCCTCCCTGCCGCGTACGGGCAAAGCCGATATAAGCTTTGACAATATCAGCTCACGCGAGCTGCTGTCGAATGCCTCGCACTTTCTTCCAAGCAGGGAAATCTTCTCCTCAAGCTCCAGCCCCATAAAGCGGCTGAGCAGCGGCTGGTCGGCAATTCCGGCTTCGGTGAGATAGCCAAACACCTTCTTTTGAAAGCTTTCCAAAAGGTTTTCACCTGTAAGCGTGCCGTCCTCAAGCGCGCTTGCCGCAAAGCTAAGTCCCTTTTCCTTGAGCCTGCGGCAGCCCGATCTGTAGGCACACCATGACGGCAGCAGGTCTATGTTATCGGCAATGCCGCGCGCCTTTTGGCGGTAAAGCTCTATATAATCCTCGTCCTCTGCCGTATAGTCCGCATCCAAAACAAGCGCAAGATGAAACTTTTGCCGCGCGCTTTCAAAGCCGTCAAAAGCCGATAGCAGCCCGGAAAACAGCGGACTGCCACCGGCATGAACGGCTGATGCCGCGGCATACAGCGCGGCTCCGGCAAACTCCGGCGACAGCTCCTTGGCTGCTGTTTCAAGGTCACGAAGCACTGCTGCTGTCTGGGCGGCGCTATCCGGCTGAAAATCCTTTACGCCTTTTAAAACAAGCTCGCGAGATATAGCGTCCGCACGCGCAGCGGCTGTGCGCGCATCAAGATATTTTTTCGCGTTTTGCCAAAACGGAAGCGAGGCAAGCCTGCGCTTTTGCGAGCGCTCCAACGCCTTTTGCAGCTGCTTTGTAAGCTTGCCTGCGCGCGGCTGCCCCTCGGATGCGGCAAAGTCCGCAATAAGCTCGTCAATGGCGGCAGGCTCGGGCGGCAGCGACTTGTAATCTTCAAGCAGACTGCTCTCAAGCTCTGCATAGCTCTTTTGACAGTCTGCGTATTCGGTTATCAGCGCGGCGGCAAGCTCGGGACTCTTGCGGCCGAGCGCGCTTAGACCGTTGTCATTGCGCGTAAGTATCTTCGCAAGATTTAGCAGTGCGCTGATTTTGGAGTGCGTCAGCTTGCGCGGTTTATAGGGCAGCTTTGCAAAGCAGAGCTCCAGATAATTTTTTAGATGTAAAATTTCCGCGCACAGAACCTCACAGGCCGCAACGGTGTTTTCCTTTAGTGCGTCTGTGTATACCTCAGTGCCCACATTAGAAAAAGGTGTCTTGTGCACGCTGCCGCATTCCCTTGCGCTTGCGGCAACCTTGCCGAGCAGAGCTTCATAGTCATACAGCCTGCGTTCGGTCAGCCCCTCAAAAAATGTGCTGTCAATATCCATGCGGTCGCCGGTTTCGCGGTAGCGCAGATAGTTCATGGCGCTCTCATATACGGAAAAACCCAGCCTGCCCTTTTGGTGCAGGGCGGCTATCTCTGCGTTTAAATCGCCGCGGAGCTCCTTTACCGCGCTCTCTAAAGCAGAGAAGTCTTCAGGGGCGGACACGGGCTGCGCGCCCAGCTCAAGCGTGCGCATAAGCCGCGCGGCAACCTCCTGCTTGCCGGCCTTTCCGGAATGGATTTCCAGACAAAAGTCGCCTATGCCCATTGCGTCAAGCCGTTTTTTTACCACCGACAGCGCAGCCATCTTTTCCGCGACAAACAGCACCCTCTTGCCCTTATACAGAGCGTTGGCGATTATGTTGGTTATGGTCTGCGACTTGCCTGTGCCGGGCGGGCCGTGCAGCACAAAGCTCTTGCCCGCGACGGCCGCCGCGATTGCGGAAAACTGGGATTCATCCGCGGTGATAGGAGTGACAATATCAGACGGCGCAAAGTCGTCGGGCACTGCGTCTGCTGCGGCTGCGCCGCGGCCGTACGGGGTGCTTGTACCGGCAATAAACGCGTTTATCAGCTTGCTCTTTTTGTATTCCTCTATGTTTTGGCGCACGTCCTGCCACATTACAAAGCGCGCAAACGAAAATGAGGAAAGATACACCTCGTCACTGACCAGCCAGCCTTTCATGGGTACTGTTTCCCGCGCGATTGCCGCAAGCATTTCGCCCACGCCGATTTCCGCTCCCGACTTGTCCAGCCCGCGAAGGTCGAGTGAAAACTCACGCTTTAAAAACTCTAAAAGCGTGGTGTTATATTGAACCTCGTCTTCCTTTACTTGCAGAAAAAAGCTGCCCTGTCCGGACTTTTTGACAAGCGTTACGGGAACAAGCGCAAGCGGCGCGCTGTGATACGCACCCGAAACACCCGCACTGCCGCCCGACCAGCGCAAAAAACCCGCCGCCGCATATAGCGTGCCGCTGCCGGTTTCCTCCGTGCTGGTCTTGTCCTTGCGGTACATTGCAGAGAGCCGGGTTTTAAGCTCGTCTGCACTGCAAGTTGTACGCAGACGGGCGGCCTTCAGCTCAAGCGCAATAAGTTCGCGCACCGCCGTGCCTGAAAAATCTTCCTGCCCCGCCGCAGCCATGGCCTGATAACCTTGAGGAGCCTCCGCAAGTTTGAGCTCCTTTGCGTCAAGCAGCGCGCTCACGCCGCTTTCTGCGCCCGGAAGCATCAGCCGCACAGCCTTGTCGGGCTTGAAGTTGAGCAGCGCGTTGCGCAGTGAAAAATCCAGTAGCCTGCGCTCCCACTGCTTTTCACGCGAGGCCGGCGCTGAGAGGTCAACGTCCGCACGCGCTATTACCTCTGAGGGCTGTGCAGCAAAGGCAGTGTCCTCCTCTCCGGCAAGCTCCACGGCGCCTTCGGCTCCCTTCACGCGCTCCGGAAGCGGACGTATCAGCCCCAATCTGCATCGGCGTATGTCAGCATAGTAATCGGCGTTTCCCGCCTTGAGCGCCGCTCGCGCAGCCTTTTCCGCGCCCGTATAGTTCAGGCTTCCGCCCCGCGGCAGGCTGTCAAGGCTAAAGACCGCCAGCCGGCTCACGCGCTCGTCACTTTCCTTTAAAAGCAGGGATATGTCGTCGCCCACCATTTCCGTGCCGCAAACATCTTCAAGATATGCGCCCGCCATATAGCCGCCGCTGCCCCATATGAGCAGCGCATTCAGGCCTGCGGCTTCCAAACATGAGACGGTAAACAGCGCAAGCTCAAGCTGCGTGGCGCTGCGCGACTCTAACATACGGGAAAAATTTTTCACGTGCAGAGCGTCTTCTTTTGTGTCCGAACGCTCAAGACCAAGCTCCTGCACGGCGCCGTATATCGCCGCAACAGCGCGCCTTATACCGCTTTTGTCCGCCCCCGCATAGCCGCCGGAGACAGCGGACGGCCCGCCCCATTTTGCGGCAATCTTCTCCGCGGCGGACAACGTGCGCATTGCGTCAAGCGAGCGCGGCCGCACCCATGAGGCAATCAGCTCGGGATGCACATTGCCGCCCAGCACCCGGTCAATGGGCAAAAGCTTTGCCTCCCCGGTCTTGGAGGCGATAAGCTTGTCGCCCTCGAGCAATGACAATGTAAACTTTGCAGTCTCGGGGCTGCTCAGTGATGCCAGCGCAAGCGGTGAAAGGCTTAGCCAGGAGATGTCCGTCTCAACCGTGGTTTCCGCAGGAATAACGCCCGCATCAACGTGCCCGGATATCAAAAATTCCGGCTGCGAACTTATGCACAGCCGGGCGCTCTCGATATCGTTTTGCGACCTGTTGGAAAGCGTCACACGCTTAATAAACGGCACGGCGTTGCGGTAGAGCGCGTAGCTTGCAAAGGGTGAAAATTCTATATGTATATCAATTGTTTTGCCGGATGACATAGACGGGTTTTCTCCTGAGTAATTTTGGCGCCGCTTTCGGGGCGCGGCCGCATATGATAAAAAATTAAAACAGAGGCAGCCCAGCCGTAAATAAAAGCGCAGCGGTATATGCCGGGCAGCTTGCCGCTGCGGAAGAAGCGCGGGTGCAGAGCTTGCCGCGTAAGTTTATACCTTTTTATTTTGATTTTTATTATAACATTTTACAGCGGCAAACGCAAATTATGCGGGCCGGGAAGTTTTTCCTATAGGACTAAAAAG
>CAZPMG010000001.1:60566-99249 GCA_964587785.1 uncultured Clostridia bacterium
TTAGTTATTTTAAATGCAAAGTGCGGCATTTCTGCCGCACTTAGTTTTTTACGGTTATAACATAGCTTATGCTGTACGTAAACAGCATAACTTAAGCAATGCTATTAGGGAGGGATGCAGGCAGATACACCTGCGAGTTTTTATTGCTGCGCGGCCTATCAGCAGCGGCACTCGGGCGGAGATATACCTAAGTCGGCATACGGTATTTCAAATACCGGGATTCCTATTGCGTACGGGCCTATGTCGTATTGCTGATAATATACGGCAACGGCCTCCGGGGTAAGGTAAAAGCTCTCGGGGTTAAAGTTTGTCAATATAAGCTCGCGGTAGTTGTCAAAATATAGGTATGGGTCTTGCTTGAGGTTTTCGTCCGCGGCCGCCAATATCTGCGCAAGCACCTTGCTGCGCCAGTCCGTGCCTGCGGGGAAAAGTGACGGCAGGGTTATCCTTTTGCCGCTGCATATATCAAATGTGTCGGACTCCCGCGGAGTTATGCCGTGCGCGCCGCCGGTGTATATGTATTTGTCGCGGTAAAAGCTGAACGTGCAGTTGCCGTTGAGCGTGACTTCGTACCGCACGGTCAGTCCGTGCGGATTGAAGGGAAAGCCTTGCTCCTGCGCGGATTTATAGTCCTGCACGGCCTGCCGCTGAAGCTTGCCCGCAGCCTCTGCCATGTAACCAGACGCCTGCATGGATATGATTCCGTTTATCCTCGCGGCTGCCGCCGGATTCGGGCCGCCCGAGACCTCGGGCCATTCCATGTCCAGATATAGCACATCTGTGTTGTCGTATACAAATGTGTGCTCGTACGTCTTTGTGCGTATATGTAAGCTCTCTCGTCCGTTTTCCATAACTCACCTCCCTAAATATAATATGCCGTAAATGAGTGTTGGGTTAAAACGCATAGCCGCGCAAACTTAATCTACGCAATTAACGGAAAGTTGCCTTTATACACATACAGCGCCCGGGACTATCAAGCGGGGCGCTGTATGTGTTCCTTAAACTGATATGCAAAAAGCTGCGGCATTATCACAAGATTTTGCGGCAAAGCAAGCATTGCCGCAAACCGTATGAATATACAAACTGCGTTATAGAAGATTACTCGGGCTTTTCCGGCTTTTTGGGCTTGCGATTTTTTGCAAAGTATTCCTCGTTCTTTGCGCGTTCCTTGCTTCTGCGCTCGCAGTATTCCAGCCAATTTAAATCTTTTTTCACGGCGTCTCCTTTTGTGGTGGTTTTGTATTAGCTTTGGAAATAAACCGTAAAAATATGCATATGACTTAGCTGACACAAAAATCCTCATAATGCAAGGGAGCATAAACCTTTTGCGTAAGTACGCGCAAAAGGACAGGCGCAATTGTTTGTGCGTCTGTCCTTATTTGCTTGCCGGGTTGCTACGGCCTGACACGGAGCTTGGTTAAAGCGCAGCAGTAGTGTGCGCGCTTGGTGTTGCCGGGCGAGCGCAAGGCCGGCCGCTAAGCTTGGTAATGCAGCCGCATTGACCTGCCGCGGAGCGGCTGAAACGCTTGTCTAACGCTTGCCGCGCCTTATGCCTTACTTGTTTTCAAAGGGCAGATACTCTGCCGGGTCAGCATATTCACCCTGATAGATTACCTCGATATGCACGTGAGCGCCCTCGAGTATTGAGCTTATCGATGTGCCCGCTTTGCCTATTACGTCGCCCTTCTTTATGCGGTCGCCTGCGGATACGGGCGGGTCGGATTCAAGCGATTTATAGACGGTTGTCAATTCGTCGTTGTGCTTGAGCGTGATTACAGTGCCGTCCACGCCTGCGGACTCCACAGACTCAACAACGCCGTCATATACAGCATAGACGTCCGCTCCCTGTTCGGTTTTTAAATCAAGTCCGCTGTGAACCCTGAACCTCTTGAGCGTGGGATTAAATACCAGCTCGGTCATGGAAAACTGCATCCCAACCGTAAAGTCGTCAAGCGGCATAATAAATACAACCGGCTCAGTGTCTACGGGGTCGGGGTCGTTTCCGCCCGGATCACCCGGGCCTGGCTCCTCTATGACGGGAGGTGTGTTAGTGCTGTTGCTGAGCGCCGCGTATGTGATCATTGCGCCTATCAGCAATATGCTGACAGCAAGCAATACGTAGTATACGTTGCGCTTCAAAAACCCAAGGCAGCTGCCGAAAAAACTTTTCATGTAAGTTGTTTCCTCCGTGATTTTCTCGTACACAGAGTTTTGACAGGAATATTTAATTTATACCTCACCGCTTAAAATATTTCATACAAAAAATCCGTTTTTGCCTCAAACACGGCGGAAATGGATTTATTTATTGATATTGAGCGCAAAATCCTGTATAATATATAAGTAAGTTAACTTCAAAAGCTGCCCCGCAACTTTTGAATAGGCTTGACGAAGGCCAAGCCGGGCAGCGTTACAGTTGCCTTAATATCCGTTATAGTCGATTATCGCGGCTTTGCAGCACAGATCAAACTTGCTTGCTGTTTGAAAACTGCTGTATATTTGTTTTCAAGTTAATTGACATATAAGTAAAAAGCTATATCTTAGGAAAATAATATGGTAAATCTTGAACTTTACAGAGTTTTTTATACCGTGGCAAAGTGCGGCAGCCTGACCAAGGCCGCCGAGGAACTCTATATTTCGCAGCCGGCGGTAAGTCAGGCAATCAAACAGTTGGAAACGCAGCTGGACGGCAAGCTGTTTTTGCGCACATCCAAGGGTATGGAGCTTACGGAAAATCAGGGAAAGCTCATGTTTGACTACGTAAGCCGCATAATACTACTCAGCCAGGAGGCGGAAAACGCTTTCAGCGAGCTGAAAAGACAGGCCGCAGGCGTGCTCAACCTTTCGGCTTCGGACACTCAGTGTAAATATTTTTTGCTGGACTATATCGCCGAGTTTCACCGCAGGCATCCGCAGATTACGCTGAACGTATTTAACCGCACATCCGATCAGACCGTGGAAATGCTAAGGTCGGGAAAGGCGGATATAGGCTTTGTAAATCTGCCCGTTGAGGACAGCGCCGTAGAAGTCATACTGCCGTGCGAACAGCTGCACCACATATTTGTTGCGGGCAAAAAATTTGCGCACCTTGCAAAGCGCGCAATACCCTTAAAAGAGCTCGAACAATATCCCCTGCTCATGCTGGAAATAAGCTCTAACACGCGCAAATCCTTGATAAATTTTGCGCACTCCGAGGGCGTGCACCTGCATCCCGATATTGAACTGGGCAGCTTTGATTTGCTCAAGGCGTTTGCCCGCGCGGATATGGGCATAACCTGCATCCCCCGCGAGTACGTGCTGCGCAACCTCGCAGAAGGCTCGCTTGTTGAGCTAAAGACCGTGCCCGCGGTGCCGGTGCGCGCAACGGGGTTGATTACATTAAAAAAAGCGCCCCCGTCATATGCCGTAAGCGAGTTTATAGAGTGTATAAAGAGTCACAAGCAGTTAGGCAGCGGCGCTCAAACAGGCGCAAAATAATTATTTATGTTGCCGGTTTACCCCGAATAATTGCAGGTTAATATCACAATCTTTATCATTGAAAGTTAAAATAATTATTTTACCGTAATTTGCGGTATTTCAACTGCTTTGCTGAACGCTGACATATGCGCACGACTGCCGTATAAATAAGCATGTATTAACCGTTATATATTAGAAACATATTATAAACACAAATATTGCGCTTAGGCGGCCAAACACTATAATCCCGGCTGCTTTAGCGCCTTTTTTCTTTTGACGGGGCCGGGTGTACAGACCCGGCCAGACCCGCAGGCAGCCGCGCAGCCCGGCGGCCTGTGCGTGCAGCGGCCGCCGCAGGCGGGCGCGCGCAGCACGGCAAGCGCAGCGCACAGCGCTATAAACACGGCAAGCGCGCTGAGCACCGCGGATATTTGACCCGCAGGCCCGGCAAACACTTTGCAGAGATTATAAAACACAAACGTGCACAGCCATGCATATAGCGTCTGCGCCGTCATGGCAAGCGCCGCGGCTTTCCTGCTGCCGAGTTCGGTTTTTACGGCGGCGAATGCGGCAAAGCAGGGCATATACAGCAGGCAGAACACCAGAAACGACATTGCCTCTGCCCTGCCGTCAAACAGCCCGTTAAGGTCAGCGCCGCCAGTCAGCACTGCAAGCGTGGAGAGCACCGCTTCCTTTGCCGAAAGTCCGGATATAAGCGCGGACGACAGCCGCCAGTCAGAAAAGCCCAGCGGCGCAAACAGCGGCGCTATCAGCCGCCCTGCCGAGGCAAGCATACTGCTCTCTGCGTCGGTTACAAAGTTAAGGCTTGCGTCAAAGCTGCCGGAAAACCATACCAGCAAGTTGCACACAAATATGACGGTGAATGCGCGGGCGACAAAGTCTTTTGCCCTGTCCCACAGCAGCAGAAACGTACCCGTAACCGAGGGCATTCGATAGGGCGGAAGCTCAAGCACATATGACGAGGAGGGCTGCTTTTTTGTAACGGCCTTTGCCAGCAGCAGATAGATAATGCCGCACACAACGCCCAGGCAGTAAAGCCCCAGCAGCACAAGCGCGCGATAGCGGCGGAAAAACAGCGCGGTTATTGCGCCGTATATGGGCAGCTTTGCCGAACATGACATAAAGGGTATGAACAGTATTGTGAGCAGTTTTTCCTTTTGGGACTGCATGGTGCGCGTGGACAGCACCGCCGGAACAGAGCAGCCGAAACCCAGCACCAATGACACCGCCGACCGCCCGGAAAGCCCCAGCCTTTGCAAAAGCCTGTCCATGACATACGCCACCCGCGCCATATAGCCGCTTGCTTCAAGCACAGACAGAAAGAAATACAGCAAAAGGATCAGCGGCAAAAAGCTAAGCACCCCGGCAATCCCGCCCAGCACTCCGCCGACTATCAGCGAGCGCAGCACATGCGGCGCAGACAGCCGCCCGAGCAGCGCGTCGGCACGCTCAAGCGCAAATCCTATTGTCGCTTCGGTTATGTTTCCGAAAAAACTGCCGAACAGCCCGAACGAAAGGGCAAATACCGCAAGCATCACCAGCGCAAAAAACGGCAGAGCAAAATACTTGTTTGTAAGCAGTGCGTCAATATTACGTCCGTGCTTTTTTGAGCCGCTGCTTTTTACGCATTTATTATGCAGCGCGGTTATAAAGCCGTACCTTTCAATGGCTGCAATCTCGCCGCCCCCGTGTTTTACCTGCGGAACAGGCAAGCCGCTGCCCGCGGAGGCCTCCTGCAAAATTTTTTGTACGAAGTCGTCCTCTTCCAAAAGCTTTACCGCTGCAAACAGCGGCGGGATGCCCGCGGCTGTTGCAAGCTCTTGCGAAAGCTTGGGAATATGCGCGGAGAGCAGCGCCCCGGGCAGCCTGCCCCTTGCGCCGGAACGGCCGGAAACCGCTTTTTTCATTGCCGGAATAAGCGCATCAATCCCATGGTTTTTTGCCGCGCTTATCCACAGCACGGGAATCTTCAGTTCGCGCTCCAGCGCAGCCGTGTCGATTTCTATACCTGAGCTTTCCGCCTCGTCGCGCATATTGAGCACCAACACAAAGGGAATGCCAAGCTCAAACAGCTGCAAAGTCAGATACAGCCCGCGCATTATGCTGCACGCGTCCACCACGTTTACCAAGCAGTCATAGCCGCCGCTCAAAAGCTCGCCGCGCGTTATTTCCTCCTCGGAAGTAAACGCGCACAGTGAATAAATGCCGGGAAGGTCAGTAAAGAGCGTTCCGTCCTTTGCTCTGCCCTCCCACCGCTCCACCGTCACGCCGGGGAAATTGCCGGTGTGCCTGCGCGCGCCCGTCAGCCTGTTGAGCAGCGTAGTCTTTCCGCTGTTGGGATTGCCCACAAGTGCCGCGCGCATTATACCCAAACCATTCGCTGGTTTTAAGCTCAACTCATTCGCGCGCTTTAAACCTGTCTCATTTGCGCGCATCATATGTACCTCACTTGAATGTGCTCTGCCTCGGCTACCCTTATTGTAAGCTTGTAACCTCTAAGTTCAATTTCCAATGGGTCTCCCATGGGCGCGCGGCCGCAGAGCGTAAGCTCCGTGCCCGGCACAAGCCCCATGTCAAGCAAGCGTTTTTTAAGCTTTTTTTGGGTGATACCTACGCGTACCACCCTTGCGCGGCTGTTCTCGCGCATTTGAGCCATTGTCATAATTGTATATTCCTAAGTCTATAATTTCAGAAAGCACGTCAGCAATGCACAGCAGTAAATCCTACATTTGTGTGCATAATTTGCCTGTTTATCTAAATATATTGAAAAAAGCCGCGCAATATGTTATAATATAGAAAATAGGTTTGTGCGCATAGAGGCGAAATCAGCCGGGGCTGCCTCAAGAAGAACGGCTTTACCTTGGCCTTAACGATATTAATGAGGAATATATTATGAATGATATAACTGCTTCCAGCCAGGATTATCTTGAGACTATACTTGAGCTTTCCAAGTTCGGCCCCAACGTGCGGTGCGTGGACGTCTCTGAAAAATTAGGGGTTTCGCGCGCCAGCGTCAACCGAGCGGTAAATGTATTAAAGGCCGAAGGACTTGTTGAGCAGGAACGGTATTCCTCTATCACTTTGACCGATAAAGGCATTGAGACCGCTAAGGAAGTGAAAGAAAAACATAATCTGTTGAAGCGTTTTTTGATGGAGACGCTCAGTGTTTCGGAAAAAAACTCGGAAAACGACGCCTGCAGAATGGAACATATAATTTCCGAAGAGACGTTCAAAAAGCTCAAGGCGTTTATGAACAAGCAAAAGTAAATGCTGCTTTTGCTTGCTGCACGCAGAAACAAGGCGGGTTTGCGCAGCTTTTAACGGCAAAAAACCGGTTTTGCCGGATTTCTTTAGTAGAATTGTTATTAAAAAAATAGTTTATATATAAAATGCTGAGATGCAATGTAAGCATCCCAGCATTTTTTTGTTTTAAATCTCTGATAAAAGGGGCAATACGCAGTCTAAGCGTACTAAAAAATGAGTAGTATTTTGTTGGGTTGAGAGCGGTGTCGTTACTCGGCAATAATGCAAAGAAACCACTATTTAAATAGTGGTTTCTTGATTTATTGTGTTTAAATACTGAATCAGGCTTTTTGCCTTAATCTACAAACTCCAGTATTACTACCTCGGCATTGTCACCGCGGCGAAAGCCCTTGCGCAGTATGCGGGTGTAGCCGCCGCCCTGACCCTTTTCCTCCGCGCGTGCGGCATACTTGGGAGCAAGCTCGTTGAAAATCTTTTCTGTCAGCGGATGGTTGATAGCGCCCGTGCGCAGCTTGTAGGCCGTCTTGTTTTCCTTTTTTACGCGGGGTTCCTGAAGGTCGCGCGTGTTTGCCATTATGCGGCGGCGCGCGCTCAGCTTTTTAGGCCCGTCGTTTGTGAACTCAACGGTCTTGGTGACATAAGTCTTTTCCTTTTTGCCGTCCTTGCCCTTTACAAACTTGACCTGCTTTACGGTCTTTGTCACCTTTACGCTGTCTTCATAGCTCTTTATCGCCAGCGTCAAAAGTTTTTCCGCCTGACGGCGCACCTCTTGTGCGCGCGCATAGGTTGTCTCTATCTTGGAATTCCAAAAAAATTCCGAAACCAGGTTCCTTAGTATGTGATTTCTCTGGTCGGTCGGCCTTCCCAACTTTTTGTTTGCCATGTCCGTTAAACTCCTTATTCGTCTTTGCTTCGCAGACTCAGGTTGTAGCTTTGCAGTTTTTGGATGACCTCGTCAAGCGACTTGCGCCCTAAGTTGCGCACCTTGAGCATGTCGTCCTCGGACTTTTTGATGAGGTCCTCCACCGTGTGGATGCCCGCCCGCTTGAGGCAGTTGTAAGAGCGCACCGACAGGTCCATGTCCTCTATGTTCATCTCAAGCACGCGTGTCTTGGGATTGTCAGGGCGGGCAACAAGGATGTCCACGTCGCTCATGCTGTCCTCTACAAACAGCTTGATGTGGTCTTCCATTATCTTTGCCGCAAGCGAGACAATCTCGCGCCCGGAGAACGCGCCGTTTGTGGTGACCTCGAGTATGAGCTTGTCATAGTCGATGCTCTGCCCTACGCGCGTGGACTCCACCTGATAGTTCACCTTTTTTACCGGTGTGTATATGGAGTCTACGGGGATAAAGTCGATGGGGTTCTTTTCGTTTTTGTTTGTCTCAGCCGTCTTGTAACCGCGGCCGCGCCCTATGGTAAGCTCTAAATCCAGTACGCCGTTCTCGTCAAGAGTGGCAATATACAGGTCGGGATTGAGAATCTCTACCTCGGCGTCGGGCGCAAAGTCGCGCGCGTAAACCTCGCACGGGCCCTTTGCCTTGAGCGTGAGTGATTTTTTGTAATACTTGTCCGCAACCGAACACTTAACTGCCAGAGCCTTTATGTTGAGTATGATTTCGGTTACGTCCTCTTTTACGCCGGGGATAACGGAAAACTCGTGTTTAATCCCCTCTATGCGTATGCCCTGCGGCGCAACGCCGGGCAGCGATGAAAGCAGTATGCGGCGCAGCGCGTTGCCCAAGGTTATGCCAAAACCGCGCTCCAGCGGCTCGACAACTATTTTGGCGAACGAACGGTCCTCATTTTCCTCCACCGTCACTTTGGGCCTTTCTATTTCCATCATAATGCCAGGATACCTCCTTGTTTGGTCAGTTGCCAAAAGCGGAAAAACCGCCCGGCAACAAAACTGTAAAAACCGCCGCTTTACTTGGAGTAAAGCTCGACTATCATGTTTTCCGAGATGTCAAGGTCAATGTCTGAACGCTCGGGAAGCGCAATAATCTTGCCTGTAAAGCTCTCTGCATCATACTCAAGCCACTTGGGCAGATTGAGTTTTTTGCTTTGGGAAAGAATCTTGAAATATTCGCGGTTTCTTCTGTTTTCCTTGACCGATATGATATCCCCGGCTTTGGTGACGTAAGAGGGAATGTTGACCGGCTTTCCGTTTACGGTAAAATGCGCGTGTGTAACCATCTGGCGTGCCTGCGCGCGCGAAACGCCCAGACCCATGCGGTACACAACGTTGTCCAGCCTCCTCTCAAGCAGGCTGAGCATGGTCTCGCCCGTTACGCCCTTCATGGACGCAGCGCGCTTGTATGTGCGGTGGAACTGCTTTTCCAGCATTCCGTAGCTCTTTTTGGTCTTTTGCTTTTCACGCAGCTGGAGTCCGTACTCGGACACCTTTTTCCTGCCCATGCCGTGCTGGCCCGGAGGCGTGGGACGGCGGACAACGGCGCACTTGCCGCTGTAGCAGCGCGCTCCCTTTAAAAATAACTTTGTGCCCTCGCGCCTGCAAATCCGGCAGGCCGAATCGGTATATCTCGCCATATCTGGGAACTCCTCCTGTTAAACTCTTCTGCGCTTGGGCGGGCGGCAGCCGTTGTGCGGTATGGGCGAAACGTCTTGAATAAGAGTAACCTCAAGGTCGACGTTCTGAAGCGCGCGGATTGCCGCTTCCCTGCCCTGGCCGGGGCCCTTTACAAACACTTCTACCGAGCGCAGCCCGTAATCCTTGGCGGCGCGTGCAGCCTTTTCGGCCGCCATCTGCGCGGCAAAGGGCGTGCTCTTGCGCGAGCCGCGGAAGCCCAGGCTTCCCGAGGACGACCAGGACAGCGCATTGCCCTTTTCGTCGGTTATTGTTACTATAGTGTTGTTGAAAGAGGAGTGAATGTGCGCGGCTCCCTTGTCAACCTGCTTGGTAATCTTGCGCTTTTTGGTTGCGGCAGATTTGCCGCCTCTGGGTGCAGCCATTTATTAGCCCTCCTTCTTCTTTCTGCCCACGGTCTTTTTGGGGCCTTTCCTGGTGCGTGCGTTGCGCTTTGTGGACTGGCCGCGCACGGGCAGGCCGCGCCTGTGGCGCACGCCGCGGTAACAGCCGATTTCCATAAGGCGCTTTATGTTAAGCGCCACTTCGCGGCGGAGGTCGCCCTCTACCGTTATATTTTTTTCGATATAATCCCTAATTTTAGCGACATCCGTCTCTGTCAAATCCTTGACGCGGACATCCGGGCTTATGCCCGATTCCTTCAGGATAAGGCTTGCCTTGGTCTTGCCTATTCCGTAGATATAGGTCAGTCCGATTTCCACCCTCTTTTCCCTTGGTAAGTCTACACCGGCAATACGTGCCATCAGTACCAGTTACCTCCGAATTAATTACTGTTTGCCGGGGCTTTGCCTCCGGGCTGCTTGCCTTGTCCGCCGAGATATTCGCGGCGTCTGCTTATAAAAATATATAATTCGCCCGCGCGCCCCGCCGCGTTTTTCAGGAATGTACGGCTAAGGTGCGTGCACGCGTTTTTTGCATTGCAGCTTTAAACGCCGCACGGAATTTGCCCGCACAGCGCGTATAAAAGCTTGTTAACCTTGGGTCTGCTTGTGTTTTTTGAACTTGCTGCAGATGACCATTACCTTTCCTTCTCTCTTGATAACCCGGCATTTGTCGCACATGGGTTTTACCGACGGCCTGACTTTCATTTTCGGTCTCCTTGTTGTTTTTTAAAACTTTGTGCCGCGGCCGCCGCTCAGGACTTGCCGCGCCAGATTACCCTGCCCTTTGTGAGGTCATAGGGGCTCATTTCTATCTTTACCGTGTCGCCCGGCAGAATCTTGATATAGTGCATACGCAGCTTGCCGGATATATATGCGGTTATTATGTGCCCGTTGGTAAGCTTGACCTTGAAATTGGCGTTGGGCAAAGCTTCGGTCACTATACCCTCGGCTTCAATCACGTCGTCTCTGGACATTGTTTACCTCCGTTGTCTGTGCGGCCGGCGGCCGCCGTTGCTTGTTGCTGACTGCCATACGGCTTGAGCTGTTCGCGAAGAACTTTGTCGCTTAAAGTTCCGCTTTCAATTAGCTCTGCCGCTTGCGTAAGCTCGGTTCCGTCCGTGCGCAGGTGTCTGTGTTTCTTCTTTTTAGGGGACTGCAGCTTTCTGGTCTTGCCGTCCGCAATGAGCGCATACGTCCCGTCCGTACTGATGACGATAAAGCAGCGGTTCTTGTCTCTGCCCGCCTTGCTCCATACCACGCTTCCGGGGCGTAAGATATATTCCTTCATAAGCCCTCCGGTTTTCAGCCTACGGGGTTAGCAACTATTTCCGGCTTGTCTTTCTTTGGGTTACAGGGTGAGAATTTCCGGCTTGCCGGCGGTCACCGCAACGGTGTTTTCGTAATGCGCGGACAGCTTTCCGTCCGCCGTAACCACGCTCCAACCGTCGCTCAGAAACTTTACGTCCCAGGTGCCTTGGTTTATCATGGGCTCTACCGCAAGCGTCATGCCCGCCCTCAGCCTCATGCCAAGCCCCGCCGTTACAAAGTTGGGAACCTGCGGGTCCTCGTGCATACTGCGCCCGATTCCGTGTCCGGTGAGCGCGCGCACAACTCCGTAACCGTTGCTCTCCGCAGCGGTCTGCACCGCACGCGCGACGTCTGACAGCCTGTTGCCCTCGGTCATCTGCTCAACCGCTTTAAAAAAGCACTGCTCTGTGACCTCAATCAGCCGCTTGGCCTCCGCGCTTATTTCGCCCACTGCGAATGTGCGGGCGGCGTCGCCGTGGAACCCGTCTTTCTCCGCGCCGATGTCTATGCTTACGATATCGCCCTCTTCAAGCTTGCGCGAGGAAGGGATTCCGTGCACAACCACCTCGTTTACCGATGCGCAGATGGATGCGGGATAGCCGTTGTAGTGCAAAAATGACGGGCGTGCGCCCTGCAAAATTATATAGTCGTAGGCAAGCTTGTCAAGCGCACGGGTGGTTATGCCCGGCTTGACGCTCTCTCTTACAAGTTCAAGCGCATCCTTGACTATCTTACCGGCACGGCGCATGAGTTCAATCTCCTGCGCGGATTTAATTGTTACCATCTAATATTGCCCTGATTTTTGCAAAGGTGTTGTCTATAATATCGTCAGAGTGCACCGTAAACAGTACGCCCTTTTTTGTGTAATAATCTATGAGCGGCGCTGTCTGCCTGTCGTAAACCACCAGTCGCTCGGACACCACATCCGGGGCATCGTCGCTGCGCCTTATAAGCTGACCGCCGCAGTCCTTGCAGGATGTGCTGCCCTCAAGCGTCGCCGTGTGATACGGCGCTCCGCAGCCTGTGCATACCCGCCTGCCCGTCATGCGCTCCATTATGAACTGGCGGGGAACGGAAATATTTATTACCGCTTCCAGCCGGGCAAACCCTGACAGCGCATCCGCCTGCGGAAGCGTGCGGGGAAAGCCGTCAAGTATGAATCCGCCCTTGCAGTCTGGCTGTTGCAGCCTGCTCTTTACAAGACTGACAGTTACATCGTCCGGGACAAGCATGCCCCGGTCGATGTAACTTTTGGCCAGTTCGCCGAGAGGCGTATTTGCGCTCATGTCTGCGCGGAACAGGTCACCGGTGGATATATGCGGAAGAGAGTAGGCGGATGAAATCATCTTTGCCTGTGTTCCCTTGCCCGCGCCCGGCGCGCCCAATAATGCAATATTCATTTGCCTGCGCCTTTATTTAGCCCATGAAGCCCTTGTAATGCCTTGTCATTATCTGAGCCTCAAGCTGTTTGTCAAACTCAAGCGCCACTGACACGACTATTAAAAGGCCGGTTGTGCTGAATGCGTTGATAAGCCCAGCGTTGCCCTGAGATACCGCGGAGAAAATCAGCGAAGGCACCAGTGCCACCAGCGCAAGGAATATTGCGCCGAACAGCGTAATGCGGTTGTTGATTTTTGCCAGGTACTCTGTTGTGGGCTTGCCCGGACGTATGCCTGGGATAAAGCCGCCGTATTGCTGTATGTTGCGGCTGACGTCCTCGGGGTTGAACTGTATCTGTGCGTAGAAGAACGCAAAGAATACGATAAGTACAGCCACGATAAGCGCGTACAGCCAAGTGCCCGTGCCGAGGTAGGTTGCCCACCAGATTGCAAACCCGCCGTTGGGAGCTATCATGTTTGCAATAAGCTGAGGGAAGCTGAGCAGCGCGAACGCGAATATCAGGGGGAGAACGCCGCTTGCGTTTACCTTCATGGGGATGTGCGTGGACTGACCGCCGTACATCTTCCTGCCCTTTACCTGCTTGGCATATTGAACGGGAATCTTGCGCTCGGCAAGGTCCACGAACACTATCAGTGAGAATATAATTATTACTGTAGCTAAGAAGAATATCAAGCTCCAGATTTGCATCTGCTGATTTTGCGAGTCAGCAAGCCCCAGCGCCTGAGAAACCGTGGAGATGAGCGCGTTGCCCGCAGACGAGAGTATGCCCACGAATATGAGCAGCGATATGCCGTTGCCCACGCCGTGCTCGGTGATGCGCTCGCCTATCCACATGGTGAATGCCGTGCCCGCACAGAATATGATTATCAGCGCGATATATTGCAGCCAACCGAGGTGCGCCGGGAACAGCGAGGAATCTAAAAGTCCGCCGCTTACGCTGCTGCCAAGACCGACAAGTATACCTACGGCTTGGATTATTCCCAATATTATTGTTGCGTAACGGGTGTACTGCGCAATTTTCTTACGGCCGTCTTCACCCTGTTTTTGCAGGCGCTCAAGCGCGGGTATGCCCACGGTGAGCAGCTGCATGATAATTGAAGCATTGATGTACGGCCCGATACCCATGGCAAAGAAGGTTCCATACTGCAGCGACCCGCCGGTTATGGCTGACATCAGCCCCATAAAGTCGTTGCCCTGTATGCTGGCGCTCATCGCGGCTACGTCAATACCGGGGATGGGTATCCAGCACCCCAGCCTGTAGACGAGTATGAGACCCAGTGTGATGAAAATTTTCCTTCTGATTTCCTTGATTTTAAAGGCAGTCTTCAATGTTTCAAACATTATAACACCTCAGCCTTTCCACCGGCCTTTTCTATGGCCTCTTTTGCCGACTGGGAAAACTTTGCAGCCTTTACGGTGATTGCCTTTGTAAGCTCACCGCCGCCCAGTACTTTTAACCCGCGGTTGTCGTCAAAAAACTTGACCAGACCTGCCTCAATGAGGTTTTCGGCCGTAACAACCGAGCCCGCCTCAAGCGTCTCCAGCCTTGATAGATTTACCACAAGGTATTCCTTGCGCCACTTATTGTGGAAGCCGCGCTTGGGGATGCGCCTGATAAGCGGCATCTGACCGCCCTCAAAGCCCGGACGGACGCCGCCGCCGCTCCTTGCCCACTGACCCTTGTGCCCCTTGCCCGACGTCTTGCCAAGTCCGCTGCCTATGCCGCGGCCCAGCCTTTTTGCCGGTCTTGTTGCGCCGGGGTTGGGCGCTATTGTATGCATTCTCATAGTGGCGTCTCCTTCACTTAACTTCTTCCGCCGTCACCAGATGCCTGACCCTGTGGATCATGCCCCTGGTAGCCGCGTTGTCGGGAAGTATCTTGCTCTGGCGTATCTTCTTAAGCCCCAGCGCCTCGACCGTCGCCTTGTGAACTTCAAGGCCGCCTATGGTGCTGCGAACCAATGTTACCTTTATCTGTTTGCCTTCAGCCATGATATGTCGTCCTCCGTCAGCCCAGAATTTCTTCAACCGTGCGGCCGCGAAGCTTGGCGACATCCTCAACGGTTTTAAGACCCCTAAGCCCCTCCAGCGTAGCGCGTACGCAGTTGAAAGGGTTGTTGGTTCCGTGCGATTTTGTGCGAATATTCTTTATGCCGGCGGCCTCCATGACCGCACGGACAGGGCCGCCCGCTATTACGCCCGTTCCCTCTTCAGCCGGCATCATGAGCACGCTGCCGCGCCCGAATCTGCCGATTGTCTGATGGGGAATGGTCGTGCCCACGAGCTTTACCTCAAACAGCTTGCGCTTTGCTTCGGTAACAGCCTTTTCCACGGCCTCGGGAACTTCGCCCGCCTTGCCGGTGCCCATGCCTACGCGTCCGTTGCCGTCGCCAACCACCACCAGCGCAGAAAAGCGCATGGTGCGGCCGCCCTTGACAACCTTGGTGACGCGGTTGACGGCCACCAGCTTGCGTATCATGTCATCTTTTTCTTCGGCGTTTCTGCGAGGGCCCCTTGAGTCTTCACGCTTTGCCATAGTAAACTACTACCTCCGCTTAAAATTTAAGGCCGGCCGCTCTCGCGCCCTCGGCTAATGCGCTTACCCTGCCTGTGTAAAGGTAACCGCCGCGGTCGAACACTATGTTTTCAATGCCCAGACCCAGTGCTTTTTTGGCAACCTCTTCACCCACAATCTTGGATTGTTCGCGCTTGGTCTTGCCCTTAAGCGCGGATGCAAGCGCCTTCTCCATAGTGGAGCAGGCGGTAAGCGTGGTGCCTGCCTCGTCGTCAATGAGCTGGGCATAGATATGCCCCAAGCTGCGGTAGACGTTCAGGCGGGGCGTGGACGCCGTGCCGGAAATCTTGCCGCGCACGCGCTTGTGCCTCTTTAACCTTTCGATATTCTTATCTACTTTTTTAATCATTTCTTCCGCTCCTTACTTGCCGGCAGTTTTGCCTTCTTTGCGGGCGATTACCTCGTCCTTGTAGCGAATGCCGTAAGCGTGGTAGGGGTCGGGACGGCGGATATCCTTGATGTTCGCGGCCGCCTGGCCCACCGAATCCTTGGAAATGCCGCTGACGGTCACCTCTGTGGGAGCGGTTACCTCTACTGCAACGTCCGAGGGAATCTCAAACTCCACCGGGTGTGAATAGCCCACGTTGAAAACTACCTTATTGCCCTGCTTTTGCACCTTGTAGCCTACGCCGTTGACGACCAGCACCTTGGTAAACCCGGTTGTTACGCCGGTGACCATGTTGGCAAGCAGAGCGCGGTACAAGCCGTGCTTTGCGCGTACGGTCTTTGCCTCTGAAAGGCGCGACACAACCGCTTGGCCGTCCTCTATATTAACTTGAATCTTGTTGTCGTCTACCCTCTGGCTAAGCTCGCCCTTGGGCCCCTTTACCTTGAGCTCGCCCTCGGTAAACGTAACAGTAACGCCCGCGGGCAGCTTTACGGGATTTCTTCCTATTCTGGACATCTTGTAAACCTCCCGTTACCAGACGTAAGCAAGCACTTCGCCGCCCACTCCGATTTTTCTTGCCGCCTTGTCAGTGATAACACCCTTTGAGGTGGACAAAATGGCAACGCCTAAGCCGCCCAATACCTTGGGTATATCCTGCACGTTGGCATACACGCGCAGGCCGGGCTTGGAGATGCGCTTGAGTCCACCGATTACGCTGTCGCGTTTGCCGGCGTACTTGAGCGTCAGCCTGATGTGCTTGTAGGGCAGACCGGGCTGCTCAACAATCTCAGACTTCTCCACAAAACCTTCGCTTACCAAAATTTCAGCGATGGCCTTTTTTATATTTGACGCAGGAATGTCAACGATCTCCTTCTTGGCGACCAGTGCGTTCCTGATTCTTGTCAGCATATCTGCAATTGGATCGGTTAAAGCCATAATCTTACGCCCTCCTTACCAGCTGGACTTCTTTACGCCCGGTATCTGACCTTTGTAGGCCAGGTTGCGGAAGCAAATTCTGCATACGCCGTATTTTCTCAGCACCGAGTGCGGGCGACCGCATATGGTGCAGCGCGTGTAGGCACGCGTGGAGAACTTGGGCTTTTTTTGCTGCTTGTTTATCATAGCTTTCTTTGCCATAATTTTTTACCTTACCTCCGCTTCAGTTGGCTCTAAAAGGCATACCGAGAGCCTTCAAAAGCCCGCGCGCCTCTTCGTCCGTGCGCGCCGTGGTCACAAAGCATATATCAAGACCCCGGATCTTCTCAATCTGATCATAGGAAATCTCCGGGAAAATCAGCTGCTCTTTAAGCCCCATGGAATAGTTGCCCCTGCCGTCAAACGAATTGGCAGATATGCCGCGGAAGTCGCGCACGCGGGGCAGCACAACGGAGACGAGTTTGTCCACAAACTCGTACATTCTGTCGCCGCGCAGCGTCACCTTGAGACCTACCTTCATGCCTTCGCGCAGCTTGAAGTTTGCAACGGACTTCCTTGCCGCCATGCTCAGCGGTTTTTGACCGGCTATTTGACGCAATTCCTCGGCAACCAACTGCAAGCTCTTGGAGTTGTCCTTTATGTCGCCCACACCCATGTTGAGCACGACCTTTTCCAGACGGGGAACCTGATTGACGTTTTTGTATTCAAACTGCTTTGCCAGCGCGGGTACTATCTCACTTTGGTAGCGCTTTTTCAGGCGCACCTCGTGCGGCGCGGAATCGGCAGGCTTTTTGGCCGACTTTTCGGCCTTGCCCTTTGCGGCACTGTCGGTTGCGGCCTTGCCTGCAACCTGAGCATTTTTCTTTTTTTCAGCCACTTCTTATTACCTCTTCGCTTACTTGTCGCCGCTTTCCGCAGCTGTCTTTTCCTTGGCGGCGCGCGGCTTCTTCTCCGCTGCCTTCTCCGCCTTTTCTTCCTTGGACTTTGTTTCCTTGGCTGCCTTGGCCTTGGCTGGAGCTTTCTCCTCCTTGGCCTTTGCCTCCTTCACGGGGGCGTCGGTATCCTTGGCTTTTGTGTCCTTCTTGGCCTTTTTAACTTCTTTTACGGCGGCCTTTTCCAGCGATTCGCCGCACTTGCAGCAGACGCGGATGCTCCTGCCGTCCTTGCCTAAAACGTGCTTAACGCGCACGCCCTCGCCGCTCTTTTCGCACTTTGAGTTTTGGCAGACGGGCTGGACGTTGGAAACGTCAATGGGGCCGGCAACTGAAGTAATGCCGCCGGCAGCCTTTGCGCTGCGCGGTTTCTTGTGGCGCTTTTGAACGTTAACGCCCTCTACCGTCACCTTTTTGGACTTGGGGGAGGTGGATATAACCTTTGCCTTTTTACCCTTGTCCGAACCGGCAATGACGACCACCAGGTCGCCCTTTTTTATATTTAAAGAACTCATGTCAATTGCCTCCTGTTACAGCACTTCAGGCGCCAAGGACACAATCTTCATGTAGTCCTTTTCGCGCAGCTCTCTGGCCACCGGCCCGAATATGCGCGTGCCGCGGGGCTGCTTTTGAGCGTCGATAACTACGGCAGCGTTGTCGTCAAACTTGATGTGCGAGCCGTCCTTGCGCTGAAGGCCCTTTGCCGAGCGGACGATAACCGCTTTGACAATCTCGCCCTTTTTAACCGTACCGCCGGGAACCGCCGTCTTGACACTGGCAACTATTACGTCGCCTATATTGCCAAACCTGCGGAAGGAGCCGCCGAGTACGCGTATACACATGATTTCCTTGGCGCCGGAATTGTCGGCGACCTTTAACCTTGACTGTGGTTGTATCATAACGCCTCCTCTTCCTTACTTAGCCTTTTCAAGTATCTCCACCACGCGGAAATACTTATCTTTGGAAAGCTTGCGGGTCTCAACGATGAGCACCTTGTCGCCCACGCCGCACTCGTTCAGCTCGTCGTGCGCCTTGTATTTTTTGCTGCGGGTAACCGTCTTTTTATACAGCGGATGCTTGCTCTTGGTTTCCACAAGCACAGTGACAGTCTTGTCCATCTTGTCGGAAACAACAAGACCGGTGCGCTCCTTGCGTAAGTTTCTTGTATTGCTGTCTGACATATGCTAATCCTCCTTACGCCTTGCCCGGCTTGGCGGGCGCTGATGCCTTGCGGCTTATGCCCAGCTCGCGTCCGCGCGTTACGGTGAGCACGCGCGCTATGTCTTTTTTGAGCGCCGCAAGCTGCATGGGGTTTTCCAGCTGACCGGTAGCGTGCCTGAACCTAAGGTTGAACAGCTCGGTCTTTAATTCTTTAAGCTTGACCCGAAGTTCTTCGTTGGTCAGCTCGTGAAACGTACTTTGTTTCATTCTGTTTCACCGTCCTCAGCATTATTTAAGCTTGCCTTTGTGGCGAATTTGGTCTTGATGGGAAGCTTGTAGCTTGCAAGGCGCAGAGCCTCGCGTGCAACCTCCTCAGGTATACCTGCCATCTCGAACATTACCCTGCCCGGCTTGACCACCGCAACCCAAAACTCCGGTGAGCCCTTTCCGCTTCCCATGCGGGTCTCGGCGGGCTTTTTGGTGACAGGTTTATGCGGGAATATGCTTATCCACACCTTGCCGCCGCGCTTTGTGTAACGCGTCATGGCAATACGTGCGGCCTCTATCTGATTGGAGGTAATCCAGCCCGGCTGCTGTGCAACAAGCGCGAACTCGCCGTATGCAATCTTATTGCCGCGGGTTGCCTTGCCCGTCATGCGCCCCCTGTGCTGGCGGCGCCGCTTTACTCTCTTTGGCATTAACATTACGCTTCTCCTCCTTCCTTGGCAAATCCTTTGACCTTGCCCAGGATTTCGCCGTTGTAAATCCAGCACTTAACGCCTATGACGCCGAAGGTAGTATGCGCCTCGGCAAAGCCGTAGTCAATGTCCGCACGCAGAGTTTGAAGGGGTATTGAACCCTCGTGATAATGCTCGGTCCGCGCAATCTCCGCGCCGTTCAGACGGCCGGAAACCATGATCTTGATGCCCTTTGCGCCCGAGCGCATTGCACGCCCTAAGCTTTGCTTCATGGCGCGGCGGAAGGAAACACGCTTTTCCAGCTGTGCGGCAACCGATTCTGCCACAAGCTGAGCGTCAGCGTCGGGACGGCGGATTTCGCGTATATTGATGGCGACACTCCAACCGGGCGCAAGCTTTGCGACTTCCTTCTTTATCTGCTCAACGCCTGCGCCGCTCTTGCCGATAAGCACGCCGGGGCGGGCGGTGAATATGTTGACAATTATCTTGTCTGCTACGCGCTCAATGGTGATACGCGACAGCGACGAGCTGTAATAAGTCTTTTTAAGGTAGGTGCGGATAACGTGGTCCTGCTTGAGGAATTTGGAAAAATCTCTCTTGGACGCATACCACTGCGTGTCCCAGCCCTTAATTATTCCCACTCTCAAACCGTGCGGATTAACTTTCTGACCCATAGAACTTTCTTTCCTCCTACTTTATGCCGGCGTCGAGCACCGCGGTGATGTGGCAGGTACGCTTGAGTATGCGGAATGCCCTGCCCTGCGCCCTGGGCCTTACACGCTTGAGCGTGGGTCCCTGGTCTGCGAATATCTCGGCCACATAAAGGTCTTCCTTGCTGAGGCTGAGGTTGTGCTCGGCGTTGGCCGCAGCGGAATTGATCAGCTTTAGCACCACCGGAGCGGCGAACCTCGGTGTGTTCTTGAGGATTGCCACCGCCTCGGGATAGCTCTTGCCGCGGACAAGGTCAATGACCTCGCGC
This sequence comes from uncultured Clostridia bacterium, assembly GCA_964587785.1. GTDB lineage: Bacteria > Bacillota > Clostridia > Christensenellales > HGM11417 > CAZPMG01. The sequence continues at coordinate 80,673 of CAZPMG010000001.1, forward strand.
ACCTTGTAAGGCGACATGCGGATGTAACGCGCTATCGCGTGGGGACGGTTGTCCTTTGTCTCCTCGCGCCTCTTTGATTTTTCTCTAATCCTGGTTGCCATGTTTTAATAACCCCTCCTACTTCCTTTTCGGGGCGGAGGACTTTTCGCCGGCGTGGCCGCGGTAAGTCCTTGTGGGCGCAAATTCGCCCAGCTTGCAGCCCACCATGTCTTCTGTAACATATACGGGAACGTGCTTGCGCCCGTCATGTACGGCTATGGTGTGCCCCACCATGTCGGGGAAAATAGTGGACGCGCGTGACCATGTCTTGAGCACCTTCTTTTCGTTGCTCTCGTTGAGCTTGCGCACCCGCTCTATCAGCCGCTCTTCTACGTACGGCCCCTTCTTTACACTTCTGCTCATTTCGCGCCTCCGCTTAATTTATGCGTTTGATGATGAATTTGCCCGATGCCTTCTTCTTCTTCCTGGTCTTGTAACCGAGAGCAGGCTTGCCCCACGGTGTAACCGGGCCGGAACGGCCTATGGGCGATTTGCCTTCGCCGCCGCCGTGCGGGTGGTCAACCGGGTTCATCACCGAACCGCGCACTGTGGGCCTGATTCCCCTGTGCCGCGTCTTGCCCGCCTTGCCGACGGATGTTATCTCGTGCTCGATGTTGCCTACCTGACCGATGGTCGCACGGCAAAGCACGGGGATATAACGCGTTTCGCCCGAGGGCATACGCACGATTGCGTTCTTGCCTTCCTTGGCCATCAGCTGGGCGGATATGCCCGCTGCGCGCGCAATCTGGCCGCCGCGGCCTACGCTGAGCTCGATGTTGTGGATTGTTGTGCCCACGGGGATGTTCTGTATGGGCAGGCAGTTGCCGGCCTTTATGTCTGCATCCGGGCCGCTGAGCACCCTATCGCCCACGCTGAGCCCCACCGGAGCAAGTATATAGCGCTTTTCGCCGTCGGCATAGTGCAGAAGCGCTATGTTTGCCGAACGGTTAGGATCGTATTCCACGGAGTGAACCTTTGCGGGAATGCCGTCCTTATCGCGCTTGAAATCTATCAGCCTGTACTTGACGCGGTTTCCGCCGCCGATGTGGCGCACGGTTATCTTGCCGGTGAAGTTGCGGCCGCCGCTCTTTTTGATGGGAGCAAGCAGCGATTTTTCCGGCTGCGTCTTGGTTATCTCAGCAAAGTCAGGTACCGACATGTGCCTTGTGGCAGGCGAGGTCGGCCTGTATCTCTTCAGTGCCATTTTACTTTACCTCCTTAGGACAGGCTCTCAAAGAACGCTATGGGTTTGCTTTCTGCGGTGAGCTTTACAACTGCCTTCTTGTAGCCGGTTGTCAGCCCCGCGTTTTTGCCCATGCGCTTGAGCTTGCCCCGCACATTGGCGGTGTTGACCTTTTCCACCTTTACTTCAAAAATCTCTTCAACGGCCTGCTTGATCTGCGTCTTGTTGGCCGAGGGGTTTACCACAAAGGTGTAAATCTTGCTGCCTATGCCGTCATAGCTCTTTTCCGAGAGCAGCGGCTTTACTATTATGTCGTAAGCGGTCATCGCTTTGCAACCTCCTCGATACTTTCAAGAGCGGCCTTTGTAACCAGCAGCTTTTGGTTTCTTACCACCTCGTAGACACTGAGAAGCTCTGCGCTCGATAGGGTAACCGTGGGGATGTTGCGCGCGGCGCGGATGACGTTTTCGTCATACTCGGTGACAAGCAGCGTGCTGCGGTCAAGCCCCAGCGCCTTGAGTGCGCCCGCAACCTCGCGGGTCTTTGCGTTTGCCGCCTCCAAGGCATCCACAACGATAAACTCGCCGTTTTGAACCTTGTATGAAAGCGCGGAATAGAGCGCGGCACGCCTTGCCTTTATGTTCATTTTTTTGGAAAAATCACGGGGCTTGGGAGCAAACGCCACGCCGCCCTTTATCCACTGAGGGGAACGGATGGAACCGTGACGGGCACGGCCTGTGCCCTTTTGCCTCCAGGGCTTTCTGCCGCCGCCGCGAACCTCTGAACGGGTAAGCGTGCTCTTTGTGCCCTGGCGCGCGTTTGCAAGCTGCGCAACCACCGCCTGGTGAATGAGCGCCTCATTGTATTCGCAGCCGAATACGGATTCGGACAGCTCAACCGTCCCAACCTCGCTGCCTTTGGAATTGTATAACTTTACGCTTGGCATATTCATTCACTCCTTAATCACTTCTTGGGCGCTTTGACCGCGTTCCTCACAGTCACGTAGCCGCCCTTGGGGCCGGGAACCGCGCCCTTTACAAGCAGTACGCCGCGTGCGGCGTCAACCTTGACGACTTCGAGATTGAGTATGGTCACTCTCTCATTGCCGTACTGGCCTGCAAGGGGCTTGCCCTTGAACACGCGGCTTGGTGAGGAGTTTGCGCCCATGGAGCCCGCCGAACGGTGAACCGGACCGGTGCCGTGGCTGCGCCTCATAATCGCTTGGTTCCAACGCTGGATGACGCCGGTAAAACCGCGTCCACGCGTGTTTCCGCTGACGTCCACAAGGTCGCCCTCGACAAACTTTTCAACCGTAACCACGTCGCCGGGCTTGTAGCTCTCAGCGTCGCTCAGGCGGAATTCCCTAAGTATCTTGAGCGGCTTTACTCCGGCCTTTTTAAGGTGACCGGCCTCGGGCCTTGTTATCTTGCCTTCTTTAACTTCACCGTAACCCAGCTGAACAGAGCTGTATCCCTCTGACTCAACCGTCTTGACCTGCACTACCGGGCAGGGGCCTGCCTGGATTACTGTCACCGGCACAGAGAGGCCTTCCGATGTGAAGAACTGTGACATTCCCAGTTTTTTTCCAATGATTGCTTTATTCATAGATAAAGTTCATCCTCCGAAATTTTGCAAAAGCCCGTCAGAGCTTAATCTTTATATCCACGCCCGCGGGCAGGTCCAGCTTCATGAGACTGTCAACCGTCTTTGCCGTGGGGGAATAAATGTCTATAAGCCGCTTGAAGGTTTTGATCTCAAACTGCTCGCGCGAATCCTTGTACTTGTGCGGCGAACGCAGTATGGTGACCACCTCGCGCTCTGTGGGCAGGGGCACCGGACCGGATACCTTTGTGCCCGTCTTCTTGACCACGTCGATGATGCGCTCAGCGGACTGATCCACCAGACTGTGGTCGTAAGCTCTCAGTTTAATCCTGATTTTTTGGCTCATTTGTTGCCACTCCTTTTTTGATTCGCCGGCTCTTTATATGCCTTCTGCGCAGGGCTTATGCGGCATTGCTTGCCGCCTGCCGGAAGTTTTCCACTGACCCGGGTGTGCCTCTTGCAAAAGACTTATAAAAAAGTGAGCGCATACCTACCCGCTCCCGGCGCCTTGCCGGCACGGGGCATATATGCTCACCTTGTACCTCACCGCTTAAATCACGGCTTGGTATCCGCTGCTCCGGCACCGTTTGGCGCCGTCCGGCCGCGCCCGTCTTGCGGGCACATTTGTCGGCGGAAATTCTCCCCGAAATCAGACGGAGTAACTTCCCGCTTCAACCCAAAAAACGCAAGGCAACCTGTTCGGCCTGTAAAGCTTTTCACAGCCGATTCATTTTGCCCGCATTAGTGCAGCCTGTCTATTATATAAAATCTGTGGGTGGCTGTCAAGCGATTTTTGCGTGTTTTAAAGCTTTTTTTACATAAAACGCTCAAAAAAGTCAATGTTGAGCGGCATATGCATAAGCTAAGCGCAATAAGCATTGTTTGCAATGTGTAAGTGTGAGTGTTTGGTTGATTTAGCCGTATTGCCGCTGCATAAAGATTTGCGGCAGCAAATACTTCTACAGACATAAAGCCGGATTTTCAATCATGTGGCTTGATGTGCTTTCACTTTGGTTAAAGCTTGCGCGGATATCAGCGCTCTACCTCTATAAAGCCGTCCGCTTCGTCAAGCTTTATCCATTTTATATACAGGCCTGCGCCTATGTTATCCATCTTTAAGTCGGATGCCGTCTTTTCGTCGTCGGTTTCTATCAGCACAAAGCCGTTCTTTTCCTCTTTGACAAAAAAGGAATAGCCTTTTATCTTGACCACCGTGCGCACGCGCCTGCGCGCGCTGAGGCTGCTGTTTTGCACCACGCGCGCATATACTCCCGGTCTGCCGGCAAGCTCGCGGAAGCCCTCAGGCGGCTGCCCCGTGCCCTGCCAGATAAGGCGGGTGCGCCTTCTGTCCACCGGCCTTGCGAGGTATTCCGCCCCTTCAAATGTTACGTATGTTCCGTTTTTTAATTTTTGCATTCTATATTTGTTAATCTCCTGCATTCCGCGGCGCACCGCCCAAGGATGCGGCGGAAAAACTTTTTTTAATACTTGCCGGACGGCGGATTTTCTTCGCCTGCGGACAGCGGACGCTCGCCGTCAGACTGCGTACGCGCATCTTGATTTGAGGAATCTGACTCTGCCCCGCTATTTGTTTTCATATGCGCACTATCCTCTAAAGGCGGCTGGCCCTCTTGATTTACCTGTGTTTGACGCGTATCCGCATCAGCGTACGGCCGCTGGGACTGCTCCTGCGCGGCTATGCGCTTTTTGCGCTTTTTACCTGTCAGCTTTCTAAGCATCTTTCTGAGCGGCGTGCGGTTTTCCATGCCCAGTATAAGCCGCTTTATGTTTGAGCGGTGCGCATAGTAGCACAAAAAGCAGAGCGTGAATATCAACGCGAACAGCAGCATGAGCTCGGGGTAAAAGTTGCCGTAATATTCTATATAGTAGAGCGTAAGCTCGCCCACGCTCATTATGGTAACAAGTATCATTGAGCCTATGGAGCCGAACTCAAAGCGGTATATGTATAGCAGTATGAGCAAAAATACCGCAACCGTAATCAAAGGCTGAACGAACATAAATATGCCTATGGTGCTGGCAATGCCCTTGCCGCCCTTGAACTTTAGAAACACGGGAAATATGTGTCCCACCACCGTGGACAGCCCGGCGATATACTGCGTCAGTACCGCCCAGTGAAAGCCGGTCTCCGATATTACGCCGCGGAAAAGATAGTAACCGGCAGCCGTGGGCAGCAGTCCCTTGAGCACGTCAAGCACCAGCGTAAGCAGCCCCAGTTTCAATCCGAAATTGCGCAGCATATTCATTGTGCCGGGGTTGCCGCTGCCGTGTGTGCGTATGTCGCTTTTTTTGAGCTTTGATATAATCAGCGCAAAATTGATATTGCCCACAAGGTATGAGCCTGCCACCAACAGCGCCAGCTGCCACCATATGTCAAGCGCGGTAACGCCCGCACTTGGAGTTGTTATTGCCGTCAAAATCTGCATCAGCGCACCCATCAGTTTCTACCCGCCTTGTCAGGCACTTTGTCGCTCTTGTCCTTGATGGAAAACCTGATAGGCGTTCCCTCAAGCGGAAAAGCTTTCCTTAGCGCGTTCTCCAGATAGCGCTTGTAGGAAAAGTGCAGCAGCCCCGCATCGTTTACGTGCAGCGCGAATATCGGCGGATTGGTATCCACCTGCGCGCAGTAATAGATTTTGAACCTGCGCCCGGAGCGCGACGGCGGCTCGGTCACAGACACCGCATCGGAGATTACGTCGTTGAGAAGCCCCGTGGTAACGCGCGCGCTTGCGTTTGCGTATACTTTTTTGCACAGCCTGAGCAGCTGCTCGTTGCGCTGTCCGGTCTTTGCCGATATGCTTATGCTCTGGAAATAATCCATAAACTTGAGAGCCTCGGCAAGCTTTTTGTTGAACTCTAAAATGGTATAGGTGTCCTTTTCTACAGCGTCCCACTTGTTTAGAGCAACAACCGAGGGCTTGCCGCGTTCGTGCACATAACCCGCAATGCGCACATCCTGCTCGGTTATCTCCTCGCACGCGTCCAGCATTATTATGCACACGTCCGCGCGGTCGATTGCCGCAAGCGCCCTGAGCGCGCTGTAGCTCTCTACGCTGTCGTCTACACTGCGCTTCCTGCGCATACCGGCGGTGTCAATTATCACATAGTTCTCGCCCTCAAAGGTAAAGGGCGTATCAAGCGAATCGCGCGTAGTTCCCGCAATGTCTGTGACTATTGAACGCTCAAAGCCGAGTATCTTGTTTGCAAGGCTGGACTTGCCCACGTTGGGCCTGCCCACCACTGCAATCTTTACCGAGTCTGCGTAAGGGTCCTCGGTGACAATATTTTTAAAGTGCGCGCACACATCGTCCAGCAGGTCTCCTATGCCAAGTCCACCCTCGGAGGAAATGGGATACACCTCGCCCAGCCCCAGCGAATAAAACTCTGCCGCCGCCTCGGGGGAATATGTGTCTACCTTGTTGAGCACGGTAAGCACGGGCTTATTTCTGCGGCGGAGCATATCCGCCAAATCAAAGTCCTCGTGCGCAAGCCCTGTCTTGTAGTCCACAAAAAACAGTATTACGTCAGCGGTGTCCATGGCGGTCTCCGCCTGCTCGCGCACACGTCCGCTTATCTCGCCGCTGCCGATAAGCTCAAGCCCGCCGGTATCTACCAGCGTAAAAAGTTTGCCCGCCCAATCGCAGTCCGCATAGAGGCGGTCGCGCGTGACGCCCGGCCTGTCCTCAACTATGGATATCCTGCGTCCGGCAACGCGATTGAAAAACGTGGATTTGCCCACATTGGGACGCCCCACAATTGCCACTAAAGGTTTTGCCAAGTATATAATCTCCGGAAATAATAATGATGCCGCGCCGCAAAGGCTTGCTATCATTGCGTAAAGGTTGCCGCAAAGCCGCACCGATTACATATAAAAGTAAAGTGTTCCGCTGCGTATATGGGCAGCTAAACACCGCGCTAATGCAAGCTTAACCGCTTTTTCAGTGCGGTTATGCCGCCGAGTACTTATTCTGCCCTGAGAAACGCCTCATATTATTATAAGAAAACTTGCCGTTATTGTAAAGTCATTTTGTGCACGCTAATAAATTTGTCCTCTTTCCGCCGTTTTAAACGTCCATTATAGACAATCAACCGCGGTTAATACGCGGCTGATTGTGGGATTAACAGTTTGATGCAATTATTTAATATGTCTAAGTTATAAGCAGCTTTTAAAGTTAATTGAGCACAAGCAGCGCATTTTACCGGCATTAAAGCATACGCCTCAGCCGCAAGAATATTGCCGCGCAGGCTGCGGCCTTGAGCACCTCCGCAGGCAGGTATACCAAAAAGAAACCGCTGAATATAGGCCAGAACGATATGCCGGACATCCCCTTTACCACAAGCGCATAGTACAGCGCGCCTATTGCAAGGTCAAGCGTTGCGCACAAAAACAGCGCGGCGGCAACGCGCCAATAGCCGGGGCGTATCTTTCTGAGCAGCAGGCCGCTTAGGAAAGCTGTGGGCACAAGACCTAATAGGTAGCCGAACGACGGGTACACGACGTATTGAAAGCCGCCCCCGGCCGTGAATATTGGCAGACCTATCAGCCCGATAAGCACGTACGCGCCCGCGGCGGCAGCCCCTCTGCGTGCGCCCAAAAAACTGCCCGCAAGCAGACAGAAAAACGTCTGTAATGTATAGGGTATACTTAGTACGCGAATCTGTATGAATGCTCCCGCCGCAATGAGCGCGGCAAACAGCGCTATGTATACCAACGATTTTGTGACGCTTCCGTCGCCCAGCGCACCCGCCGCGGGACGGAGCTTTTGACTGCTTTTGCTATGTCGCATAAGCGTTTCTCCTGTGAAGATATTATTTCAATGGTTGTTTATTATTTTATATAGCGGTTGTGCATACATATTGTAAACTAAATTTATTATCAGGTTTACAATGATGCTTTTTTTCTGCCCGCACATTGCTGTGCGGGCGGGTTTTTATTAATGTCAAGATTATGTTTTACTTTGGATTAAACTTAAGCAAGCAGGCAATATTCACCATTTAAGTATGACGGATTGCTTATTACGCTTAACGGTTAAGCAGCAACCTTTATCGTCCAGTTCTTTACAAAGTCACCTAACTTGTAGTCTACGCCGTGGGTATCTATTTCAATTTTGTTTATGAACGCATGGGTATCGCGGTCGGTTGATGAGAGCGACAGCTTTTGGATTTCATTGAACACTATCTCAACAGCGGTCTGCCCATATTCTTTTTCGTCGCCGTCTTCCCAAATGCGCACGCGGGTAATCTGACCGAACGCGGCGTATTTACCTTTATAGTCGGCGTCCTTTACCGTGTCGGCAATTGCAAACCTGCTGTATGCAGAGTTGTTGTCGCCAGTACGCAGCATGAACATTGTGCCGCGCTTGAACGTAATATCGTTTTTCTCGTATTCGTTATCTTCAAACTCGCCTATTACGGTGTAGGCAGGCTCAACCGTTGTATACGTATCATTGCGGTCGCTGCTTTGGTCGTCCTCGTCTTCAAGCACCTTTTCAAAGTATTTATAGCCGAAGGAGGCGTACGCTTCACTGACGGAATCCACCGTCAACCTGCTGCGCTCCGCCGCGCTGCTGTCGGCGGGATCGTTATAAAATTCGTCGTTTACAAGCTTGATAAAGTTTGTGACGGTAATAGGAGCCTTGTCATAGAAAAGTTCAAACTCCAGTTCCACTAAAAAGTGTTTATCAGGGGAACCCGGCAGCTCAAACTCAAGAGTAATCTTGCCCGTGGGGTTTTTTCCGGAGGACACGTTTACCATGTCTTTGTCCTCCATGAACTTAGGGCCGCCGCCGCACGCCGCGAACATAAACAGCCCCGACGCCGCGAGCAGCAGCGCGGCAATACGCACAAAATTGCTCTTTCTCATAGTTAACCTCCGCCATGTATGGATGTTTCAAAAAAAATACGGTACTTAGCCGCAAAGGCAATTGCCTTTAAACCGTGCGTATAAATCAAAAATACGGCAAAGAGCCTGTACATACACGCTCTAATCGGCATACACCTTTGTTATTTTATCATAAACGCCGGCGTTTATCAACTCAAATCAATGAATTGGTCAATTAATTTGCACAGCTCTTCCATGCCTGCGCCCGTCTGCGATGAAACGGGCACAATATCGTCCGTGCCCATGCCCAGCGTGCTTGCAATGACGCTCTTGTGCGCGGCAATCTTTGACCGGGCGATCTTGTCGGACTTGTTTGCCACAACCAAAAAAGGTATGCGGCGGCTGTTGAAAAACTGAGTGAGCTGAATGTCCAGCTCGGTGGGCGGATGGCGGATGTCAACCAGCATAAGCACTCGGCGGAGCAGCTCCTCGCCCAAAAGATAGGCGGAAATCAGCCTTTCCCAGCCGGCCTTTTCCGACTTGGGCGCACGCGCAAAGCCGTAGCCGGGCAGGTCTGTAAGTACATAGCTGCCAAAGTCAAAATAGTTTATCAGCCGCGTGCGTCCGGGCGCGGAGGAAACCTTTGCCAGCTTTTTGCTGCCGCCCAGCATATTGATGAGCGAGGATTTGCCCACGTTGGACTTGCCGGAGACGGCTATGTGCGGCCGCCCGTCACGGAAAAAACCGCCCGAGTCCGCCGCAGATTTAATAAACTTGCCCTGCACGGGCGGTTGAAAAGTTAAAGGGGAGCGCGCGCCTTTGTGCTCCGCCCCCCTGTTATCAGTTTGCTTCATGTCCGCGCACCAGCGAGTTTTGAAAAACCGCGTTTATGTCGTCGGTGAGTATCAGGTTTATGTCGCGCTTTATCTTTTCAGGCAAATCCACCACGTCTTTTTCATTCTCACGCGGGATTATCACAGTCTTTATGCCCACGCGGTGAGCGGCAAGCGCCTTTTCCTTTAATCCGCCGATTGCCAGCACCTTACCGCGCAGCGTAACCTCACCCGTCATGGCGACGTTGTGGCTGACCGGCAGCGACGTGAGCGCCGACAGTATGGCGGTTGCCATGGTTATGCCCGCGCTGGGGCCGTCCTTGGGGATTGCGCCCTCGGGCACGTGGATGTGTATGTCGTTTTTCATAAAGGTTTGCGGGTCGATATTCCAGTCTGCGGCCCTTGACTTTACAAGGCTTAGCGCCGTGCGCGCGGACTCCTTCATGACCTCGCCCAGCTTGCCGGTGAGCACTATCTCGCCCTTGCCCGGCGCAAGCGAAACCTCAATGGTAAGCGTAGTGCCGCCCACAGCCGTCCAGGCAAGCCCCGTTGCCGCGCCCACCTCGTCCACCGCGGGACGGGGGTCCGCATTGTATACCGGCACGCCCAAATAATCCTGCAGATTGTCGCTGGTCACAATTATCTTGTCATACGGCTTGCCCGACTCTACTATCTTGCGCACGGCCTTGCGGCAGATTGCGGCAATTTGCTTTTCCAAGCTGCGCACGCCGGATTCGCGCGTATACAGCGCGATAATGCTGCGCAGCGTAACCTCGCTGAGCACGGCGCTGCCCTCTTTAAGCCCGTGTGCGGACTCTTGCTTGGGAACCAAATATTTGCGGGCAATCTCCACCTTTTCGTCCTCGGTGTAGCCCGTAAGATTGATAATTTCCATGCGGTCGAGCAGCGGCTCGGGTATGGTGTCGGCGGTGTTTGCCGTGCATATGAACATAACCTCTGAAAGGTCGTAGGGAAGTTCAAGGAAATGGTCGCGGAAAGCGTGGTTTTGCTCGGGGTCTAAGACCTCAAGCAAAGCGGAAGCCGGGTCGCCGCGGAAATCCGAGGACATCTTGTCCACCTCATCCAGCAAAAACACGGGGTTAAGCGAGCCTGCCGCCTTCATGTGATAAATTATGCGGCCGGGTATTGCGCCTATATATGTGCGCCTGTGGCCTCTTATCTCCGCCTCGTCGCGCACTCCGCCAAGGCTCATGCGCACAAACTTGCGCCCCAGCGCACGCGCCACGGATTTTGCAATGGACGTCTTGCCCACGCCCGGAGGCCCGACAAAGCACAGTATAGAGCCCTTGTGCCGTCCGGCAAACTTGCCCACGGCAATATATTCGATTATGCGTTCCTTTACCTTTTCCAGCCCGAAGTGGTCGGCCTCTAATACGTCCGCCGCGGCGCTCAATTCCTTGGTGTCCTCGGTGCGCACGCTCCACGGCAAATCGCACACCCAATCACAGTAAGTGCGTATGTTTGCCGCCTCGGGTGAGCCCGCGGGCATTTTGGTCAGGCGTGAAAGCTCCTTGAGCGCCTTTTCCTCAAGCTCCTTGGGCATATTCAGCGCCTCAATCCTGCGCTTGTATTGCTCTATCTCGTCCGTGCCGTCGCCAAGCTCCTCGGATATCGCCTTCATCTGCTCGCGCAGATAGTATTCCTTTTGGCTCTGGTCAATGGACTTTTTCACGCGGCCGGATATCTTGCGGTCTATCTTGATTATCTCTATTTCGTTTTGCAGTATTTGGCAAAGCATCTCAAGGCGCTTTTCCTCATTCAGCTCCTCAAGCAGGCGCTGACGGTCGCGCTCGGCATGCACAAGTATGGCGGCAACGTGGTTTACAAAACCCTCTGCATCCATAAACGCATCGGCGGCTTTGACTGTCTCGTCGTTTATCTTGTTGTCAAGCTTGGCAAAGTCAGCGATAAGCTCAAGCGCCTGGCGCTTGTATGCCAAAAACACCTTTTCCTCGGCGGCATACGGCTGCACGGGCACGGCCGCTGCGCTGATAAAATCTTCGCCCTCGCTGTACTCGCTTACCTTTGCGCGGTATACGCCGTGCACGAGCACGCGCACATTGTCGCCGGATATCTTGAGAACCTGGCTTACCTTGCACACCGTTCCCGTGCCTAAGATATCCGAAAGCACCGGCTCTGCCACGGACGGCGAAAGCTGGGGCACCAAAAATATATGCTTGTCCTCTTCCATGGCGCGGTTGAGCGCCGCCACGGACTTAGGCCGCCCTATGTCAAAGTTGAGCGACATGGACGGAAACACCACCAGCCCCCTCAGGGGAATCAGCGGCAATATATTAAGTTTTTCTGCGTCTGTATTGGTCATGTTTTCTCCGGGTATTGCAAGATGCCTGCGGCGGTGTCTGTGCGGCGGCCTATGCTATCTGCGCGCCGCCGTCCTCCCCGCGCTTTACAAGGCTGGGCTGGCCGCCGGACACGGCTTCCTGCGTAACTATTACCTTTTTTATGCTCTTGTCGGACGGCACGCGGTACATGATGTCAAGCATGATGTTTTCAAGTATAGTGCGAAGACCGCGCGCGCCTGTCTTTAGCTCGATTGCCCTGCGCGCGATTGCGCGGACGGCGTCGTCATTGAACTCAAGCTCTACGTCGTCAAAGCCCAGCAGGCTCTTGTACTGCTTTACAAGCGCGTTCTTTGGCTTTGTCAATATGCTGCACAGCGCTTCCTCGTTAAGCTCCTCTATCGCCACGACGATGGGCAGCCTGCCCACAAACTCGGGTATCAGACCGAACTTTATCAGGTCTTGAGGTTGAATGTCGGAATAAAGCTCGGCTACGCTCTCGTCCTTGCCCGCCTTAATCTTGTTGCCGAAACCAAGCGACGCGGCATCCTTGCGCTTGCCTATTATCTTGTCAAGCCCCACAAACGCGCCGCCGCAGATAAACAATATGTTTGTGGTGTCTATCTGTATCATCTCCTGATTGGGGTGCTTGCGGCCGCCCTGCGGGGGCACGGATGCCACCGTACTTTCTATTATCTTGAGCAGCGCCTGCTGCACGCCCTCGCCGGACACGTCGCGCGTGATGGACATATTTTCGCTCTTGCGCGCTATCTTGTCGATTTCGTCAATATAGATTATGCCGCGCTCGGCCTTTTGAACGTCATAGTCTGCGGACTGAATGAGCTTTAGCAGTATGTTTTCCACATCCTCGCCCACATAGCCCGCCTCAGTAAGCGTGGTTGCATCGGCAATGGCAAAGGGCACATTGAGCACCTTTGCAAGCGTGCGCGCAAGCATGGTCTTGCCGCAGCCCGTGGGTCCGAGCAGTAATACGTTGCTCTTTTCCATCTCTATCTTGTCTTTGATGCCCTTTACGTCCTTATAGCGTACGCGCTTGTAGTGATTATATACTGCAACCGAAAGTACGCGCTTTGCGCTGTCCTGGCCGACTATATAGTTGTCAAGCTGCGCCTTGATTTCCTCAGGCGTAAGCAGCTTTGCGTCGGTATCGGGCGCAGTGACCGGCTTTTGCATATCTAAGATATCCTGGCATATACCCACGCAGTCGTCGCAGATATAGTTGCCGTTGGGGCCGGATATGAGTTTACGCGCAAGTCCCGCGGGTTTGCCGCAGAACGAACACGATTTTTCCTGATTAATTTTCATGTTTACCTCTGTTTTCGCCCGCCGGAAAGGCAGGGCGCAAATAGATAAGATATAGACTAAGAACGGACGGCTGATGCCTTTTCCGTCAGCATAAAACTGCGGCGATGCAGCAACTTGCCTGCGGCTGAAAACGCGGCTTACGGCAAGTTTTTTCTTTGAAGTAATTACGGCAAAGCTCTATGCCCGCACCGCCTGCTTTGAAAAGCGTTTTATTATGCGAAAACTTCTCCGTTACACCTGTTACTTTCTTGCCGTATATATGCGGTCGATTAGGCCGTACTGCTTGGCTTCCTCCGCCGACATATAGTAATCGCGCTCTACGTCAGCCTTTATGCGCTCTATGGGCTGGCCGGTGGAAGAGCTTAAGATTTCGTTGAGCTTGCTCTTGATTTTGAGTATCTGGCGCGCCTGAATTTCTATGTCTGTCGCCTGACCCTGCGCGCCGCCAAGCGGCTGGTGAATCATTATCTCGCTGTTGGGCAGCGCCGCGCGCTTGCCCTTTGCGCCCGCCGCAAGCAGCACTGCGCCCATGCTCGCCGCAAGCCCCACGCATATGGTGGCAACGTCGGGCTTTACGTATGTCATGGTGTCGTATATCGCCATGCCCGCGGTTACAGAACCGCCCGGGCTGTTGATGTAAAGGTAAATGTCCTTTTCCGGGTCCTTGCCCTCAAGGTACAGCAGCTGCGCAACTATTATGTTTGCGCTCACGTCGTTGACCGGGCCCGCCAAAAATACTATGCGGTCCTCAAGCAGCCGCGAATATATGTCGTATGAACGCTCGCCGCGGTTGCTTTGCTCAATTACCATTGGTATCAGCATATGATAAATCCTCCGATATCTTTAAAAAATTTTATGGCGGCAGCCGCCTTTTTCGCTGTCTGCGCACAGCCCGTACGGGTAAAACTTCAAAAGTCTGACGTGCTGCCCGCTTAGAAAGCGGCGGGCACTCTATGCGGTTTGCCGCATTTTGTCGAATTTTGTAAGTTTTCCGCTCTGCTTAAAATATAATTTAAATTAAGCGCGGCTTTTTTCCCAAAATACCGTGTCTGACATCTGCGCAAGGCACTTGAAACTGCGGTAAAAAACACCGTACGGCCGTAACCTGCTTTAAAACACTGCCTTTTACCTATATTACAGATAAGACAGTTAAATATATGCCTGCCGCTATATTATTGTAACAGCATTTGAGCCAAACTAAACGCCCGTTACGCAAATTATTTTTTTGCCGCGTCGGACTTTGCGGTTTTTGCCGGCTTTTCGTCGGCTTTTTTGTCCGCTTTTTCCTTGGTTTCTTCGGTTTCCGCAGTTTTTGTCTTTTTTTCTTTCTGCGCCTTGGGCTTAGCCTGTTTTTCCGGATTGAGTTCGTTTAGCAGCGCAAACAGTTTATCTACCAAAATTTCGTTGGTGATATACTCAACCTGGCGCTCGCTCGCCGTCTCTTTATAGTCGTCAAGCGTCTTGCCCGCACTCTCTGCCATTGCCGAAAGCTTTGCGTCGATTTCCGACTGCTCCGCTACAATGTTTTCCTGTCTCATGAGCGCCTCGAAAATCAAGCGCGTCTTGACGGCGCTGTGCGCGCGGTCGCGGTAGGAATCGCGCAGCTGCTCCATTGTCTGGCCGGTGTGCTTTAAAAAGTCGTCCAGCTTTGCGCCCTGATACATCAGCCTGTATTCCATCTCCTGAACCATGCTGTCAATCTGCGTCATTACCATTGCGTCGGGAATCTCAACCTCGGTCGCCTCGCTGATCTTTTCAATCAGCTTGTTCTCGCGCTCGGTGCGCGCTCGGCTGTTGTTTGCGTCCTCCAGCCTCTTGCGAACGGACTCGCGGTATTTTTCCACGGTATCAAACTCCGACACGTCCTTGACAAACTCGTCGTTTAACTCGGGCACTTCCTTCTTCTTTATCTCATGCAGCTTTATGGCAAACACCGCCGCCTTGCCCTTGAGATGATCGGCATAGTCCTCGGGGAAAGTGATGTTTATATCCTTTTCCTCGCCGATGTTCATGCCGGCAACCTGCTCTTCAAATCCGGGTATAAACGACTTGCTCCCCAGAACAAGCGTCTGCTTGTCCGCTGTGCCGCCGTCAAACTTTACGCCGTCTACGCTGCCGCTGTAATCGATTATAACGGTGTCGCCGTCTGCCGCAGCCCTGCCCTCTACGGGCACCAGCCGCGACGCGCGGTCGCGCTCGCGCTCTATCTCTGCGTCAATATCCGTATCGGTTACAGGATATTCAATCTTGTCGAGTTCTATACCCTTATACTTTTCTACCGTAAGCTCGGGCTTGACCGGAACCGTGGCGACAAACACCACTCCCTTTTCGTCCACGCTCTTTATATCCACATCCGGGCGGTCAACGGGGTTTAGTCCGTCTTCCTTGTCCAGCACCTCGCCGTAATACTGCGCAAAGCTGTCATTGAGCGCCTCCTCAAAGAATACGCCCGTGCCGTAAATGCCCTCGAGCACCTTGCGGGGAACGTGCCCCTTGCGGAAACCCTGTACGGAATATTTGTTTTTGTTTTTAAGGTAAGCCTTTTGATTGGCCTCCTCCCATTCCGACGCGGTAAGCGTGATTTCAATCTCGGTAAGGCTGCCTTCTTTTTTTGCCACGGTATACTTCATTTTTTGTCTCCTGCTTAAAAATTTACGTTTACAGCATATTTTATCATATACTTGTGCTTTAGGCAAATTATTTGACAGCCTTGTGCGCGTCTGTATATAATTGTAGGGGATGATTACGCTGTATCTATATATTTAAACCGATAAGGCGCGTGTTAAGCCGTTACACTTTGTCAAATGCGGAAAACAAACTAACACAGGCGGCTTACTCCCCTTAATAATACAAAACAACGGCGCGGACAGCCGCAAGGAGCAATATGCCTAACGACGCTTTTACAATTTCATACATCGTGCGCGAGCTTGACGCGCTGCTTACCGGCGGCAAGGTTGTCAAAATCACGCAGCCGGAGAGCGAGGAAATTTTACTGCAAATTTACAGCGGCGGAGCAAACCACAGGCTGCTCATTTGCGCAAATGCCTCCGCGCCGCGCGTGCATATCACCGCACACACCAAGGAAAATCCCAAGGACGCATTCAACTTTTTGATGGTGCTGCGCAAGCATATATCGGGCGCGCGCATAACCGCCGTTACCCAGCCGCCGTTTGAGCGTATCGTGCAGATTGACTTTGCCTGCAAAAATGAGCTGAAGGACGAGGAAAACAAGCGGCTGGTAATAGAGATTATGGGCAAGCACAGCAATATCATACTCACGGGCGCGGACGGACGCATACTCGGCTGCGCAAAGACAGTGCCGTTTGACCTAAGCTCGGTGCGTCAGGTGCTGCCCGGACTCGACTATGCATATCCACCTGAGCGGCCGGGCGTGCTGCCGACTGACGAAGCACAGGTGACGGAGCTGTTAAACAGCTTTGAGGGCGGCGATTTTGCAAAGTTTTTGTCGCAAAGGCTGATGGGAGTATCTTATGCCACGACACTTGCCGCCGCGATATATTCGGGCGTGCAGGACAGCCTCCCTGTTTTACACGGACAGTGGCAGCTTACCGCAAAAAAGCTTATAGAATTTTTCAGCCTGCCAAAGACCCCCTGTTATGAGGTAAAAGACGGCGTTGCCTCGGATTTTTACGCATTCCCCTACCCTCAAATTTCGGGGCAGATTGTCTCCGTGCCCACGGTAAGCGCCGCCGCCGAGGAATTTTATATTAAAAGCGACCTTGCCCGCAGGCTTGCCGAACGGTCAAGGGGTATGCTGTCGCTGGTGCGCACGCATATTTCGCGTCTGGAAAAAAAGCGCGCGCTGCTATCTGCGCAGCTGCTTGACGCTGACAAAGCAGGCCATGCCAAAAAGCTTGCCGAACTTGTGACGGCTAACCTTTACAAAATAAAGCAGGGCGACAAGAAGCTTGTATGCACGGACTATTACCACCCGGAGCAGCCGGAGATAACCATTGCGCTGGAGGAAACGCTCACTCCTGCGCAGAACGCTCAAAAGCTTTACAAGCGCTATACAAAGCTGAAAAACGCAGGCAGGCACGCACATGAGCAGCTCAACGGCTGCGCGGAGCAACTTGATTACCTGCGTTCGGTGGAGAGCGCGATACTGCTCTGCCAAGCGCCCCAGGAGCTGTCTGACATTGCCGGCGAGCTAAAGCTTTCCGGCCTGATAAAGGCGCAAAAAAGCCAAAAACCGGGTAAAAAGCCAAAGGATACGCCCGCGCTCAGCCGCCCGTATGAATACCGCGCCGAGGGCTTTAAAATCCTTGCGGGCAAAAACAACCTGCAAAATGACCGCCTGACATTTGAGACGGCAAAAGGCGGCGACATTTGGCTGCATGCGCGGCAGTTCCACGGCGCGCACGTTATAATCATAACCGAAGGAAAACCTGTGCCGGACAGCGTGCTCACCGCTGCGCAGGAGATAGCCGCTTACCATTCGCAGGCGCGCGGGAGCGGCAAGGCGCCCGTTGACTATGCGCTGAAAAAGCACGTAAAAAAGCCGCCCGCCGCAAAGCCCGGCCTTGTGATATACACCGATTACTCCACGGCAATGGCAGTGCCGAATGAGCACTTGGAGCTTTTAGCAGATAGTTAAAAAAATCTGCAAAATTAAAACACTAAAAACGTGCTCAAAGTATAGTCAATTACAACATTGTAAAATGAAATGCGAAGTAAACTAAAACAACCCACCAAGGGCAAATGTGAGCCTTTGGTGGGTTGTTTATCTCTTAGATATAAAATGTTCTAAAACGACTAATCTTTGCGATGTCGGAAAAAACATAATGTAAAGTTCCACTTCCTGATTGTTTATTGAAGATCCGCATAGACCCCAAGAAAAATTTGTTTTATACATCCATTCTATGCGGTAAGTATAAGGAATATTTAAATTAGAGTGTGTTAAGGTTTGATCTAGTAAAAGTCCAAATAGCATACTTTCGCTTGTACTAGAAAATGAATTTGTTATGCGCTGGTATTCATCCCATGTATATGAAGATATTTCTTTACCAAATCCAGTCAAAAATTTAGATAAAGATTCGCCGGGGTAGGAACTCGGCAATTGAAATACTGAATATATTTTTATTTCGCCAGCATTACCAAGTCCACCTTTTGATTTTGTAGTGAATTCTAAAACACTTCCATTGGGTAAAGATATCCCCCAATTTGATTTATACATTTCTAGAGAAACATCGGCGTCACTTCTTTTTAATAAGGTTGTCATCAAAAAAACACACGAAATTACTATTGTTATAGACAACAAGACAATAATCGACATAAAACGAGAAATTTTCATTTTTTTCATATTACATTTTATGTAATTCGCTTTTTATAAGAATAAAAAACATAAATAAATATTATAGGAGCTTCCGAAAAACTTAGAGAATTGCATTTTGAAATGCAGATAATGGCTCTA
>CAZPMG010000002.1:0-19260 GCA_964587785.1 uncultured Clostridia bacterium
GCATACATGCACATATGTGCAAGGCTGCCCTCCGCCGCTTGCCGTGCCGTTTTGTCGCACGGCGTTTTTCTTACGCTCCCCCGCTGCTGCGAGGGCGTAAAGTGCCTTTCAACGCACAAACTGTCTTTCTTGACAAAAGAAGCGTGTCCGCAAAGCAACCGTCGATTACAATGCATAATCAACTGTTGAATATAATTATAGCGCACGCACGGGTTTTGTCAACTTATTTTTTCAGCCTGCGGCAAAAATTTGACGGGCATATCCCAGGCCGGCGTCGGGCACTGCACCCGGCATGATTTCAACGCTGTGCGGATTCAGCCACACAAGCAGGCTGAGAGCGTCCGTATCGGGCATCGCTATCTTTTTGCCGTACATATCGCGCATGATATTGCACTCACCCTCGCGCTCTATGCTGACGTAAGGCAGTATGTTTGCCGCCTCGCCGCGCATATGCTTTATCAGATGCAGGGCATATGCCTCGCTACCCACGGTATAGCGGCTGAACAGGTCACATTCCTTTAGCCAATCGGATTTCAGCCCGCCCAGCAAAAAGTTGTAAATTCCGTCTATGTCAACGGTTTCTCCCAGCCGTATGCTGTGAAAATATCTGCGTTCCGCCTCTCTGTCAAACAGCGAATATGCCGTCATGAGCGCGGAGGAAAGCGAGCCGCCCAAATGCCTCAGCCGCAGCTTCTCTTCAAAGAACCTGCGCTTAAAGCTGAATGAGACGCTTTCGGCTATCAGGTTGGAAAGTTCAATTGTCAATATGTCCTTATATTTTGCGGGACATCTCAGCGTCAGCACATAGGAATTTGGCTGCACGGAATCGTCGCACACAAGTTCGGTATCCATGCTCAAACAGGTGCGCATTTCCGTCATGCGCCAGTACATATAGTTCATGCACTCCTTCAGGGTGCCGGTAATTACATTTGTATGCAAAATTAAATCCTCTCAAAATTTATCAAAGGAAAAGCCATAATGTTGGTTGCTATAATATAATAAACTAAACAGCAAAAAAATACTCGAATGCCGGGCAGAAAACGAGCAATCGGCCCGTCTTTTTTTGTTAAAGTTTGCATAATTTTGTCGAATCAGCAACAAACCGGCGCTATGCTCTCTTTCAGTACACCTCCGTATATTTTTTTACAAACACCGAGCAACCGCGTTGTTTTCGTTGACAAAGAGCCGGGTATACTCTATAATGATAAAGCTGTAAAAAATCATCTGCATATCTTACAAATTTAATGCACCCATAGCTCAATTGGATAGAGCGTCGGTCTACGGAACCGAAGGTTTGGAGTTCGAGCCTCTATGGGTGCGCCAAGCGGCCAAAATCACATGATTTTGGCCGCTTTTTATGTTTTTGGGGGATTCTCGTTGGCAGAGGCTTTGTGATCGAGATACTTGTTACTCCTGCTTTGAATGTCCCTCTGCATATTTTTTCGCTCGAACTATACGTTATTTATAACTACCTTTGCGGTATGGCAGTCGCCGCATATATATTACAAGCCTAAATTTGGGTGCCTAAATAGCAGCGGATAAATTATTCGCAATCAAGTCATTGATTTTTTGGCGGAAAGCCCACAGCCAATTTTCTTCATGGGGGTATATGGTAAAGCCTTCAACACCTTCGTCTTTTAATAATTTTTCTACGGCATTGCGGCCGATAAGGCTTTCAAGAAAATGCAGGGCGCGCATATCTTGAAGCCCGTCATAAAACACTTCGTGGCGAAGCGAGTGCAAAACCCGCTCTCCGTCGGGATAAACCACAAAGCTGTCGCCGCTTTCAAACATTCCGCCGGCATCAGTGCGCAAATACGGATTTATCTTTTCCAAAGAAAGATATGAGCGATAAAAATTAAACCCCCAATGTAAAAAACCTTTTGCCTTTGATAAGTAAAGCTGTATCCCAAGCACGCGGTTACGCTGGGACGGCATATTGAAAAAACGGTTGGATAAATATTTATCACTCTGCCCGCTGCAATAATAAACCCAGTCAAGCGCGCCCTCCTTTTCAAATTCACTTGCACTTGAGGTGGCTATTACCGGAATATCCACCGCACCCCGCCTGTAGATCTCATAGCTGCTGATAGCCTCCATAATACGCGCGCCGGGCATATGTTTTTTTATAAGATTTCTTAGCGGTAAAATACCGGACAGATGCTCCTCGTTGGGTTCATCGGAAATATGAAAATAAGTTATTTCACTAAAGCCGTTTTCTTTCAAAAAGCCGTCAAGCGAAGGCAGAAATACATCTAAAAATTTATGGTATTCAATCGACTGGGACGACGTGTGCCAACCAAAAATCTTTTTGAGCTTTCCGTCAACAGACGCAACAACCTTAGGGCAGCTCTTTGCGCCCCACTGCGTGGCAAGGTGGCTCATCTCAAAATACCGGATTCCCATTTGCCGCGCTGATACCATGAATTCTTTAAGTCGCGAAAAGTCGAACTCATAGCCTTTTTCCGTAATGCTCACATCTACAAGCTGTATTGTCATGCGTTCCGCTCCCACCGCAGTATCGAGAGGCGGTGTAAACAGCGGAGTGTAGAGCATATTGACGCCATGTGAAACCGCAGCCTCAATGTAGCGCGCAGTCATGCGCTTAAACCGCGCGCCGAAGGGCTTGCAACCGTGCTGCTCGGCAATGCTGTCATAGTGCACCCAAGCGGTATATTTGAGCTCTTGCTCGGGAAGCCTTGCGTTGATTGCTTTTAGTGTATAGCTGCAAGTACCCAATGTTTCGTCTTTTCCGTCAACAACGCGCAGACCAAGCTCAAAAGTGCCTGCCGGAAAGTCTTTTACGGTTATCCAAAAGCTTTCCCAAAAATTCGGGCGTATAATCGTGCCGCTTGGCGGAATCTCCTGTAAAAGCTCGGGATACAGCGTAACGCTTTCGGCCTCTTGCTTTAACAGGTAGTCATCCCTCGCATGCAACGGTTTTTGCGGCATATGCGCGGGCAGCTCGACCACTCGGCGTACATGCGCAGTTGCGCAGTCAGGCAGGCCGTCTATGCATACACGGCAAATATTGTACATCTGTTCCGACCGTATGCATAGCTGAAAATGATAAGTTTCGTTTAACAACATGCTTCCGCCGCTTTGAAGCTGCCGCGGGCCTCCTGCAGAAAAAACTTTTTCAAGCGAGCTTGCCGTCAAGATTTCAAATGCCATAAAAGTTGTCGCTCCTTTATCTATCCGTCTACTCTATATTAATACTTAAATGCAATTTTGTCCGCAAATGTTGTCCAGCCATTTGATTATAATCCAATTTACATTGCGTTTATAATTACACAACCGCTATACTGTTTGTTCGGCTTCTGCCGCACGTATTCCCTCTAAACACCTATGTATTACATAGCCTATATATGACGCAAAACCGTGGCACACGCTGGCACGGGAATCGTTGTTTTCCCACAGCGTACCCGTGCGCTCCGCCATGCTGTAGAAGTATCCGGTGGTCTCCTCAAGTATTTGGCTGTAACGGCATTGCTGCAAAAGATAGTCCAGCCTTAAATAGTTGCCGATGAACATATTTGAACGGCGCACGTACGGATGCTTTGCCGGAGCTTTGCCCGGCCCGAACTCCTCAAACATAACCGAGTGCAGTTTTGGGTAAAGCTTTGCTGTCGCCGTGCCAAAGTAAAAGGCATAATACTGGCAGGTTTCCGAGACGTTGCCCTTTTTGACAAGCTTGCCGTTTTCGCGCACGCAGTTGTCCTCGAAAAAACTGCCGTTGAAAGAGAGAGCGCGTACAGACTGCTTTACCCTTTGCGATTTTTGCTCCAGCACGGGATCGCCAAACAGCGCGGCTGCACATTTCAGCGCGTGAGAATACAGCATGTTTGAGGGGAAATTTACGTCATTTAAAAGCTCATCGTCGTTTGCGCCGCTCCATTCGATAAAAATCCAGCCGCCGGAGTTTTCAATAAGCCCGTATTCGTTTTCCTTGAGCGCAAAATATTCAAGTATGCCCTTGACTTTGGAAAGAGACTGCGAAGAAAACGGCACTTCGCCCGTGCGCAGCAGGCAATCATATAACTGAATTATGTACCACAGCGTCCAGTTTTCTATGTATGTGCTGCTGTTCATGGACGGATAACACATATCTATCATGCCCAAAGGGATTTTGGGATTTTGCGGAGAAAAGGCATAGTTTTGCAAAAAATTGCGCTCGGCTTGGTTGCCTCCGGTAAAAAACAGTTCCGCACGCGCCAAGAAAAAACTGTCGCACAGCCACCCGGCACGCTCGCGCGAGGGGCAGTCGGTGAGTAAATCCACTGCGTTTTGCGCAAAGGTTTCCAGCGCAGCGCTCATTACCTTTTCCAGCTTTTGGCCGTCAGTTGCAGTGTGCGGTGCTTTTTTTGAATTTGGGCTGCCAATTTTATAGTTAAAGCCCGAGCAGCTTTCATTTTGATGTTTTTTAATGGCGGCACGCTCCACTGTCACAGCGCCGCTCAACACCAATACCTTGATGTAGTTTGCGCTGTAAGGCTCGAACGATGTAAAAGTTTGCCTGCCCGGTTTTAATTTCATGCGGATATGGTTTTGCAGCCTGTCGCGGTTGAACATTATTTTTGCCGGAAGCTCCTGCGCGTGCGGCTCTCCTGAGTTTAAATCAAGGTCGTCAAAAAACACCACTATTTCGCTGTCTGCGGCGGCATTGAGGCGCAGGGTTATAAACCCCGTGCGCAATATGTCCGTTTTAAAGAGCGCGTAGCCGCCGGCGTCGATGTCAGGCGACGGACTGCCCTTTTGGTAAGTTAATGAGCACAATAAGTCGTTTGTGTTGTTGGTGATTTCCTCAAGCGGAAAAATCCCGATTTCCGGACTGAGCATACTTCTGTCGCGGAATAGGTCAAAGCTTTCCGCGGCGGCAAAGCTGCCTCCCTCAATTAGCTCTGCCGGCTGCTCTTCATAGCGGCTTAGCAAAACTCCGCGCTCCCAAAGCTGCTTTTCTCCCGCCAAAACGCATTTGCGTCTTTCAAAGGGCAAAACTTTTGCTAAGTAAATTTCATCTATGGCGCAGGGGTAATCGTAGTCCTCTACAAACGCGCGCTGAAAACTGAAGCGCAGCGCCTTGCGTGTGCGCGCGGTGAACTCATAGCAAACCGTGCTTTGGCTGCTGTAAACCTCTGCCGCTTGGCTTGACTGCGAACTTATTTCGTACTGCACAAAGCCGGGCAAATCCACGGTATAAAGCGTGGCACAGCGGTATACGTTTACCTCTATTGCCAGCGTGTTTGTTTCCCTTAGGTTTTCAAGCGGCAGGCTGTCCACGCGAAAGTACCCTTCCGCCGCCCTTGCCGGCCCGAACGCCAGAAACTCGCCGTTTAAAAACACCCTGTAAAAGTTGCAGGCAGCGATATTGAGCGTTAAATCCCTGCCGCGCGGAAACTTTTCCACAAACAGCAGCGAACGGTTTTGTTCTGTCAGACGACTGCCGTCCGATTCTCCCCAAACAGGCACAGCCTTTTTAAAAAAATTATTCATGGTCTCTCCAAGAGAAGCGTAAAAAATCCGATTAACTGTGGTTGCACGAAAATTTGAAAAATGTGCGCATAAAACTAATCGACTATAACTCGCGCGGTGGTTTTTCCGCCGGCAGCTAACCGGCCGGCAGCGCGTTCGCTGCCGGCCGGGCCTGCGCTTTAATTAAGCGCGTTCCTGCGGATTTAAATCAACGCGGTTTTACATCACAGGCTCTTGCCTGCTAAAAGACAATTTATTGAGATTGACCTACAAATGACTCGTTTTTATAGAACCTAAAGTCAGCAAAATAAATGTCTGTTTCAAAGGCTGAGGTTACCGAGAGCGATGCCCAGTCCCAATACTCGCCGGCGGCTGCGTCAATGCGTACAGCCATGGTTAGCCATTCGTCTTTAACCAGCGTATCCGTGCGCTCGCTGCTCGAGTCTACCACTATCACGCGCGAATCTGTCAGCTTTTGGTTCATGACAAAGTGCACTATCTCCATCCCCGGGCCTAATTTGGGTATCATGAATATTACAGGGTCGACGCCTGTCAGCCTTATCTTGAACACGGCATACTGCCAGCCGCGCTTAGCCATCAGTTCGTTGTTTGCAAACCAGTCGTCGTCCGTACCGCCCCATGAGTAAGGCGTGGTGCTGTAAAATGTTGCGCGCGCGTCCCATGCCTTGTCGGCCTCGGTGACGCTGTAGAGATACGCGCCGGAAACGCCGTCGATTGCCCCGGTTTGCTTGGTGTAGGAAACATACTCGGCGTCCGCAGTTGCAAGCACAAGCTCATCGCCCGTGCTTTGGACATAGCTCAGAGTGCCGGACAGGAAGTCGTCGTTGGTGTAGTACCTTATATTGGTGTAATAAAGCGATGCCGCTCTGCCGAATGTGAGCGCGGTATATGACCAGACTCCGCTTGCGCCTGCGTTTGCATCCATGCGTATTGCAAGCGTAAGCCACTTTTCGCTGACAAGTTTATTTGTCACTGTGCCAAAGCTGTCGATAACAGTAACGCGCTCATCGGTTATGGCCTCGCCTACAGGGAAATGCACTATGGCGTTGTCCGTGCCTACGGTGGGAAGCAGCATTACCAGCGGAATATCGCTCGTGAGGTAGACGTTAAGCACAACGTACTTCCAGCCGTTTTCCATTATGAGCATATTGTTGGCCTGCCACTGAAAGTCTGTTCCGCCCCAAACGTACGGGGTTGTGCTGTGGAATATCGCGCGGCCGTCCCATGCCTTGTCGTCCTCGGTGACGTCGTAAAGATACGCGCCGTATATACCGTCAACAGCGCCTTCCGCCTCGGTTATTGTTACATAGTCAGGGCTGCCCTCGATTATAATCAGCTCGTCGTTTTCAAATTGCGTGAACGGGTCAAGCTCATCGGGCACGCCTATTGCGTTTAACTTTACCGTTCCCAGCATAAACGCGTCGCAGGTGTAGTAGCGCACGTTGGTGATAAACGCCGTAGCCGCCTCGTTAAAGGTTATGCCCGTCCTTGCCCATGCCTGGTCTGTCACCGCGCCGCCAAGGTCAATGGCAAGCGTAAACCACTCTTCTTTTAATATGGTATTGGTAACCGCTCCCGACAAGTCAATCAGTGTTATCCTTGGGTCGTTATGGGGCTGGCCGGGGATAAGGCTTACTTTGTCAAAGCCTGAACCCGTCTTTGTGGGTACATATACAACCAAGTCGTTGTCGCCTGTGAGATAGATGTTAAACACCGCATGAGTAAAGCTGTTTTCTGTGATATAATCGCCTATTTTTGCCCAGTCGTCGCCGTAGGCAGAGCCGTGTACAGACTTAAATTGCAGCTTGTTCCACCAATCGGCGTTTGAGTTGGCGGTATACTTAAATGTACCGCTCATCTCACCGACGTTTTTGTTGTGCGCCTCGTACGTGGCAAGCGTTGCGCCTTCTTCCGGCTCTACAAACAGCTCGCTGTTTTGCATCTGCTTATATGCCGCCAGTGTGTCGGGAGCTTCTTCCGCGGCGGTTTCGGGGTTAAAGTCGGCGTCCTTGTAATAGCGTATGTTGTCGATAAACGCAAAGGCGCTGCCCACTTCGTCAAGGCCAATGTAAAGCTCGCTGACCACGCCGGGGTCGCCCACAAGCTCAAAGTTTATGGCGATCGTAATCCAGCGGTTTGCCACAAACTTGTCGGTAATTTCTCCGTCCTCAAGAATATAGACGTATTTTGTTGTATCCAAGCCGAAGAACGTAAGCCCGCCGTTTAATTGCGCAAGCATAGGGCCGACGTCGTTAATTCCTCCGGCAATGCCCACATGTATGCCTGCCGAGCCGCTGTACCATATGTCGAACGTAACCCAATCCGCGCCCAAGGATTTCTCCTTTAAGTTTTCGTAGGAGCGCACGAGATATTTGTCGTAATAGCTTGCGCTGAGGCACAACCTGCCGTCCCACCAGTTAGAGCCGCCGTTTTTGTAGAGGTAAGCTCCGCTGACGCCGTCTATCGTATACTCATAGGGCATATAGGTTTCCGTAGTTCCGGCAAGTATGAAGTCGTTGTTGGTCGCCTGCACATAGCCGTCCATCTGCGTGTATACAACTATGTCCTCTACCGGCTCTTCATAATCTTCAGGCAGCAGTCCGTCGCGGTTGTAATAGTACCTTACGTTTTTGATGTAGGTGGTTTCCTCCGCCTCTTCGGTAAGCACGAACAGGTCGCACTTTTCGCCCGCGGTTAGCGCGCGCTCAAGGTTGATTACCATCGTTATCCATGTGTTTGCCGTAAGCCTGTTGGTGACTTTTCCGTCTGTAATAAGATATACAAAGTCCTTTCTTATTCCGCTGTTAACAGGAACCCAGAAGGAATTGTCGCCTATGCCAAGATATACACGCGAACTGCCGGTATAATATAGTGTATATGTAAAATACTTATAGCCGGACTCCATAAGCTCCTGCGTTTTAAAGCCGAACTCGCCCTCGGTCTCTGTCATTTTAGAGCTTAAATGCCAATCCCACGGGCCGGAGCCGTTTGTCTCGCCGGTGGTGTATACATAAGAGCCTGCAAATTCACTGTCAGTGCCGCCGTATGGGGCATAGCCCGCGCCCCAGACGCCGGAATAATAGAAGTCGTCGTTTAGCTCGCGGTAATTATCAAATACGTTGATTGTAACTTCTTTGATGAGCGTGCCTGCGGCATAGTCGATTTTTAAAACCGCCTGTCCTACCGCCTGTGCCTCAACGGTTGTGCCGGTCAGCGTTACGTAATCCTGTCCGGAAAGCAGCGTAAGCGTTAGCTGCGGTTGGTCAACCTTGTCTCCGCCGACGTATATGTCGGGGTTGATTTCCGCGGTGCGCGAAACGTACCCGGAGTCGATAAGGAACAAGTCTAAGCTGTCAGATATGTCAATAAACGTATTTTCCGTTACGGTTATTGTGTATGTCTTTTTGACAAGAGCCAACCCCTTGTAGCTGCCCGTCACCTCCACCTGAGTTTGACCTATGCTGACGCCGGTTACATCGCCGCTTTCGGATACGGTTGCCACGCTTTCATTGCTTACGTCAAACGCAAGTTCCGCCCCCGTTACCGTCTTGTCGTTGTACACAACATAGAACGCAGACGAAAACGTTTTGCCTTTCATTACGCTGACGTTGCTGCCCGTTATAAAGGGCTTGCTGCCGTCATCGCGAACGGTCACCTTGCCGGTGGCGCGCCTGCCCCCAGCCTTTGCAGTGACAACCGCGCTGCCGGTGCCTTGCGCGGACATATAACCCGTGTCTGAGACGGTCACAACGGCTGTGTCGCTTGAGGTGTATTCAACCTCTTTGCCGCCGTCGTAGTTGAGCTCAAGTTGCAGTTCCTCATAGCGCATAAGTGTAAATTCGTCGCTTTGGAAACTAAGCTTTTCCCTGTCCGCGCAAGCCGTCAACAGCGCTGCACAGATAATAAGCAACGCCAAAACTATGGCCTGCAATTTTTTTCCCATCATCTCTTTTCCTCTCCTTATATAGTTTTTAAAGATGCTTAAAATATTTGCATAGGTTTTGCTCGCTCAATTTTTTGCATCTTAGATTTGCCTGTTAAAAACTTTGGCAAGCTGCTTTACTTGCCGAATGCACCTATGTATTTGATGTCGGTTACGTCGTTTCCGGCGATGTCGTATTTTGCCATTTTTTCAAGCAGTATACCCTTTTGGTAAACAAGCGGATTCTCTGCTTTAAAGCTTGCAAAATTTTCATAGCCGTCAAAAGTTTGGGGCAGGGTTATCTGTGGGTCAAAATTTAGCTGGTCAAATACGTTTGCCGCATTGAGATCGCTTTCGCTGAAGTTGTAGAACAAGTTGTTTTCAAACAGGTATTGATTGCTCTTTAGCACGTCCATGCCGGCAAAGGAATCTTTGGGCGCGGCAAATATGTTGTTCCTGAAAAACAGCCGCTCGGCGATTCCGTACTTGTTTGTAAAGTCATCGATAAGTAATAGGTCTTGCGAAATCTGCCCCTTGGGCATTATAACCGTGTTGTTTTCCACATAGATGTCTGTCATATAACTCGACAGCACAAGCATGGACGGATGACCTTTTTTGCCGTTGTTTACAAACACGTTGTTGCGGACATATACGTTTTTCCACGCAGGCACTACGGTTTCGCGCCGCGTTACGTTGCCCTCTGCGTCGTGGAAGGTGAACTGCTCTGAACCGGTGTTGCAAAGCAGCAGGCCGCCGCCGGCGTTGTGGTGGCTGTAGTTGTATTGGAAATAGATATTTTCGCAGCCAACGTCGATGTCAAAGCCTTCCCCGTCGCCGCCGCCGTTGTCAAGGCGCGCGTAAGCCGCTTCGTTGTACTGAATCACAAGGTCAACGCAGCTGTGCGGCCAAATCCCGGCGTTATAAAAGCCGCTTCTGCCGAGGTAGTTTGCGTGGTAGCTTGTGTTCCCTTCAATAAAAGAGTTGCGCGAGCCAAGAAGCACAATGCCGTCGCCGCCGGTGTGCGTTACAAAATTGTCCTTTATCACCACGCGTCTTGACGGATAAAAGCCCGTTTCCTCGTCGCTGTATTTGTTTACTCCCCAATCCATACCCGGTCTTCTTGCCCACTGCGTAGTCAAAAACATTCCGCTGCGCGCAACGCGCCTTACGGTATTGCCCACAATCCATACGTCCTGATACCAGGCAGGCTGGTTTTTGCTGACCGAATGAGTATCGAATATTATTCCGCCATTGGAATAGTTAAAATCCGCGTCTGACACAATACCGCGCACTTCGTCGATGTTGAGCGGAATCTCGTCGGAGTTTTCCGGGCGGTTCCACCGCCAGTTGACGTCGTGGATATAGCAGCCTTCGATTACCACGTTCTCCAGCGCGCCGCCGTCGTTTGCGCGCACGGTTATGCCGGTCTTGCCCGTGCTGTTGGATATGCCTAAATTGTTGATGCGCGTGTTGCTTGAAGTGAGATAAACCGTGTAGGGCTGGCCGTTGGCGGCAAACTCCGGATAATCCGTGCCGTCGCCGTATGCGTCAGCGATGAGAGGTTTGTCCTTGGGCGCGGCGTAACCTGACAGATTGAACACCACGTCGGTGAAAGACGCGCCTCTTTTAAACAGCAGCTTGGTGGGAGTATAATCCTCCGCAAGTCCGGCGACAATGCGGTTTGCCTCTTCCACCGTCTTTTTTGCGGTCTGCTGCGACTTTCCGTCGGCGGCGTCAGAGCCGTTTGCGCTGTCGAAATAGTAGACGGTATAGCCGCTCTCGTCAACCTCGTGATATGAAGGCGAAAGATATTTTTCGTCGTACTTTAAATCGGGATCTTGCCCGTTTGGCCCTTTGCCGTCCGAGCATCCGCTTGCTGAAAAGATACAAGCCATAATAAGTACCGTTACCAAAATTATTTTTTTCATTATTTTACTCCCTTTAAGAGTTGTAAATGCGGCAGATTGAAATCAATCGGTGTAAACACATGGTTTGCAGGCATAAAGCCAAAGCGGCGGCTGATGTCTAAAAGTTCCAAAGCAGCGAAGCCTGCCTTTTTAAAGCCTCAAGCTCAATATATATCGTCAAGTGATTTTACCGGGTTTTTTGTGAGCGCCACTGTGATAAACGGCACGGTAACAAGCGCCAGCGACAGCACGCACCACAGCATATACCTCTCCGCGCTCAGCCGGCGGTAGAGCTTAAACGATGCTTTGAGCGCTGACAGATAAAAGATAAGCGCCGATACCGAAAGCGGCAGCATGGAGATTTGAATCAATCCGCTTTTGCTTGGCTCGGGAAGGCTGCCTGCAAATATGCGCAGCAGCATTGACACCGCCGCCGCGACAAGCAGCCACATTACCGTGCGCGCGTACTTGGTGACAGGTATGTTCAGCACGCTGAACGGGCCTGTCAGCCGCCTGAGCACGGCAAAACTGTATACCGGAAAAAACGCTGTTTTCCAGCCGCTGTCTCCGCACCTTTTGGCGGCAATTGCGGTTGACACCGCAAAGAGAACAAGCACCGCACCGATTATTGCCGATATAACTGCAAACTCTTTCATATTTGGTTACTTAGCGTGTACCGAAGGGTTCATCATAGCGTAGTAATCCGAAACGGTGTCCAGATACGACTCTGCGACGGTCAAAAACTGTTCGCGGTAATGTTCGAAATAGAGCTTGCCGGTTTCCGTGCTGTAGACGCTGTAAGGGTCAAGCTCGCCAAACCATACCTGCGTGGCAAAGTCACTGTAAAACGGATTGATTGCCGACTTAAGCGTGTCGTTGAGCGATGCGTTATAGGGCAGCAGGTAGTTGACAGTGTTGTTTGTTACGTAGTTGACGTCGTCTGCGGCAAGCGCAATCCAAGCCCTCTCCTGCTCGGTGTAGCCGCTATATGTCAGCGTGGAGATTAACTGATTCTCCACCAGTGCGACCGCGCCGGAATAAGGCTTTTTGGTAAGGTATTCTGCGTTGGGATAGCCGTAAGTGCCGTCGGCGTTGCGCACCCAATGCGTGCCTTCGATTCCATATGTGCAAAGTTCATAGTTTTCCGCGCTGGAATACATCCAGTTGTAAAACTTTATTATGTCGCGTGCGTTGGGCGAGTTTTTCATTATTACCGCGGCAAACGTCGCCTCGGAATTGCGCATAAAGCCTTTTCTGGTGCTGTCGGCGTCCTTGGGAAGCGCGCCCATTACCACAAACTCTGCGTCCTCATTGTATGCGGCGGTCTTGCGGGATACGCTGATCAGATGCTGAACGGTGGGGTCGCAGACGAACACGCCTGTTTTGCCGGCAATAAATTCTGACTCGAACAACTCAAGGGATATGTTGTTTGCGCTTGTGGAGATTATTCCGTTTGTCACCCAGTCGTACTCAAGGTCGATAAGCCCGCCGTATTCCTTTGTGGCAAAGCCCGGCACAACTCCAAGGTATCTGCCTTCGCCGTCATACTGTTCGGCATAGCTCCAATACCCCGCGTCGGCAAACGCGCCTATAAGCACTTTTTCCACGTCCCACACCGCGCCGGAAATGACGTACGTGTTCTCGCCCAGCAAACTTTTTATGTGAACCTTCATATCAAGGCACATCTGCGTAAAGGTCTCAAGGTCGCCCACGTACGTCTTGTCGGTATCTTCGATGTCGTATGTATAGCCGCAGGCGTCCATGTAATCTTTCCTGACCAAAATGCCGTATTTGTTGGGGTTTATCACCGAGGGAATGCCCACAATCTTTTTGTCGTAAGTTGTCACCGAGCTTAAAGCCTCGTCGCTGAGGTTGTCAAGAATGTTTGCGCCGTAGTCCTCCAAGAAATCCGAAATGTCATAGAACAGGTTGTTGGCAAGCGCGTATTCGTCTATGCCGGCGCCTCCGCGCGTGTGCGAAACAACTATGTCAAGCGGGTCGCTGCCGCCTATGGTTGCGGCAAGCTTGGACTTCATAGACGAGCCCAGATAGTGAATCTGAAAGTCCAGATTGATTCCGGTGTCGGTATAATACTTTTCCTCGATTGCTGTGATTGCCGTTTCCTCGTCCGTGCCGCGCACCACCGAGTACTCCGACGAACCGCCGTTATAGATTACTATTGCCGTTGCGTCGCCGCGGCCGTCGTCGTTTTTGTCGCCGCGCTTTCCGCAAGCTGACATTGACAGCGCAAGCACCACAATTATAAGGCAGCTGATTACTCTCTTCATTTTAACCTCCGCTTGTTTCCGTTGCAGTCAATTTAATTGACCATAATTCTGTTTTATATTGTTACTGCCGCGTAAGCGTACGCGGGATTTGACTGCTAAATTATCATCCCTTTACCGCGCCCATAGTTATGCCGGATACAAATGTCCTGTGAATGATGGGGAACACTATCACAAGCGGCATTACGGTAATCATTACGCCGGCGGACTTGCCTGTCTGCGCCGGAACTTGCGACAGCGAGCCTAAAGAACTGCCCAAAAGCCCCTGCATGTCCTCGAGCAGCTGCCTTACCACATACTGCACCGGCCAAAGGTCTCTGCTGGACGGGCCAAGAAAAATAAGCGCGTCCATCCAGCTGTTCCACCTGTCAACAAAGGCAAAGAACCCGATTGTCGCCATCATCGGCAGCGAAAGCGGAATAAATATCCTTGTCAAAACCTGAATTTCGGTTGCTCCGTCAATCACCGCCGCGTCTTCAAGCGCGGAAGGCAAGCTGTAAAAAAAGCTGCGCATAAGCACTATAAAATAGACGTTTCCCACCGCAGGCAGTATCAGCGCCCAGCGCGTGTCATAGATGCCCACCGCGCGTATGATCAGGTACGCGGGGATTGTGCCGCCCGAGAAAAACATGGTGAATATGAACAGCAAATTTATCAGCTTGATTCCCGGCAGCTTTTTTTTGGAGAGTATGTACGCCGTGAGAGTGACCACAAACAGCGTTATCACGGTGGACGACGTGGCAATGATTACCGAGTTCTTTATTGAGCCGAGCAGCAGGTCCTCCGCCGCGA
Source organism: uncultured Clostridia bacterium (assembly GCA_964587785.1). Classification (GTDB taxonomy): domain Bacteria; phylum Bacillota; class Clostridia; order Christensenellales; family HGM11417; genus CAZPMG01. Next base: position 14,400 of record CAZPMG010000002.1, read on the forward strand.
TTATAAACGAATAGCCCTCTAAGCTGAACTTGGCGGGAATAATGCTGTAACCGTTTACCACAAAGGTCATCTCGTCGGTAACCGAACTCATGAGCACCACCCAAAAGGGCAGCAAAAACACCGCGCAGAGCAGCGCAAGTAGTGCGCCGTTGACTATGCGTACCGCATGTTCGGAGTTGACTTTCCGCCTTGCCATTTAAAGCACCCCCTCACTGCCGGATTTTTTTACGATGCTGTTGGTCATAAGCACCAAAAACAGCCCTACTATGCCCTGAATCAATCCCAGCGCCGTCGCCACCGAATAGCCGCCGCCGCTGAGTATCGCCTCGAAGCCTATACCGCCCACTACCGTGGTAGTGTCGCCTATCGCGCCGCTGCTGCGCGTCATCGCAAGCACCTGCTCATAGTTATCGCGGATTATGCTGGCGGAGTCAAGTATCAGCTGAAGCATTATTACGTTCATAATCCCGGGCAGCGTTACGGTTACCGCCTGCCTGAACATTCCGCCGCCGTCGATACGGCAGGCATCGTAAAGCTCGGTGTCGATGCTGCTCAGCGCGGACATATAGATTATTGTGCTCCAGCCCATGGACTTCCACAGCGAACTGAGCGCGAGTATCATCCACCACGCATCCGACTGCGCATACCAATTTATCTTAGTTCCGCCAAACACCTCAATAGCCTTGTTGAGCATTCCGCTGTCCTTGTCAAGTATGCTGAACATCATTCCGCCCACTGCGACCCAGGAAATAAAGTAAGGCAAATAGGAAATTGTCTGCGCGCCGCTCTTTACCGCACGGTTTTTTACTGTGTGCAGCATGAGCGTAAACAACAATATTACAGGGAAGTTGGTTGCAATTCTTATAAGCGAAATAAATATGGTATTTCGGAATATTCTGTAAATCGTGGGGTCTTGGGCAAGCAGTATGTGCCTAAAATGTTTTAGCCCCACCCACTCGCTGCCTATAAAACCCTCGAGCAGAGTGTAATCTTTGAAAGCGATTATTATGCCGAACATGGGCAGATAGCTGAACACTGCCAAAAAAGTCAGTCCGGGAAGAAGTAAGATGTACAAAACTTTATACTTGGCTATGGCAGCAAACAGTTTGCTTTTAAAAAACCGCTTGAACGCTCCGGAAAATATGCCTGCCGCAACAAGTCCGGCAATTATGACGCCGGAAATAATGAGTATCAGCGCCGTAGGCGCTCCCGTCGGGCGGAACACAAAATAGCCGATAAAACAATTTATATCCTCGTCTACAGTTACCGGGACGGTGCGGACGCTGCCGTCCTCGTTCAGCACCGGATTGCCGCTGCCGTCCGTCTCCGGCTTGAACTTTTGAATCTGTGCGCTTATACTCTCGGCAGGACGTATGACAAGCGTGCTGCCCGCAGCCGTGCTGTTGTCCGAGTAAAATTTAAGCTCGCCTGCAACGCTTATGCTTATCTCTTTAAGTGCGCCGGTATCCAGCATCCTGTAGCCGGCATACATAAGCCCGCCGGTATCCTGCTGACCCTGTTTTATAAATTCTTCCGCGGTGAGCACTGTTTTGTCCGCGGCTACGGGCAGCACCTTCTGCCCGACATTTCGACCAATGGAAACAAGACCAGCCTTGCCCTCATAGCGGCGCTCAAGGTCGAGCCGCATATTCCCCTGCGCCAGCCTCTCAACGAGCAGCTGGTTCTCGCTCTCGTGCGCGGCGGCAACGGAAAACTCCGACCACGCAAAGTCGCCCATGCCCTTGATTATGCTTATCCGCCTAAAGGTAATCGAAACCTTGTACAGTTGCCCGGCCTCCTCTATGCCGTTAATTACCACCGCATCCTTTTGGCCGGAGGCAAGGTTTATGCTGTCTATAAACAAATTCATATGCGCAGTAAATGCGCTCACGTCGGAAAACTCCGGCTCAAGTTCACTCTTTTCATAGCTTAAAACCGCCGTTCCGCGCCCGTCTTCGTTTAGGCTTACGCTAAGCGCGGAACCTGAAAACAGCACGGCAAGCACGGCAAGCGCAGCTATTACAATAAGCTTTTTATTGCGTTTTGACATCATTTTCCCTTGGCTGAATATCTTTTGACTCATATCACCGGCAATCAAGCGCTTGAGATGCCGCCGCCGCTATATGCCCCTTGTGCGGCGTGCAGCTTTAAGCCTGCGCGGCTTATGCGTCTGCCTGCATCTTGTGTGGCGTGCGATTGCTGTATATGCGGCATGCCGCGCTTTTGGAAACCTGCCGCCGCTTGTGCGGCAAATCCGTCCTCGCGCAAAATATAAGAGTTGCTTGTGCGGCACAGTGCTTCATGCACAATGCGGGTACAGCCGCCCATGCACAAAAGCCGCACCGGCACTTATTATTATAGAAACTCCTGCCAGGTAAATCTATTCTTTTTTTAATATATATTTGGTTTTTTTTGATATGTATAACTGTTTTGTCCGTAATTTTTAGGTTTTATTTGCGTTTATTTGATTTTACAGGCTTTTAATGGTATGATATACAAAAGCAGGGGAGGGTTGAGCTATGCCTTATAGGTCAAATTATCCGGTGTATACCTATGAACTGATTAAGTATTTTCCCTACACGATTTTGCTCGATGTGGCGCACACAGAAATTCACAGTCACGTTTTTTGGGAGCTGGTTTACTGCATCAAAGGCGAGTCTATCAACACCATAAACGGCTCGGAGCACGTGTGCAGCCGCGGAACTGCGCTGCTCATCCGGCCGCAGGACGTTCACACCAACAGGCTCAATATCGGTCCGTATGCACACAGGGATATATATGTGTCCGTCGACGTCATGAAAAAAACGTGCGGATTTATCAGTGAGGATTTGTATGACAATCTGTGCAACGCAGCCCAAACACCCATATTTGCACTTGATGATGTGCAAATTGAGGCGCTGGAAAACTCTTACCGATTATTTGATAACGTGAGGTCAATGAGCGCTAAATTTGACTTGCTGCACGAGCTTTTGGTGGTGCGGTTTATAGGCCTTTATCACGAATCCATGAGTAAGGCCGACCAGCTTATTCCGCGGTGGATGACCGAATTAATTGCGCGTATCAACAAAAACCCGCTGGACGTCACCGTCTCCGAGCTTGTGGAAATGACCAATTACAGCCACGGGCACATCTGCCGTGAATTTAAAAATTATATGGGCACTACCTTAAAAAACTATATGTTAAAGTCCAAGCTTTCCTTTTCCACCTCGCTGCTTCTCAACCTCAACCTCAGCATTGCGGAGATTTCACAAAGGCTGGGCTACTCAAACCAAAGTAATTATGTAAACCAATTTAAAGGGCTGTACAATATAACGCCCAGCTATTACCGCAAAACAACCGTACAGCACATGAAAGGCTGCAGATAACCCTCTATTCCTGCCCCCTACTCCCCTATATAACAAATTGCCGTTTAAGGCAACCCTCAAACGGCAAATTGATTTATCTGATAATAGTTGGAAAGCTTGCTTTTTGACTTGGTTTTGCAAATCTCTTTAAGCTTTCGTTAATTTATATTTATGTCTTATTATGTTTTTAGCCGGAAACAAGTTCTTTGCCTATCTGTTTTATGCGTTCTTCCAGCCTGCGCCAATGTTTTTTGTAGGAAGGGTCGGTGAGCTTGTCAAGTCCCACATTGCCAAGCGCCTCTTCCTCGGGCTTAAAGGTATAATAGGTAAAACACATCAGCCCACCGGGGTTTTGGCTTTGGCGCAGCGCGGCTAAGCAGCCGTCCAAATGGTCAAGGCAATGTTGCTCGGTCTTATCGCCCCGGTAGTCCATGGTGCAGGGTATGAACCACAGCTTAAGGTCGCTTCTGTTGCCTGCACGCTCCAACATAATGTCGGTTATTTGCCGGTACTCATCGGACCACGGGTGATACATGTCAAAGGCAATATCAGTAAGATGCTGCACGGACTTTGGCGTAATCGGCCTTATATCGTTAATAGTCCAGTACTCAGGCGCTACCTCGGCAACGGAAAAACATATAAAAAACCTTTTGTCAGCGGCGGCGACAGTACGGAAGTAACCGGTAAAAGCCTCCAGCTGGTCATTTGTTATGTTCCAAAGCATTGGCTCGTCCATATAAAAGCCTGTAATTTTGCCGTACCAGCCTTTCTCTTTAATAAACGAAATAAACCTGTCAATGTTTTCCCGATACTCGTCAAGCATCTCGGTAACGGGATTGAATGCGCCCTTGTCCTCGCCGATATCCGCAACGCTGGTCACGGCAGTTGTGCGAAAGCCCAGCGTGGTCACCGATATCCATGCCTGCTTGTCGGGACGCTCCATGAGCGCGGAAAAGGTCTCTTTAAACTCCTCGCTGCGGTAGTCGCATTCTATAATAATGCTGTTGACATAATCGCAATCGGCAATTTTATAAAACACATCCCGATTGCGCTCGATTGTGGTATGAAAGATACCAAAGCCTAAGTTTTGCATAGTCAGCCCTCTAATTCAATATCAACGACTCTGGCACATTCATTTTTGCCGAGTTCTATATTCAAAATATTCTTGTCTAACCGCACGCTGTCAGTGCTGCCGTAAGGAAACAGTATTTTAGCAGATAACGGCTTTATCCCATCAAGTTCAATGCTCTTTTTCCTTTCGCCGCCCAAATTATACACGCACAGCACCAATCTGTTACTGTCCTTTAGCCCATATACCACGGTATCTTGAAAAAACTCACAAAACCCTAGCGGCAAATAGGCAGTCGCCCGCTTTTTGAAGTCCGCAAGGCTGTTATGCACCTCCACACCCTCCGCCACAAGCCGCTTCATATCCGGGGAAAGCTGCTCTATCTCGCCGGAAAGCTGCATGCGGAAGGGTATGGCGTTTACAAGGTTCATTATTACCTGCTCTGCAT
>CAZPMG010000002.1:19360-45916 GCA_964587785.1 uncultured Clostridia bacterium
CAATCCACGTTGTAGTCCATTTTGATATATCTTATGCCATACAATTCAACCAGTCTGTCTATCACCGAGTCGGCATAGCTGCGAGTTTCTGCCAAGGAAAAATCCAAAAAGTAGCGGTCGTGGTCAATGACCGGCAGGCCCTTTCTTTTCATGCACAGCGGCAAAAGCTCGGATACATTGGGGCAATTGATGCCTACGCTCTCAATCTCCAGCCAAATACCGCCATGCATACCTTTGGAGCGGATATAATCATATATCTGGGCCAGCGAATAGGGTAAGAACCTCTTTTCCGCCTCCCTCCATTCGCCCAAGGTGTCCCACCAATCGCCGTCGGAATACCAGCCCGCATCAATTACAAAATACTTCATTGCAAGTTCTGCTGCGGTATCAATCTGTTTAAACAATCTTTCCGGCCGGGGATTAGACCAGTTGGCGTGCATATAATCGTTATACTGCACCGGCAGGTCTATGTCGTCTTTGTGGGGGGAAACTATGGTGCGGCGGTATGCCGTCATAGCCTCTATGGCGCTGTTTAAATCCGGCGTAAAGCTCAGCGCAACGGGAACGGAGCAAAAGCTCCCGCCTGCGGATAAATCCTTTGTCCAATGACTTTCCGCAAAGGTCGGCCCAAACAGCGAGAGATACAAAAAGCCTCTCATGTTGCTTATTTCCGAGTACCACGAGCCGTTGCTCTCTACCTGCCAAAATATCAGCTGGTTTTTGTCTTTCACAATACCCGCAGGCAGATAGTCCTTGCTCGGCCAGCTGCCGGCATTGCCGTAACTGAATTTTTTCATATAAAAATAGTTATGGCAGCCAGTAAGCCCCTGCTGATTTAAGGTGGAGAAACGCCATTGCCCCTCGCCGTGCCAGGCATTGTGCGGTATGCCCACGGAAATATTTTCATACGCATCGCCGCCGTGCGCTGCGCCTATGCCCATGAGCTTAAAGCTGGACAGATATTCAATGCTGAGCGGCACTTTTGCCTTGACCTCGGTATAGCTTTTGATTACCGGCGCTTGCCTAAACATCATGTAATGACAGCTGAGCTGCGCCTCTTCAGACACAAGCTGCAAGGTTATGTGCCGCCATTTGCCCTGATACTCATCGGTTAAGCCGGCAAACCTAAGGCGTGCTTCGCCGTCGGATTTGGTTTTTTTTGCGCCGTGGTGGTCATTGAACTGGCCGCCCGAGCAAAGAAATTCTACCGGAGTAAAAACTGCAAGGTTTGAGGCGGACACGTTGTCGTCAGCCTCCGGATAAGAGGAGGGCGACTGATTGCGTAATATGATTGCCTGCTCGTCATACGGCAGGTTTGAGCAGTGCAGCAGCAGCGCACGTCCCTCGTCGGTAATGCGGAATTTTAAATGCAGCCCGCTTTCAAAAAAGTCAAAATCCTTCATTAAAAAACCTAAATCGGGGCTGTCTTTAAACCATATTCACCTGCGGCTTTCGCCGCATTAACAGCTAAAAGACAGCCCCAATCCTTTTAAAATATTACTCTGCTTATTCAGCTTGCTCTACATATACAACGGCAAAGTCATCCAAATACAGGTTCGAACGGTTTTCATAAGTTGCACCCATCTGCGCAAAGTATACCTTTACTGAGGTAAGGTCTATGCCGTCAACCTTTGCAAGGATCTCTGCCTTTGTCACCTTAATCTCCGTCCACTGCCCGGCGGCAAGCGTAAATACAAACTGCGCCTGCTTATCACCGTCTACCACATTGAAGCCAAGGTTTACTATGTCTTCATCAGAAGTGTTGTACACATACAGCGAGATATAGTCAAGCTCGGTAAGGTCAAATTCGTTTAAGCTGCCGTTTTTAAACTGGAGCCTCGGCCATGTGCCGCCGTCTTGACGGACGGTTATTTTAAGTGAACTGTCACCGCTTTTCGCCTGTTCGGTTGATATGCTCACCGGCCATGACCAGTAATCGTCCACTGTGCCGTAAACTGCGCTTAAATCGTCTTCGGTCTCAAAGCCTACAACAATGTCGCCGGGCTCTTCAGGATCAACCGGCGGCTCTGCCGGCTCAAGGGTAACGCTGAAGTCGTCAAGGAAGAACTCCGTTCTGTTGGCGTAGGTTCCGCCCAGCTGAGTAAAGCTTATCACCGCTTGGGAAAGGTCGATGTTTGCCGCTAAAGCCAGCACCTCGTCCACGGTTATTGTCATTTTTGTCCACACTTTGGAGGGCAGGGCAAACGTCTTGGCGGCTTGGTTTACGCCTTCGCCGTTGTTAATTTTAAACCCGAAGCCATTTATTGCGTCATCAGAGGGATTGTAAGCCCATACCGATATTTCCTCTGCGGCCGTCAAATCAAAGGTCTGGAAAAAGCCTGAGCTGAACACAATGTTGGGCCATGTGCCGTCGGTTGCGTGCGGCGTTACCTTCAGCGAGCCTTGGCTGTCGCGGCCGAAATCGGTGACAACGCTACTGGGCCAGCACCACAGATCGGCTGCGGTTCCGGTGATCAGGTTTTTGTCGTAAACGCTTTCAAAGCCATAGTCGTACTGTGTCTTTAAGAACATCACCTCGTCTATATAGAAAGGCGTTCTGTTTGCGTAGCTCGATGCCGTCTGACCTATTATTATCTTAAACGAGGTTATATCTAGGTCTTTTGCGATTGAAGTAATCGTGTCTTTGGTAACGACCAGCTGCATCCAAGATTCTGCGGGAATCTCCTTGCCATAGAAAACGCTCAGTGCAGAATCCGTACTTTCTGCCTCATTGGTGAGGAAGAAGGTTATTCCTTTAAGCGGCTGAGTACTGGGGTTGTAAATCCATGCGGAGATCGCATCAAAATCGCTCATATCCCACAGCTGGTGTCCGTTTTTGGCAAATACAACCCTCGGCCATTCGCCGTCTGTGACGTGCGTGTTTACAAACAGGCTGCCCTCGCCGCTGCGCTTGACATCTGTAGAGTAAGACCTGGGCCAGCACCAAAGGTCAGCTGCCGTACCCGTTGCATCAAGTGCGTGCCCCACGCTTTCAAACATATTTATCTCGCCGGGATAACGTACGTGAATGCCCGTGCTCTTGCTGATTGCGTCCTCACCCTCGCCTACAGTTGCGGTAAAGGTGTATTTGCCGCTGTACTCAGGCACAAAGGAGCTGCTGGTAACCGCTGCGGTGTTGCCTCTGGGGTCGGTAATTGTGGATTGAACCTGCAAAACGTTGCCCGTTCCGTCAATAGCGCCCGCAAGCGGGAACACAACGGATTCGCCCACATCATAAACCTCGCTAAGCCCTACAAGAGTAAGCTCTATTTCTTGGGAGAAGTCATAAGGCTCAAGCCCTATTATCTCACGGCCTATGTTTATATAGAGCCTGCGCAGTTCACGGCTGTAATACTCGCTGTCGTCGCTGAAGAAAGTTTTAAGTCCATAGCCCCAATCGGCTTCTGTTCCGTCGGCATAGGAAAAAGATATAATGCCTGCGTAACGAGGCTCCTGGACTGCCTCGGTATAAAAACCTTTGATGTGCGCTGCCATTTGATCTATTTGCTCGGGGTTATCGGAAAAGCCCTTGGGGCAGCCCCAAATGTATTGATTGTTTGTTGCCTTTGACTTAATCTTTTCAAGGTAACCAAGGCGGGTGTCGTCATTCCAATTGGCGTATGAATCGTACATGACATCGGTACAGAACTCATTAAATGCCGCTGTGGTCTCGGGGAACCCCTCGAACTTGGCGATACCCACGTCATATACCGTCATGCAGTTTAAAACACGGACATCGGGATATTGCGTGCGCAGCAGCTGGGTAACGGTGCGGAAGTCCGCTTCCTTGACCCCGTGCCAAGCCGGCTCGTCAAAGTAAAACCCGAATATCGTGCCGTCTGCGATGTAATCAGCGATGGCATTGCGGCGGGCGTTCCAATCGGCTTCATAGTTTGCCTTGAGCGAAGCTGAATTGGCAACGGTTGTCGTTCCGCCGGTAAAGAAATCGTGCATGGACAAAAACGCCTTGTGTCCGCTTGCCTTGACAGCGGCAAGCGCGTCCACCGACTGCTGTATGCTCCAAGCTGAGTTTATCATCATTATGTTGGAGTTTTGCAAATCGGCAATGCTGTCATAATGAGGCGCACTGCCCAAAAAACCGTCGGAATGGAAGTATCCGAAATATTTAAGGTTTGCATTGGTGTTTTCCGGAACCTCCGTCCAATCGGAGTCAAAGCGCTCCGGCTCCGTAGGCTTTGGATCGCGAGGCGCACAAGCCACTGATAACGTAAGGCAAAGTATCAGTAAAAGGCTAAGCAGCCAGCGTTGAGTTGTTCTCTTTTTCATATTTTCCTCCTATTTTTGCGCTTTAGGCGCTAAAATCAACCTTTTATTCCGCCTGCGACGGTGTTTTCCATTATGGTCTTTTGGAAAGCCACAAATACCGTGAATATAGGCAATACCGACATCAATATTGCACTGTAATATACCGGCACGTTTGACCTATGCTCCTGCACAATCTCAAATTGATAAATTCCCAGCGCAAGCGTAGGCGTTTGCTTCAGGTACAAAAACGGCGTGAGATAATCGTTCCAGATGCCTATGCAGGAGAGTATGCTTATGGCTATCAGGCTTGCCTTTGCCTGCGGCAGTATGATTTTAAAATACACCGTAAGGTCGGACGCACCGTCAACAAAACCCGCCTCGGCATAGCTCCATGACACGCTCCGGTAAAAACCGTGCAGTATTATAAAGTTAAAGCCAAATCCGCCGGCATACAGCGCAAGTATGCCTATGGGGTTGTTGAGCCCCAGCTGCAGTACCAGCTTATACATGGACGGCAGGTTTCCCACAATTGGGATTATCATGGTGAATATAGCAATTTTGTATATGAGTGAGTTGCCCCTAAATTGGTATTTGGCGATTACATATGCCGTGGCGCTGGATACCATCACCGCCACAAAAGTACCGGCGAACGTCAGCCAAAGGCTGTTTACAAACATGCCCGTAAGGTTTGTTCCCCCAATGGAAAACTCGTCAAATGCCTTGATGTAATTGGAAAACAGCCAGTTCCTCGGCAGCGCAAACACCCGCTCGTAATATTCGTCGTCGGTTTTAAGGGAGCTGAGAAACGCCCATACAAAGGGAAATATAAGCGACAGCGCATATACAAAGAATACGCAGAACACCACAGCAAGCACAATTTTTTCCGCTTTGGGACGGGCTTTTAACTGTTTCTTTATTTTACTCATATCCCCTCCCTCAATAGCTTACGTCTTCGTAAACTTTACCCAGTAGCCAACGCACACCCAGCACAAGCGGCAGCCCTATTGCGGTAAAGATAAGCCCTATAGCCGCGGGGTATTCGTATTGGTGGCCGGTCACCTTGTCAAAAATAAAGTAACCCAGTGTCATTGTCTTGAACTGCCCTTGCGTAAACAGCAGCACCGGCCCCATGTTGGTAAACAGCCCTGCGGTGGCAAACACAAGCAACGTGCTCAGCGTAGGCCAGATAAGCGGGATAATCAACTGAAAAAGCTCTCTTGTCATGCCCACGCCGTCGATCTTTGCGTATTCGGTAAGGTCGGCGGGCACCCGGTAAATGGCGCTGGTGAGCAGCACAATGTTGCTGCCGAAGCCCGTCCAAAGACAGTAAAACAAAATTGTCATCATAGAAAACTGCTCGTCAATCACCCACTCAATGTCAACTTTGTATCCTGCTATAATGGATAACAGCTCATTTAAGGGCCCGTTTCCTGCCACAATGTATTTAAAGAGCGCCACCAGCACTGCGGCGGAGATTATGGACGGAAGAAAAAACACCACCCTGTAAAACCCCGACCACCGCACCTTTTTGTAAAGGTAATATGCAAACAACAGCGACAGCGCCAGCGACATCAATGTCCCCACCAAAAACAGCAACAGCGAGTTTTTGAGAGCAAGACTCAGCTCAAACTGCGGGCGGGCAAACTCATGGAAGAAGCGTTCAAAGTTCTTAAAACTCCAAACCGTTCCCGCTCGGGTGTTCTGCTGGAAAGCCATGAGTATTGAGTTGAAGTTCACATATACCCAAAACACCGCAAACTGTATCAGCCCCACGCTCAGCATGCCCGCAATAAAAATCCTGCGTGAGCGGTTTCTGCGGGATATGGAGGTCTTGCGCTCGGGGATATTAAACTTTTTCCGCAAAAACAGCTTTAAATCGTAAAGACCGTCAGACAGCTTGCGCCGAAGTCTTGTCAAAGCACTCTCTTTTTCACTCATATATTACTCTACATACTCCATATACTCAGACCAGCTGTCCGCAAGTGCGCTTATCTCCTTTTGCAGCTGCTGGGCAGCGGTAAGCGCTCCCGTTCTCTTGCCGAACGCTATCTCCGGCTTTTCGTTGCCGATGTATTCGTCCACTCCCGCACGGTAGCGTATGGGGTCACGTGAGGAGGAGAAAATGTACTGCACGCCGCTACTTTCGATTTCCATAACCGATTTGCGGAAATTGCTGTCGTTCGCAGATGACTCATATGTCATGCCCGCTATGGGCAGGTTTGACTTAGATTCTCTCATGACTATGGCAATGCCCTCGTCAGAATACATAAACCTCAAAAAGTCTATGGCAAGCTCTTTGTTGACGCTTGACCTCGGCATAAACCCAATGGCGTTGTTGGCCAGGCTGTATATAATGCTGCGGGACTCTTTCACTGCATCAAACACCTGCTGGCTGACTCCCTCAAGCGAGGTTTCACCCGCATCAACGGCATCTATTATCTCGGCAAGCTTTTGGTCTTTTACAGCCGCCGTTGCGCCCAAGTTTACCGAATACTCGGTTTCAAGTTTCTGCGAGAGCGCGGATATGACCGGCGGTTTTACCATTATCAGCTCGGCATGGTACTCAGTGGCGGCTTCCATTTCCCTCTCCAGCCAGTCACCCGTTATATACATGGCCGCACGGTTTTGGAAAAAATACTTTTGCGAGGCAGAAGGTTTGTTTCCCATGCTGGACGGGTCGCAATAGTTGTTGGCACGCTTTAGTATGCGCTCTATCGCCGTATAAGCTATCAGCTTGCCGGGAGGATTAAAGGCGGCCTGATTGTACTTGCCGTCTATTTTGTAGCTCTGCGAATTACGGAAGGCCTCCGCTCCGTCATGCTGCGCCACCCATGCGTGTGACAGATATCTTAGATATTCCACCGCATCGCCGCTGTAGATAAAGGGATATATGGTATGGTTGATGCCGGCTACGTTTACGGTTGCGTTTGCCGCCTTTATACGGTCGGCAAGATTCATCATTTCGTCAGTGGTCACAGGAACTTCCCAGTTGCCCTCACCCAAAGCAAGGTTGAGCGCATCCACATTCAAGATGAGCGAATTAGGGCCTGACGGGGTGGGTACGGTATAATAATTCCCCACATACGGCTCTCTGTCGCCGCCGTATGTCATCTCCTGCACAATCTCTGGCCGGAGCTTGTCCTTTATAAAGATGTCCTCCTCCACTCCGCCGGCTTTGGGCTTTGACTCGTACACCTCATTCAGCTCGGCAAGAGTGTCGTACACCTCGCAATATGTGCCTATGCTCGCTCCGTCAATAAAGAACAAATCAACCGACGACACCCCCGTCTGAAGCGCAGTAACCGCATCATCACGCACCAGAGGGCTTGTGTCCACAACAACATCAATTTCCGGATTTTGCTGCTTGTACGCCTGCGCCAGGGCGCTTGCCCATGTATCGCCGTAGCCGCCTTCAAACGAAGCTATAGAGAGTGTTCCCTCTGTGCCTTGCGGCTGGTTTTGGCAGGCGGCCATTATAGCCGCAGAACTAAGCAGTATTGCCGCCATAAAAATCACACAAATCTTTCTCATTATTCCTCCCTTCGGAAACCCCGGCAATAAAAACAGCACGGGTAAAACCGATTTAATTTCAGTTGTATTGATTAGTATTTTCATTTAAAGCTATTTGTCTCAAAAAGTCAATAGGGGAAAATCACTATTTGCGCATAATACTTACTAAAGGTAAACAAATTGGAACTCTTATGCCTTTTTCTTTAGTCCGTTTTGGTATTGACAACACTCAGCCGGAGTGTTAAAATACAGTTAAGGAGACAGTCAAATGGATAATAATCATTCCGTTTACAATGTAAATAACCTGCAAAAATGGTTTGTAATACGCAGCCTTTCCTATAAGCATTACCACAATTACACAATGAAACTGCACTCGCACAAGCGTCTGGAGATTATGTATGTCAACTTCGGTGAAATGGAGCTTGAATATCTGGACGGCAGCACGCCGCAAAAGATGATTGTTCACACCGGCGAATACGTTTTTATAGACGCTTTTTTGCCGCATAGGATTACTATTTACGACAAAAGCACCCAGATGCTGTGCCTGGAACTCAGCTTGGCTCATGTGTCGGAATCCAACAACAATTCCATCCCCGTCACACTTGCCGCCTTTATGGAAAATGAAGCCTCGTTTGCCCATTTTTTTGCCAATCAGCACCCTATTTTCAAGCTGTATGACGACGGGCACTTGCTCAAATACCTTATTTTAGTACAGGAATATCTTAAAAACAACGAGCAGCAATGCCCCTCGGATTCCTTTATAAACTTTAATTTGGGATTGATTTTTCTTGCGGTGTGCCGAACGCAGCAGGCACAATACAGCAGCAAAACGGGCATAATTTATCTTAAAAAAGCTTTGGCATTTATAAACGAGAAATACAACACACCCATCACCAGCCGATGCATTGCCCAAGCGGCGGGCGTATCGCAGAGCTATCTCAACAGGCTTTTCAGAGAAGATTTTTCGCTGTCGGTAAACGAATATCTCAACCGTTTGCGTGTAGAACGTGCAAAACGGCTGATGGAACAGACAGATATGCCGCTTTCGCAGATATATCCCATTGCCGGCATCAAAACAAAGCAAAATTTTAACAAGCACTTTATACGCTACAACGGCGTAGCTCCCTCAGAATACAAAAAGAGTGTGCAAACACAGCCCACACGTGTGCTTTATATAGACGGAACGGACAACATACACTTCCCCGACTACATATACAACTTTGTGTATGACAGCACACTCTCCCTTGAGGAATAACATCTATTTTAAGAAAAACCGGTTTAAATAAAGCTTTGTCTGCGCTCGCACACAGAGATTTTGGGCATAAAAAAGAAGCTGTCCCAAGTTGAGGCGGCCTCTTAAACTCTTATATAAAGCAAAAAAATAAATTAGGCGGTAGAAGTGTTTGAGATTACTTTTGAATGTGCCAAACTATAAGAAAGTCTTATATGATTGTTTGGGGGAGAGAAATTTATGAAACGCATTAAATCCGTGGCCGCGCTGCTGCTTGCTCTTGCGCTTGTATTTGTTATGGCGGCGTGCGCGGGCGGCGGCAAGACCAACCTTGAAAAATATAACTTTAAAAGCTTTGATAAAGAGCAGCCCATAAACATACTTATACTCGGAAACAGCTTTATATGGACTTCGAATGTGGAGCGGCCGCTCAAGTCCATACTGGAGGAAAACGGCGTGCAGGCCACCGTCGACTGGCAGGCAAAGGGCTATTGGCGGGTTCAGCTGCATTATGACGATATATTCGGCGCCAAAGATGAGCTGCCGCTTGTAAAGGCGGGGTATTATGACGTAATCATATTGCAGACGATTTACGACTTCACGGACGCCCGATACGTAGCAAATTTTGTCGAGGAGCTTGAGTCAAGGGAGCTTTCCACAAGGATTGTACTGTTTCCCGCCGAAAACGAGGCGTCGTATTCCGTGGAATACGCCAAGACGAATAACAGGGATGTAGGTCTGGCAAACTGGCAGGGGCTGATACACAAGCTTTGGTACCAAGAGGGTTTTCCTCAAAACAGTTTGGCTATGCCGGACGAAATAAGACACGCAAACGAGCTTGCCGGCTATGCGGGTGCGGTTCTGCTCTATTGCAGGCTGTTTGGCGAACTGCCGCAGACGCAGCTTGAGGACGGGTTTATGATTGAGGCTTACGATTACCTCATACCCGGCCTTGACGCCGAGGAAAAACTGGAATCGCTGGAAGTGATACGTACGTCCTCCAAGGAAATAATAGACCTCTATGATAATTATTACGCCGAAATTTACGCCGGGCAAGACAGCAGCAAGGAGAGCGGCAACTGATACTGCAATCATTTCCGCATAAAACAGGCAAACTTTTACAGCGCCGTATATACGGCAATCATCACGTATAACAAACAAAAATGCACCTTCTTTAGTTTACACATTGTTCTTATGTGTTTCAACCAAAGAAGGTGCATTTTTTATTGCGGTTTTCCGTATGCATTACTTGTCGTCTGCAGCGTCCTCATCAAAGCAGACTTCGGTCTGCTCGTGAATGTGGAACTCCTCGCTGTATGCTTCCGCCTCCCAATGCGTGTCTATTGCAGAGGATATCAGTCCGGTGAACTCGTTGGCAGAGGCAATACTGTTGTGGTCGGGGTACTTGTCCAAAAAATCGTCTTGATGTTTTTTGTCGTCCTTCACTTCCAATCCCTCCTTAAATAAATAAGTGTTTTAGCATATTCCGCCGTCTGCATTTTAATGCATTGACGGATCCGCGCAAACACTGCCGCATACGGCATATACAGTTTGGCAAACAGTTTCAAAGCAGCTTCCGCAAAGGTTTGACTGTAAACTTAATGCCGTATAAGCGTTGGTCTATAATAAACACTTTGAGAGCCGTCTAAACGCCGCGCGGCGAAAAGTTTTGTTCTCCTGCGGCTGCTTGCGCGGGCAGCGATATCCTTGACAGCGCGTCGCCCGCCTGCTCCTTGCCGCTTTGAGAGGTGGATATGTCGCCCAAAGAACACACGCCGACCAGCCTATCCCCGTCAAAGACGCACAGGCGCCTAATCTGCTTTTCCGACATGAGCTTTGCCGCGTCGCATACGGGCATACTCTTGTCTGCGTGCACGCAGGACTTTGTCATCACATCGGACACGGGCGTATCGGGCGAAAGACCGCGCGCATAGCCTCTGATTACCAAATCCCTGTCGGTTACCGCACCGGCTACGGACTGCCCGTCGGTTACCGGCAAAAAGCCGATATCGTTTTGCTGCATGAGCTTGGCTGCGTCCATGAGCGTCTTTTCGCGGCTAATCTTGTGTACATTTGCCGACATAACATCGCATAATAAATGAGGCATAATAAACTTCACTCCTTTAATGGGAATTTAAGCTTATTATGCCCTCTTAAGCAATGTTTTATCCGCCTGCCCGATGAGCGGCGCTACTCAGGCTGCAGCATTGGCGCGTCCCGCTTTTTGTATGCGGAAATTATCAGCAGCCCGACAATGAGCAGCACGGGAAATATCACCGCAGACAGCATACCTGCCTTAAGGTTGCCGCCGGCGGCGCTTGAAACCATGCCCACCAGCGTGGGGCCTGCCGAGCAGCCGAGGTCGCCGGCCAGCGCAAGCAGCGCAAACATAGACGTTCCCGCGCCCTTTATAGAGGCCGTTGCCGTGCTGAACGTGCCCGGCCAGAGTATGCCCACCGAAAGGCCGCATATTCCGCAGGCTATCAGCCCGGTTACTGCGCCGGGCGTGAGTGATATCAGAAGATAGGACAGCACGCACAGCACGGAGCTGAGCATCATAAACTTGTGCAGGTCGATTTTATGGCCGAGCTTGCCGTAAAACACTCGGGAAATGCCCATCATGACCGCAAAAAACATGGGGCCTGCAAGGTCGCCTATTGCCTTGTCCACGCCGAGGCCGCTCTGCGCAAAGGCTGAAGCCCACTGGCTTACCGCCTGCTCTCCCGCGCCTGCGCAGACCATAACAAGCATGAGCACCCAAAAGATTTTTTTGCGCGCAAGCCGCTTTACGGACAGCCCTGTGTTTCCCTCGCCGTTGAGCGTTACGAGCGGAACGCGGGTAAAGAGCAGCCCGTTGAATATGGGGAACATAGCCCATATAACTGCAAGAACCTTCCAGCTGCCTATGCCGAAAGCCGCAAAGAACGCAGTAGACAGCATGACCACCAGCACGTGTCCCCAGCAGTAAAACGAATGCAGCAGGCTCATTGTCTTTTCCTTGTTGTCCGTGGGGCAGGACTCCACAATGGGGCTGACGAGAACCTCGAGCAGTCCGCCGCCCATCGCGTAGATTATCACGGATATGAGCAGCCCTGCAAAGGGGCTTGAAAGCAACGCGGGCAGCACACCCAGCCCGATTAACCCCGCCGCCGCAAAAAAATGCGCGGCAACCACGGATATGCGATAGCCTATTTTGTCTACAAAGGCAATTGCCAGCATATCGACAAACAGCTGTACGGCAAAGTTTACCGTCACAAGCAGCGTGATTTGCGCAAGCGGTATGCCGTAAGAGCTTTGAAAGGTCAAAAACAACAGCGGCGCAAAATTGTTTATTATCGCCTGAACTATATAGCCGGAAAATGCGGCGCGCAGCGTGGATTTATAGTTTACTGTCAAATTTATCTCCGGTAAAAAATATAAAAGAACGGGTTTGCCTGGCTTTTACGAGTCTGCCTGCATAACCGCCGCGCGGTTGATGTGAAACAAACTATCCACCGTGAGCGCCATTATGCGCCTGCCTGCATAACAGCCGCGCTCAATCTGCGCGCGGAAACCCCTTTGGCAGCGACTTTATGGTTACCAGCGGCTTAGAGAGGGCATACTCGTCTTTGCCCGGGCAGAGCGGATACAGCCCCAGGCAGGAAAATATATAGAAACACGCCATGGTTCCGTTGTCCTCGTCGCCGGGATAGCCGTTGTCCTCGGGCGAGAACAGCTCCTTTACAATCCTCTCCACCCAATACTCGGTCTTATCCCGCCTCCCGATCAGGCTGTATATATAAGGTATATGAAAGCTGGGCTGATTGGATATTGCGCACTGCCCGAAGTCAACCGCCGCCATCTCGGTCATCTCGTGGATTTCGTGGTCGTAACCGCCCACGCAGTACAGCGGCGGCGTTGCAAAAAGTTCGTCCAGCTTTTTTTCAAGTGCTGCATTGCCGCCGTGAAGTTCTGCAAGCCCCTCTATATCGTGCTGCACGGCAAAGCTGTTCTGCCACGCGCTGCCCTCGGTATAGTCCCTGCCCCAGTTTAAAGGGTTGAAATCTTCCTCGCGGAAATTTCCTTTTACGTCCTTGCCGCGGAAAAATCCGGATTTGCTGTCAAACAGGTTGGCATAGTTTTTGGAGCGCTTGAAAAACTCCTCGGCCATGGCCTCCTCGCCTGCCACGCGTGCAACCACGCCTATGCAAAAGTCGCCGTAGGCGCAGTCCAGCGTCTCGTTTACGCTCTCGCGGCAGAGGTCATGCGGAACATAGCCAAGTTGGTTATATTCCTCTACGCACTTTCTGCCCTGACGGGGATTGTCTGAGCGGCGGCTTGCGTTTGCAACCAAGGCGCTGAGAGAGCGCTTTAAATCAGCCTTATCGAGTATGTTTTTGGCGGCGGCATCTGCAAAAACCGCCTCAATCAGCGTGCCCGGCATACAGCCGAACTCGCCCGGGCTGGGCCATCTGGGCAAAAATCCGGTGTCGTCAAAGAAGTTGAGATAGCCGTGCAAAATTTCCCTCAACTTTTCGGGTATCACCAGCGCATAGAAAGGGTATACCGTCCTGAACGTATCCCAAAAGCCGTTGTTTGTGTACATCACTCCCTCTTTTACCTGTCCGGTCTCGGGCACAACGTGCAGGTTCTTGCCGGAAGCGTCCGTTTCGTAAAGCTTTGTGGGATACAAAAACGCGCGATACATACAGGAGTAAAAGGTACGCATGGTGCGAAGGTCAGACTCTATCTCGACCTTTGACAGCAAGCCCTCCCAAATGTCCTCCGCACTCGCTTTGGCAGCGGCAAAGTCAAGGCCTTTGGTCTGGCTCTCAAGGTTAAAAACCGCCTGCTCTTGGGAAATATACGACGTTGCCATCTTTACTGTTGTGCGGCGCTCGGACAGCGCCACAGAAATTTTTTGCGAACTGTCGCCGCCCTTTTGCACGTCTGAGATATCGCAGCCGAACTCAAAAACAAACCAGCATTTGAAGTCGCCGTGATAGGGCGACGCGGTGTATGATGTGGTATAGCCGTATATGCGTTTATTCTCTGTGTCGGCGCTTGTCTGGGAAACAAAGCCCGACGGAGGCAGCACCGCAAAGCGGGGCTGCTTTACAAAGCTGTCAAACTCAAGCTGCATTACCGCGCCGCTGTCCGTAGGCGCAAGGCTCAGCCGCGCTCCGTAGCGCAAAAATTTTACATCCATATAGTGCGGCATAAGCTGCGCTTCCTCGGGGCGGAAGCCGCTCCAGCGCAGGTCCTCTGTCTCAAATAAGCGCTCGGCCTGCGGCATAAAACATAAATATGAAAAATCGCCCACCCACGGGCTGGGCTGGTGGGTGAGTCTGATGCCCTCAAGGCTTCTGTCCGCCGGATGGTAAAACCATGAGTGGCGGCTGCCGTTTGTCTGCGGAGCAAACGCGGCCATAGCGTGGGGCAGCGCGGTCAGCGGCAGCGTGTTTCCGCTGCTGAACCTTCTTTGCGAGTCGGTGCCGTGTTTAACGTTGACAAACTGTAGATATCCCATGTAGCTGAACTTCCTTCCTGTTTTCTTTCCAAATGTTTTTGCCTTGTTTCGGGCGACGCGCTATGCTTTAACTTAAGTTCAAGTTTCTGCGCATTTTTAAGCCGGCTCAGACTGTAAAGATACTGTCTACAGCACATACGCCGGTCTTTAATAGTATAATTGTAAACGCATATATTTGCAATCAAATGAGCGCATTAAAAGCGCAACGCGGCGGTTTATAATACAAGTTAATTCAGTTTTCCGGCCGCAGCCCGGCGGTTTTTTTGCGGTTTTGCGGCGCGCGCCCGAAAGCAGTGCGCCGCTTGCGGCGGCAGCGCCGGACGCTTTGCGCACAAAAAACGCGGCTTTGCCCGAATAATGTGCATTTTACGTTGTTTTTACACAAAAGACCTTCATTTGCGTTGACGGTTTGCAAATAAAGTGTTAAAATATTCTTCGGCGATTTTCCCGGCTTAAGTCACTTAACGCCGGGTTTAAATCTCTGAAGAGTTTGAAATAATATAAAAGGAGGTGAAAAATTAATGCCAACCATCAACCAGTTAATTAGGCACGGCAGGAAGAGTATTGTGTATAATTCCAAATCGCCTATTTTGGAGAACTGCCCGCAAAAGCGCGGCGTCTGCCTTTCGGTGACCACAACTTCCCCTAAAAAGCCCAACTCCGCGCTGCGCAAAATTGCCAGGGTGCGCCTGTCAAACGGCGAGGAAGGCACGGTGTACATTCCCGGCGAGGGTCATAACCTGCAGGAACACAGCTCCGTGCTGGTACGCGGCGGAAGGATAAAGGACCTGCCCGGCGTGCGCTATCATATCGTACGCGGCGCGCTGGATACGGCAGGCGTTGCAAAGCGCAACCAGGCCCGCTCCAAGTACGGCGCAAAAAAGCCTAAGTAACATCAGGCTGGCCATTTTTTCACCAAACCGGATTACTTAAGGCTGCCCGGGATTAAATCCCCGGCACGCCCTAAAATAAGTCCTCCTTAAGCATGCGCGCAAAGCTTTTACAAAAGCGAGCGCGCCACATTTAAGGTAATGAAGGAACAGACAGGCGTTAGGCGGCTAAAGTTGCCGCGCGGCTTAAGAGCCTTGCCGTATACGGCGCAGGTTTTAAAAGCGAAAACGTTTTATTCCTTCGGGGCTGTCATCCGCACGTTTGGTAGGCAGTATGCACCCGAGTCACGTGCAGAAGTGAGGCTGCGCGCCCGCGGTTTTTCTCCTTATATATATTATACGGGGAAAGCGCGAGTGCGATTGTGCCCGAGCCGTACTCAAATTGTGTGGGTTTGCGCGGAAATATCCGCCTGCCCCCTCACTACCTTAAATTTTTAAGGAGGTTTTTTCATGCCAAGAAGAGGCAATATACCCAAGAGGGACGTTTTACCCGACCCGGTATATAAGAGCAAGGTGGTTACAAAGCTTGTCAACCAGGTCATGCTGGACGGCAAGAAGGGCGTTGCCCAGACCATAGTATATCAGGCGTTTGAGGCTGCCGCTAAAAAGACGGGCGCAGACGCGCTTGAAGTATTTAACAAGGCGCTTGCCAACGTCATGCCCATGCTTGAGGTCAAAGCGCGCCGCGTGGGCGGCTCCAACTATCAGGTTCCCATCGAGGTCCGTCCGGAGAGACGGCAGACGCTGGGCATCCGCTGGCTGGTTGACGCAGCCAGAAAGAGAAGCGAAAGAACAATGGCAGAACAGTTATCAGGGGAAATTGTGGACGCTTACAACAGCAGCGGCAACGCATTTAAAAAGAAAGAGGACACACACCGCATGGCGGAGTCAAACAAGGCGTTTGCACACTACCGCTGGTAACAGGAGTTTTTATGCCCAGAGAATTTGACTTATTCCATACAAGAAACATCGGGATTATGGCGCACATCGACGCCGGTAAGACCACTACGTCCGAACGTATACTTTTTTATACGGGCAAGACCCACAAGGTGGGCGAGACCCATGACGGCAACGCCGTCATGGACTTCATGGTGCAGGAACAGGAGCGCGGCATTACCATTCAGTCAGCCGCAACCACCTGCCACTGGAACGGCTACCGTATAAACGTAATCGATACGCCCGGGCACGTGGACTTTACCGTAGAGGTGGAGCGCTCGCTTCGCGTGCTTGACGGCGCGGTTGCCGTGTTTTGTGCCAAGGGCGGCGTAGAGCCGCAGAGCGAGACCGTCTGGAGGCAGGCTGACAAATACAGCGTGCCCCGCCTTGCATATGTCAACAAGATGGACATCAACGGCGCAAACTTTGAAAACTGCGTAAAGATGATACGCGAGCGGCTCAAGGCGCCCGCAATGCCCATTCAGCTGCCCATAGGCAAGGAGGCGGATTTCAGAGGTATAATCGACCTTCTTGATATGAACGCCACCATTTACAAAGACGACCTGGGCAGAGAGATGGAAGTCACTGCCATTCCCGCCGAGTATGCGGACGCGGCAGCCGCCGCGCGCATGGAGCTTGTGGAGCACGTGGCAGGCTTTGACGACGCGCTGACCGAAAAGTTTTTGATGGAAGAAGAAATTACAAAGGAAGAGCTCAAGACGGCCATACGCAAATGCACGCTGGCTCTGCAGCTTACTCCGGTAATCTGCGGCACTTCCTACAAGAACAAGGGCGTGCAAAAGCTGCTTGACGCCGTGCTGGATTACCTCCCCTCCCCTCTTGATGTAGACCACATCACCGGCACAAACCCGGACACCGGCAACGAGGAAACCCGGCCGACATCGGACGAGGCGCCCTTTGCGGGGCTGGCTTTCAAGATTGTCGCCGACCCGTTTGTGGGTAAGCTGGCGTATTTCCGCTGCTATTCCGGCGTTCTTCAGAGCGGCTCCTATGTTTACAACACCACCAAGGGCAAAAAAGAACGCGTGGGCAGGGTTATGCAGATGCACGCCGCCAGCCGCGAGGAAATTGACCGCATTTATTCCGGCGACATCGCCGCAATCGTAGGGCTTAAGGAAACCACCACCGGCGACACGCTGTGCGACGAAAAGCACCCCATCGTGCTTGAGCAAATCAGCTTTCCCGAACCGGTTATCAAGGTTGCCATCGAGCCCAAGACCAAGCAGGGTCAGGAAAAGATGGTGGTTGCACTCGTTAAGCTTGCCGAGGAAGACCCCACATTCAAGACCTATACCGACGTCGAGACCGGCCAGACCATAATTGCTGGTATGGGCGAGCTGCACCTGGAGATAATTGTTGACAGGCTGCTGCGCGAGTTCAAGGTCGAGGCAAACGTCGGCCGCCCGCAGGTTGCATACCGCGAGGCAATACGCAAGAGCGTAGAGGCCGAGGGCAAGTATGTTCGCCAATCCGGCGGACGCGGCCAGTACGGCCACTGCAAAATCAGGCTGGAGCCGGCGGAAGCCGGCACGGGCTATGAGTTCGCCGACGAAACCGTGGGCGGAAGCATACCCAAGGAATATATCCAGCCCATAAACAAGGGCATCGAGGAGGCAAGCCGCGCGGGCATACTGGCGGGCTATGAGGTCGTTGACTTCAAGGTCACAGTGCTTGACGGCAGCTACCACGAGGTTGACTCGTCTGAGATGGCGTTTAAAATCGCCGGTTCCATGGCGTTTAAAGAAGGCATGAGAAAGGCGAACCCCGTGCTGCTTGAGCCTTTGATGGAAGTGGAAATCGTTTCACCCGAAGATTACTTCGGCGACCTTATGGGCAACGTAAGCTCGCGCCGCGGCAGCATTACCGGCACCGAGGACCGCAACGGCGCAAAGGCTATAAACGCGCTCATACCGCTGTCTGAGATGTTCGGTTACGCCACCGACCTGCGCTCGCGCACGTCCGGCCGCGGCTCGTATTCCATGCAGTTCAGCCACTATTCCGAAGTGCCCAAGAGCATTTCTGAAAAAATTGTCGGGGACAGGGGCAAAAACGACTGACCCTCCCCACTTTAAGCAGCGATAACCGCCAAATTTATTGACATATCGCGCAAAGTATTATAAAATAACTAAGTAATTGCTAAACATTAGAATTTAACAATGATTCGGAGGATTTAAGCAAAATGGCAAAGGCAAAATTTGACAGAAGCAAAGTCCACGTCAACGTGGGCACCATAGGCCACGTCGACCACGGCAAGACCACCCTCACCGCAGCTATCACAATGTACAGCGCAGCCAAGGGTTTTGCCCAGCAAAAGAAATATGACGAAATCGACAGCGCTCCCGAGGAGAAGGCAAGAGGTATTACTATCAACACCTCGCACGTTGAGTATCAGACGGTAAACCGCCACTACGCTCACGTTGACTGCCCCGGTCACGCCGACTACGTCAAAAACATGATCACCGGCGCAGCGCAGATGGACGGCGCAATCCTGGTTGTTGCGGCAACCGACGGTCCCATGCCCCAGACACGTGAGCACATCCTGCTTGCACGTCAGGTCGGCGTTCCCTATATCATCGTGTTCATGAACAAGATGGATCAGGCAGACCCCGAGCTTGCAGAGCTTGTTGAGATGGAAATCCGCGAG
Source organism: uncultured Clostridia bacterium (assembly GCA_964587785.1). Taxonomy (GTDB): domain Bacteria; phylum Bacillota; class Clostridia; order Christensenellales; family HGM11417; genus CAZPMG01. Next base: position 38,368 of record CAZPMG010000002.1, read on the forward strand.
CTTCTGTCCGCATACAACTTCCCCGGCGACGACACCCCCATAATCAAGGGTTCGGCCGTCAAGGCACTTGAAAAGACGCAGTCCCTCACCGGCGACGCACTGGATTCCGATCCCGACGTACAGTGCATCAAAGAGCTGCTTGAGGCGGTTGACAGCTTTATTCCCGACCCCGAGCGCCAGGCAGACAAGCCCTTCCTTATGCCTGTTGAGGACGTGTTCACCATATCCGGCCGCGGCACAGTTGCTACCGGCAGGGTTGAGAGAGGCATCGCCAAAGTCAACGAGCAGACGGAAATCGTCGGCCTGCAGGAAAAGTCAAGGACCACCACAATCACCGGTCTTGAGATGTTCCGCAAGCTGCTTGACGAAGCTGTTGCCGGCGACAACGTGGGCGCGCTGCTCCGCGGCGTAACCCGTGAGGAAATCGAGCGCGGACAGGTTCTTGCAAAGCCCGGCTCAATCAAGCCCCACACGGACTTTGAGTCGCAGGTTTACGTGCTCACCAAGGAAGAGGGCGGCCGCCACACCCCGTTTTTTGACGGATACAGGCCCCAGTTCTACTTCCGTACAACGGACGTTACCGGCTCCATCAAACTGCCCGACGGCGTAGAGATGATAATGCCCGGCGACAACATCACCATGAAGATCTCCCTCATCACCCCCATCGCTATCGAGGAAGGCCTGCGCTTTGCTATACGCGAGGGCGGCCGCACGGTAGGTTCGGGCGTTGTTGCAAAGATCATAAAGTAAATTTATAAGTTTAAAAGCTTAAATTCAAAAGCCTCCGGTATCCGGGGGCTTTTGGTTTATAGTTATAAAATTTGTAACATGATTTAAACAGTCTTATTTGTCTTTGCGGTGTGTGGTGCGCGGGTGCGTATGCGGTGTACGGGTGCGGTGATTGCGGTATGCGGTATGTGGAGCGCGGTTGCGGTATGCGAGTGCGGTGTGCGATGTGCAGTGTGTGGTGTGTGGTGTGTGGTGTGTGGTGTGTGCGCGGGTGCGGTATGTGGAGCGTGGTTGCGGTATGCGGTGCGGCGTGCGGTATGTGGTGCGGCGTGCGGTATGTGGTGCGGCGTGCGGTATGTGGAGCGTGGTTGCGGTATGCGGTGCGGTGATTAAAGCCGATTAGCTGAACAACCCAATATAAACGGCGATATACAATATAAGCCCCCCTTGTTAAAGGGGGGGTGGCGCTTCGCGCCGGGGGGATTCCTGCTTAGCACAAAGCTTTGGTTTCTGAATATGTGCGTGTTTGCAAAGCTCTTTGCTCATACTGAATCCCTCCACCGCTTACGCGGTTCCCCTTCCCTTTTACAAGGGAGGCTATATATAGCAATAGTAAGTTACAGGTCTGGTTTTAGCTGAATAGTAGTAAATATCTTTCATGATTCTGTTACCCGTGCTTTGCAAGTTGCTATAACTCTCTAATTGCTTATATACAAAAACTCATACTTACGATTATAAACGCACATAATCAACTCCCCCCTTGTTAAAGGGCACTCTGTATACAATTATAAGCCCCTTATCAAAAAAAGGGGGCGGGCGCTTTGCGCCGGGGGGGATTCTTGCTTGTTTTTACTGAATTGCATATGCTTGCATAAAAATTTTATTAAAAGCTTTTGGCTTTTTGTTGACTTTTTTTTATTGCTGGAATATAATATAACATATCTATCATATATGTTTAATTTTTTGGAGGATTCATCATGGCTAAGATTGCAAGAAACCTTACTGATTTAATAGGAAATACCCCTCTATTAGAGCTTTCAAAATATTCGGAAAAAAACAGGCTTAACGCGCGCATCGTCGGCAAGCTGGAATATTTTAATCCCGCCGGCAGCGTCAAGGACAGGATTGCAAAGGCAATGATTGAGGACGCCGAGCAGCGCGGACTGCTCAAGGAAGGCTCGGTTATCATTGAGCCTACCTCGGGCAACACCGGCATAGGCCTTGCGGCGGTTGCCGCGGCAAAGGGCTACCGCGTTATACTTACCATGCCCGAGACAATGAGCATCGAGCGCAGAAAGCTGCTCAAGGCTTACGGCGCCGAACTGGTGCTCACCGAGGGCGCAAAGGGAATGAAGGGAGCGATTGCCAAGGCCGAGGAGCTTGCCGCGCAGACCCCAGGCAGCTTTTTGCCCGGGCAGTTTGTCAACCCCGCCAATCCCGCGGTGCACAAGGCAACAACCGGCCCGGAAATTTGGGAGGATACCGCCGGAAAGGTGGACATACTCGTCTCGGGTATAGGTACAGGCGGCACCATCACCGGCGCGGGAGAGTTTTTGAAGTCTAAAAACCCCTCTGTCAAGGTTGTAGCGGTTGAGCCTACCGACTCCCCCGTACTGTCTAAGGGTACGGCCGGGCCGCACAAAATTCAGGGATTGGGCGCGGGCTTTGTGCCCGAGGTGCTCAACACCTCTGTATACGACGAGGTTTTGACAGTGCAAAATGACGAGGCATTTGCCGAGGCGCGCGCGGTTGCCGCTTCCGACGGGCTGCTTGTGGGCATATCTTCAGGCGCAGCGCTTGCCGCCGCAAAGCAGCTTGCGGCACGTCCGGAGAATGCCGGAAAGCTCATAGTCGTCGTGCTCCCGGACACTGGCGAGCGCTATCTGTCCACAGTGCTGTTTGAATAAGTTACAACGCTTAGACTTATTAAACTACTGCCTGCCGCGCAAAGCTTGTTTCGGCAGGCTTTTTATATTATCGCTTAAGCCCCGGGACACGGCCGTTTCCTGCAAAAGGTTGACACCTTGGCGCGCTCCGTGGTATAATGCTGTAAGCTTGTAAAATTGGGGCTGCTGCCCCGGCTTTGCAGGCGTTTGCATTTATTTTAAGCGCAAAATGCCCGCATTTGCAAGCGGTTTTGTTATAGCGGCCTCGCGGCGCCGTGCGCTGCCGGAGTCCATTACATAATCAATTATTCTATTTGCCGCAGACGGCGGCACTGTGTGTTTTTAATATTGAGAGATGATAATGTCTCAATTATCTATACAATTTTTTGGAGGGGAATAATGCAGGTTGTAGTTGTGGTGTTGAATAAGCCGGAATATCTTGAGGACGTTCTTTCCGCCTTTGTGGAAAACGGCATAAGCGGCGCAACCGTGCTGGACAGTCAGGGGCTGGTCAAGGCAATGATGCAAGGCAAGCTCAAGGAAGTGCCCATTTACGGTTCGCTCAAGTCTTTTCTTGAGGACGCATATACGTTTAATAAAACTATATTTACAGTGATTGAGTCTGAGGAAAAAACCGAGGAAATCATCACAGCCATACGCGAGCTCATGGAGAAACACAATTACGCAAGCGGCGGAGTGCTGTTCAGCGTGCCCGTGACAAAACTGTTTAAATTTTAATTCTATATCGTCTTTATATGATAGCACACAGGCCGGCAAATTGCCGGCCTGTGTTTTTTTACAGCTGATGTTATTTTGCAATATTAAATCATTAAAATGATATTTACGTTAAGTTTCAATGCTTATCGCTAACTGCATTGCTTAATATTTGCATTGTTTATAGTTTAAGCTATTACTATTCCTGCGCTGACGTCGCCATTCACAGTGTTTACAAGATTCAGGCCTGTCGCGCTGATTGAAAACACCACTACCAGCCGGTCGCCCGCTGTTACGGGCAGATTGAGACCGTTTAGCTGGCCGGCAGCGGTTACGCCGAGCGGAACGACTGCGCCTGACAATGCCGGCGACAGGTTTATGGTCGCGCCTGCCATCTGCGTAAAGATTGTGCCCGAGTTAGAGACATAGATATCAGCATGAACGGTTATGGACGTGCTGAGCAGTGATAAACCCGCGACATTCACAAAGAAAGCTGAAAAGTCGGTTATTGTTCCGTTTCTCGGCACACTGAAAGCCAAATTGGCCAGCCCTAAAAGATCCATTGTGGGCGACAGAATATTGACATCTACCGTTGACGCTCCGAATGCGATATATGAAGGCACACCTACCAATCCGCCGAGAACGGATGTCATGGTTACGGGCACGGCGCCGGATGCGAACGGTATAATCGCTCCCGGACCTGTAGGCCCGGTGGGTCCGGTGGGACCTGTGGGACCTGTGGGACCCGTTGCGCCCGTGGGGCCTGTGGCTCCCGTTGCCCCTGTGGCACCGGTTCCTGTTGCGCCGGTTGCACCGGTTGCGCCTGTTGCACCTGTTGCTCCGGCTGTACCTGTGGCACCTGTGGAGCCTGTTGCTCCGGCTGTACCTGTTGCACCTGTGGGGCCTGTGGCTCCGTCAATGCCTGTTACACCAGTAGGGCCTGTGGGGCCTGTGGGGCCGGCTACACCTGTGGCACCTGTGGCACCTGTGGCTCCCGTTGCTCCGTCAAGGCCGGCAAGGCCGGTTGCACCAGTAGGGCCTGTTGCTCCTGTGGCGCCTGTGGCTCCGGTTGCTCCGGCTGTACCTGTGGCTCCCGTTGCTCCTGTGGCACCGGTTCCTGTTGCGCCTGTGGCTCCTGTTGCTCCGGCTGCACCCGTGGCTCCGGCTGCACCTGTGGCTCCCGTTGCTCCTGTGGCACCGGCTCCTGTCGCGCCGGTTGCGCCTGCGGGCCCTGTCGGCCCCTGTATACCCTGCGGACCCTGCGGGCCGGTTGCGCCCGTTGCGCCGTTAGCTCCCGGAGGGCCTGTCGGGCCTTGGGGGCCTATCCAGCCTTGAGGGCCTATAGGACCTTGCGGACCCTGCGGGCCGGTTGCGCCCACTGCACCGTTAGCACCTGCCGGGCCTTGCGGACCTTGCGGGCCGGTTGCGCCCGTTGCGCCTGCGGGACCTATCGAACCCTGCGGACCCTGCGGGCCTACGGGACCTTGCGGACCCACCAGTCCCTGCGGACCCATTACACCCTGCGGTCCCTGCGGGCCTGCGGGCCCGGGAAATCCCTGCGGACCCTGCGGACCTTGCGGACCTGCTGCTCCCGGAGGCCCCTGAGGACCCGGAGGGCCGCCAGAAGGACCCGTCGGGCCGGGAGGGCCTGCCGGGCCTCTACTTCCTCTGGGGCCGGGCGGGCATACATTGCAGCAGTTTGAAACGGGTTGACATGGATTGTGACAGCCGGCTTGTGCGGGCCAAGGGTTGCAGCAATTGATATCAAAAAAACCCATAATTACTATTATTCCTTTGAATGGTAGTGATCGGTTGTCTTTTGCAGCCGGATGAACGCCGAGAGCTTTTTCCGCCGTTGCGAGGGACGCCAAAGCTGGAACAGCCCTCCGGTCACCGGCTACAGTAAATGATATATTAAACCGCAGAACAAAAGCTCTGCAACGCGTCTTTGCTGCGCTGCTTCCGCGGCAAAACCGCAGGCATAAAAACCATTTGCAAACCTGCCTTGCCCGGAAAATGCTAAAATCACAAAAAATGCTCGTGCACTGTCCTTGCTCGGCCGGCAAATAAACCTTTCCCTTGTCATTATATGATTTTATGCAGCGGTTAGTGTCCAAAGCGCCCGGTTATCGGCGTTGACAAGCTAAAAAATATGCAAAAAAATCCGGGCGTGCACTGCTGTGTACGCCCGGATTACGTTGGTTTCTGAATATATAATTTTGATGGAATCAGCGTCTAAAACAAGATTTTCTGCTGATTTTTAAAGCAATCATTGGCTGCATCAAAATTTTATCGCGGCACAGCTTGCATTTCCGTCAAGCGTAAGCACCGCTTTATCTCTATCTAAAGAGGCATTTTGCGACAATTGCAGCCGCGGCAACAGTGCCTTTTCGACAGTAATCGGCTGCAGCAGCGCGCCAATGTCAAAGCTTATACTGCCTGAGCCGGCATACGCAAACACCGCCGTGCCTCCCCTGCCGTCTGTGCGCGCAAACGCCGCAGCGGCATTGCCAAAGTAAAGCTCGCGATACCCTCCGGCGCCGAAAACCCTGCCTTTGCGCAGTCTGCCAAGCGCCCTGTACCAATTCAAGATGTCCTTATCCTCATCGCCCCAAGGGTAACACTCGCGGTTGAGCGGGTCCTCAAAGCCCTCCAGCCCGATTTCGTCGCCGTAGTAAACACAGGGCACTCCGGGCATAGTATACTGCAGCAGCGCGCACATCTTCAAAAGCGCGGCAGCGCGCTTGCGCTGACTGGCAGGCAGCCTGTAGTCCGCCCGCTCCTGCCTTGTGCCTGGCATATACTCCGCACCCAGCGCGGTTATTATGCGGACGGTGTCGTGCGTGCCGAGTATGCTCATATTGCAGTCAAGCGCACCGGGCGGATAGTTGTTTTGCTGCACGCGCAAAATGCGGCGCAGCTCCTCTGCGCTGCCTGAGAGCGCGTACTTTAGCACCGCCGTGCGCAGCGGATAATTTGTCACTCCGTCAAGCTGCCCGTGCGTAAAATAGCTGCGGCGCGTGCCGTAGGAAACCTTGTTTGACGCGTCCTCCCACACCTCGCCGATAAGCAGCGACTGCGCATTGTTTTGCCGCGTTCTGTCGCGAATCTTGCTTAAAAACTCCGGTGGAAGTTCGTCCGCCACGTCCAGCCTGAAACCGCTCACGCCGGCGCGCTGCCAGTGCGAGAGAACTCCGTCCTCGCCGGTGATAAAGCTGCTGAAACCGGGGTTGTTTTCGTTTACTTCGGGCAGCGTGGGCACTCCCCACCAGCTCTTGTAGCCGTCCGGGAACTCATCGAATGTGTACCACTCAAAATAGGGAGATTGCTTTGACTGGTATGCGCCCAAACTGTCATAGCCGCCCTCTCTGTTAAAATACACGCTGTCCGAGCCGGTGTGGCTGAACACTCCGTCCAATATAACGGAAATGCCCAGCTCTTTCGCGGCCGCCGCAAGGCTTTTCAACGCGCGGGTGCCGCCGAAAGCCCTGTCCACGCGCATATAGTCGCCTGTGTCGTATTTGTGGTTGGAGCGCGCCTCAAATATCGGGCTTAAATAAATTGCGGTCACTCCCAAGCTCTTTAGATAACCGAGCTTTGACTGCACTCCCGGCAGGCTGCCGCCATAAAAATCGTTGTTTAAAACGCCTAAATCCGGAGTTTCTCCCCAGTGTTTTCTGACCGAACCAGGCGCAATGGGACGGAGCTTGCCGTCGCTTGCAAACCTATCTACAAATATATGATATATCAAGCCGCCTGCCGCCCACTTAGGCGGAGGGGCTTGCCTGGCATATGCCGTAAGCTGAAACTCCGCTGCATCCGCTGCGGCGCTTGCGCAGATATCAGAGTCAGCGCCCACGGTAAGCACGGCATCATATACCTTTACCTCAAAGCGGTAAAAATAAAGACCGGGCACAGGCGGCGTAAACTCACAACTATAGACGTTGTAGCCGCGCTCATGCGACTCAAAGCGCATGGGTATGCGCTGGCTTTTTCCGCCGTCGCCGCGCACCGCCATATGCACGGAATAGGCAAAAAGGCTGCGCGCAACGCGCAGCCTGAATACGCTTGGCAGCGCGGCGGGCGAAGCTCCTGCCGGAACCTTGCAGTCAATATCTATCGGACAAAACTTAAATCTCTTGATTTGCATTATTAAAGTATACCGCACTTGCTTGCAGCATTTTTACAAAACTTTTGCTTAAAGTGTACCGTTTTACAGC
>CAZPMG010000002.1:46016-62231 GCA_964587785.1 uncultured Clostridia bacterium
AAATGCATCCACTTACAGACTTTTGCTTGCAGCGCGCAAGTTTTTTGCTGTTGTTATAGTCAATTAATTTCATTATCGCTACATCTATTCTGTGGCGAACTTCAAGTTAATTGACTATTTTTTAATGTCTACCGGGCTCAAATTCCATATCTCGTCGGCATATGTCTTTATGCTGCGGTCGGCGGAGAAAAACCCGGCGTTTGCTATGTTTATGAGCGCGCTGCGCTGAAAGCTGCGCGTATCGGTGTACTTGACGTCGATTTTAGGCTGCATATCCATGTATGCGGTAAAGTCCGCGCAGCACATATACGGGTCGGCAACGCCGCTGCCGCGCAGCAGGTATTGATTTAAATCCACAAACGTCTGCCCGTCAAACCCGTTCACAAGATAGTCCACCGCTCTGCGCAGGCGGCCGTCCTTCATATAAAAGCATGTGGAGCTGTAGCCCTTTTTCCAAAGCTCCTCCACCTGCCCGGCGTTCATGCCGAACAAGAACATATTGTCCGCGCCCACCTGCTCAAATATCTCTACGTTTGCGCCGTCCAGCGTGCCCAGCGTGAGCGCGCCGTTCAGCATAAACTTCATGTTGCCCGTGCCCGATGCCTCCTTGCCGGCAAGCGATATCTGCTGGCTGATGTCCGCCGCGGGTATCAAAAGCTCGGCAAGCGATACGCTGTAATTTTCCAAAAACACCACGTTCAGCTTGGAACGCAGCTTGGGGCGGCGGGCGATGTCCGCAGAGATAAAGTTTATCAGCCGTATTATTTGCTTTGCCATGTAATAGCCGGGCGCGGCCTTTGCGGCAAACAGGAATGTCTTGGGCACGATGTCCTTGTCGGGGTCGTCCAAAAGCTCAAGGTAAAGCGATATTATCTTGAGCGCGTTGAGCAGCTGACGCTTGTATTCGTGCAGCCGCTTTGCCTGCACGTCGAATATGGACTGAGGGTCAATGCTTACGCCCGTCTGCTTTTTTAAATAATTTGCAAGGCGCTCCTTATTTGACCGTTTTATATCGTGCAGTTTGCTGAGAATCTCCGCATCGTCCTTGAACCTTTCAAACTCTGTGATACGGCTGTTGTCCGCAATGAAACCGTCGCCTATGCTCTCTTTAAGCAGACTTGTGAGCAGCGGGTTTGCCTGACACAGCCAGCGGCGAAAGGCTATACCGTTGGTGACGTTGGTGAATTTTTCCGGCTGAAGCTGCGCATAGTCGGAAAACACCGTCTGCTTGATTATGTCGGAGTGCAGCTTTGACACTCCGTTCACCGTGTGCGAGCCTATCACCGCAAGCGACGCCATCTTTACCTGTCCGCCGGACAGCACAGCCATGCCGTCAATCTTATCCCAGCGGCCGGGGAAACGCTCCCACAGCGCCGAGGTAAAGCGGCGGTCAATCTCTTTTATGATATTGTAAATGCGCGGCAGGCGGCGTTCGATAAGGTCTGCCTGCCAGCGTTCAAGCGCCTCTGACAGCACCGTGTGGTTTGTGTAACTGACAGAGCGCACTGTGATGTCCCAAGCCGATTCCCAGCTGTAACCGTTTTCGTCTATGAGTATGCGCATAAGCTCGGGCACTACCATTGCCGGGTGGGTGTCGTTTATGTGTATGGCGCAGTAATCGGGCAGTGTGTCAAGGCTGCCGTAACGCTTTTTATGGTCGGCGATAATATTTTGCACGGATGCGGACACCAAAAAGTACTGCTGCTTGAGCCGCAGTGACTTGCCTTCAAAGTGGTTGTCGGAGGGGTAAAGCACCTTGCCCAAAAGCTCGGCCTCGGCGCTCTCCTGCGTTGCCTGCATATAGTCGCCCTGCGAAAACGATTCCATGTCAAAGCTGCTTATCGCCACCGGCTTCCACAGCCTGAGCACGCTTACGCTCTCGCCGCCGTAGCCGGGTATGATAAGGTCATAGCCCACGGCCTCCACTACCTTTGCGTCGCGGTGCGATACCTTTAAACCGTTTTCCGACCAGTCCTCGCGCACATGGCCGTCAAACTTTATGTCAAACACCTTGTCCGAACGCTGCACAAGCCATACCTCGCCGCCCGGCAGCCATACGTCGGGCAGCTCGGTCTGCCAGCCGTCCACGATGCGCTGCTTGAACAGCCCGTACTCATAGCGCAGGGAAAAGCCCATTGCCGGATAGCTGCCGCTTGCAAGCGCGTCCATAAAGCACGCCGCCAGCCTGCCAAGGCCGCCGTTGCCAAGCCCCGCGTCAGGCTCGGACTCGTATAGCTGCTCTGCCGTGCAGCCAAGCTCAGCCACCGCCGCATTGAACTCGCTTTCAATCCCAAGGTTGTATATGCTGTTTTTGAGCGAACGCCCCAGCAAAAACTCCATGCATATATAGTAGACGCGCTTTTTCTTTGCCGCGCGGAACTCACGGTTAAAGTTTTTTCGTTTTTCCAGCAGCATATCGCGCACGGCAAGCACCGCGGCTTTGTAAACCTGCTCGCTGCCCGCCTCCTTTGGCGATACGCCGTAATATTTTGATAGATTATGCTCTATGCTGTGCTTTATCTGCTGTGATGTCATCGGGTGCTCCTCTATGTTTAGCCGCAAAAGCGCCGACTTAAGGGCGCTTTGACTTGCGAATAAGATTCATCGTTAGATTAGTGAGTTGGCTTACTGATATTTTATTGATAATAGCATTAACCGGGGGCGCTGCCCCCATACCCCCGCTTCTTTTCTTGTGACAAGAAAAGAAGCAAAAGAAACAGTATTATTATGCCGGCAAATGACGGCATACATACAGAATTGAAACTTCTCCGTCGAGTTTGCGTATGAAACTCCATAGGTAAGTGACAGCATGCATACGGAAATTTAAACCAAAACAAACCAAAAGAGCGGTTACCCAAGCAGGTTTTTGTATAGCTGCGCATAGCTCTGCGCGGAGTTGCTCCAGGAAAAGTCCGTGGTCATAACTTTTTTTACAAGCTGCTGCCAACCGTGCGCGTCATTTTTCCACATATCCGCCGCCGCGCGTATGCGGTGCATAAGCTCATGCCTGGAATAACCCGAAAAGGTAAAGCCGTTGCCGTCCTCTCCGCCTATGTCGCGGATGGAGTCATGCAGTCCGCCCGTCTCGCGAACCACCGGCACCGCGCCGTAACGCGAGGCAATCATCTGCGACAGGCCGCAGGGCTCGGACTTGCTGGGCATCAAAAAGATGTCCGCTCCCGCATAAATCTTGCGCGAGGTGTCCGCATTGAAGGCTATCACAGAGCGCAGCCTGCTGCTGTATACATTTTGCATATCGGAAAAATAATTTTCGTATACCGTGTCGCCCTTCCCGAGCAGCACAAACTGCACGCCAAGCTGCATTATCTCGTCCAACGCCTCGCGCACTAAGTCTACGCCCTTGTGCGGCACAAGCCGGGTTATCATGGCAATCAGCGGCGCGTCGGAGGTGTCGGGCAAGTTGAGCATCTGGCGCAGCATACGCTTGTTTTCAGCCTTTCCGGCAAGTTCGGCGGCGGAAAAGTTTTTGAACAGCGCAGGGTCAGTCTCAGGGTTGTAGTCCTCTGTGTCTATGCCGTTTAATATGCCGGTTACCTTTGCGCGGTTCCTGACAAACACATGGTGCAGCCCGTGCGAAAAATAGGGCGATTCAAGCTCCCTTGCATAAGTGGGGCTGACCGTGCTTACGCCGTCGCTTAGCTCCGCCGCGCCCTTGAGCAGGTTTACCAGTCCGTTGTACTCAAGCGCGGGCGCGTAGCGGTCGGATATGCCGAATACGTCCTCTAAGATAGACAGCGCGTACTTGCCCTGATACTCTATATTATGAACGGTGAGCAGCGTCTTGACATTGCTCAGCCTTTGCTCGTCCGCATAGTTGGTGCGCATATACACGGGAATGAGCGCCGTCTGCCAGTCGTTGCAGTGTATGATGTCCGGGCGCAGGTCAAGCTTTAGCACTGCGTCTATAACCGCCTTGCTGAAGAAAGCAAACCGTTCGCCGTCGTCATAGTGCCCGTAAAGCCCGGCGCGCTTGAAATAATAATCGTTGCCTATAAACAGGTAGCGCACACCGCCGCGCTCCAACGTGTATATCCCGCAGTACTGCTTGCGCCAGCCAAGCTCGGCGGTAAACTCCGTAAGCAGCCGCATCTGTGCGCGCTCTGCGTCGGCAATCTCGCTGTAGAGCGGCATTGCCACCGTCACGAAAAACCCCGGCAGAGCTGCCATTGCGCCCGGAAGCGAGCCTGCCACCTCGGCAAGCCCTCCCGTCGCCGCAAACGGGCGGCACTCGGACACGGCATAGAGTATGTGTATGCCGCTCTTTTGCGCGCGGCTTTTGGCCTTTGGAGCGGACACCTTTTTTGCAGCCTTGGGTTCGCCGCCTGCCGCGGCGGCTTTAGGTGCGGTTTTTTTGACCGGTGTCTTTGTTGCCATATCGCTTACCTCCGTATATAGTAAATTAAATTGAAAGCTGCAGGCTTGTTAAGTGAAACAAGCTGTTTAAATCGCAGCAATTTTGAACTTAAATGATTATAATTATTAAGACTTATAAACAGTATGATATTGAATTAACCGCTGAGCTATTACAGGTTAACCGCTAATTCTTTCAAACTAATTGCTAAATTTTTGCAGTTTTTTCGCTGATTTCGCAGAGCACAGTGCTTACAGCCTCATGTTTTTGCCCACAAAGTAAGGCAGGGTTTCGCACCCGGCAAGCGTGCGGCGGTCGCCTATGTATACGTTTTTGTCGGTGATTACACAGCTTAGGCTGGCATTTTCGCCTATTACGCTGTCCTGCATTATCACGCTGTCCTTGATTTTTGCGCCCCTTCCAACCTTTACGCCGCGGAATATAATTGAATTTTCCACGCTGCCGTGGATTTCGCAGCCGTCGGCTATCAGAGAATTTGCCGTGCTTGCGCCCTCGAAATACTTTGAGGGCACGCTGTCGCGCACCTTGGTATATACCAAGCGGCCGTGCGCGCCGCCGAACACGTCGTCAAGCACATTTCTGCTCAGCAAGTCCATGCTGCTGCTGTAATACGCCGCAAGCGAGTCTATTGTGGCGGAATAACCCTTGAACAGATAGCCGTAAATTTTGAGAGTGTCACACGAATCGCGCAGTATGTCGCCGTGAAAACTGGTCTTGCCGCTGCTTACCGCGTCCACCACCAGCCCTATCAAAAGCTCGCGGCTGAGCACAAATATCTTTTGGCAGACCTTTGCCTTGCCGCTCAATCGCGGATAGAGCTGCACTGCGGTTATTCTGCCGCCGCTGTCCGCGCTGTATACCGCCGCTTGCGCGGCACGGATTTCTGTAAGATCCTCCTCGCGGTATACGGCGGTGATGTCCGCGCCCTTTTGCTCATGGAAGGCTATTATATCGGCATAATCTATGTTCATTACCTTGTCGGCGTCCGTGAGCAGCACGTACTGCTCGCGGCAGCGCATTAAAAAGCTGAGTATGCCCTTGAGCGCCTCAAGCCGCGTGCGGTAAAGCTGAAGATTTTCCGCCGCGCCAAACGGCGGAAGCAGTATTATTCCCGCGTTTTTGCGAGTTAAGTCCCAATCCTTGCCAGAACCTATGTGGTCCATGAGCGACTGGTAGTTGCTCTTTGTGATGACGCCCACCTTTTCTATGCGCGCGTTAACCATGCCCGACAGCACAAAGTCAATCAGCCTGTATCTGCCGCCGTAGGGCACCGACGCCATAGTGCGCCCGCGCGTAAGCTCGGGTATATACTTATCGTGTATGTTGGAAAAAACTACGCCCACTGCTTTCATGCAATCAGCCTCCGTGCGTTATACTGACCTAAATGACAATTTCCACACCAATGTCAAAGCTACAGCCCTAAATGCGGGCAATCGCCAAGCGGCAGCAATCAAATTGACTGCTCTATAACCGAACCGCAGTCAACCTCTGCCCTGTCCTCAAGCGTCACGTCGCGGCCTATCACGGTTATTTCACCGCGGCCGAGCGGAGCGCCTATCCTTGCGTGCTTGCCTATCCTTACGTTTTCGTCTATTATCGAGTATTCAATCACCGCGCCCTCGCCTATTTCAACGCCCGCCATTATCACGCTGTCCTTTACGCTTGCGCCCCGTCCCAGCCTTACGTTGTGCGAGAGCAGCGAGTTTTGCACGCTGCCGTATATCTCGCAGCCGCCCGATACAAGGCTGTTTGTGATTAGGCTGCCCTCGCCTGCATAGTGCGGCGGCTGTATGGGGTTGCGGCTGTGTATGCGCCAGCTTGGCTCAAATATGTCAAACGCAGGAGCGCCGGAAAGCAAGTCCATATTGGCCTCCCACAGGCTTTGCACGGTGCCAACGTCCTTCCAGTAGCCCTTGAACGAGTGCGCAAACATACGCTCGCCGCCGCGCAGCATTGCGGGGATTACGTCCTTGCCGAAGTCATTTGAAGAGCTTTCCTTTTGATCGTCCTCTATCAGGTAACGGAACAGCTTTTCCGTGCTGAACACATACACGCCCATGGACGCAAGGTCAGAGTGCGGCGTCTTGGGCTTTTCCTCGAATTTGGTAATCCGCCCGTCCTCGTCCGTGCTGATTATGCCAAAGCGCGAGGCTTCCTCCTTGGGAACGCGGATTACTGCAATGGTACAGTCTGCCCCCGTGCGTTCGTGTTCGGCTATCATTTCCGAATAATCCATCTTATAGATATGGTCGCCCGACAGCACCAGCACATATTTGGGGCTGTAAGCGCGTATGAAATTCAGGTTTTGGTAGATTGCGTTGGCTGTGCCGCGGTACCACCTTGCGCCCGTCTTTTCCTGATAGGGCGGCAGTATGTGCACACCGCCGAAAGCGCGGTCAAGGTCCCACGGCTGGCCGTTGCCTATATACTCGCTGAGCACCAGCGGCTGATACTGCGTAAGCACTCCCACGGTGTCAATGTTGGAGTTTACGCAGTTGGACAGCGGAAAGTCTATGATGCGGTACTTTGCACCGTAAGGCACCGCCGGCTTGGCTATCTTGGAGGTGAGCGCATACAATCTGCTGCCCTGCCCTCCGGCAAGCAGCATTGCTATGACTTTTTTGCTAATCGCCATAAACCTACTCCTTTACCGTAACGGGCGCGATGCCCGATTTTTTTAAAAAACACGCGGAAAGCGGCTGCAGGTCAAGCGAGATGCTGAAGTCACTGCCGTGCGCGGGTATGTTTTTTGCAGTATAACGCGCGCGCGCTCCGCCATTGCCGCCGCTTGCCGCGCTGCCCCCGTATGTTTGGCTGTCCGTACACAGTGCTAAATCGTACTGCCCGGGCTTTACGCCCAAACGAAAACCCTTGTGCTTAAGTCCGGAAAAGTTGAACACTGCGACAAGCTCGTTTGCCTCATTGTCGCGGCGCACAAACGCAATGACGTTTTTTTCCGCCTCGTCCGCGGCTATCCATGAAAAACCCTGCCATGAGCGTTCGTCCTGCCAAAGCGCGGGCGTCTGCAGGTAAAAATTCCAAAGCTCCTTGCAAAACAGCTGCGTCTTTGCGTGCATTTCATAGTCAAGCAGCAGCCAATCCAGCTGTTTTCGGTAATCCCACTCTATAAACTGGCCGAATTCGCAGCCCATAAACGTAAGCTTCTTGCCGGGGTGCGCCGCCATAAACGCCAAGAACGTGCGCAGCGACGCAAATTTTTGCAAGTAATCGCCGGGCATCTTGTCAAGCAGCGACTTTTTGCCGTGCACCACCTCGTCATGCGATATGGGCAGCACAAAGTTTTCGGAAAAGGCGTACATGAGCGAGAACGTAAGCTTGCCGTGCACCGCGCCGCGGTGTATTGGGTCTGTCTGCATATAGTCAAGCACATCGTTCATCCAGCCCATGTTCCACTTGTAGTCAAAGCCGAGGCCGCCAAACTGCACGGGCGTGGTTACGCCCTCATACGACGTGGATTCCTCGGCTATCATGAGCGCGTGCGGCGCAAGCTCGGACACCGCAAGGTTTAACTTTTTTAAAAAAGCCTCGGCCTCGCGGTTTATGCGCGTGCCGTCGGGGTTGGGCGACCATTCGCCCGGCTGCTTGCCGTAATCAAGGTACAGCATGGACGCAACCGCATCCACCCTAAGCCCGTCTATGTGGTAGGTATTGAGCCAGTGCAGCGCGCCGGACACCAAAAAGCTCTGAACTTCAGGCCGCCCGAAATCAAACATACGCGTGCCCCAACCGCGGTGCTCCTGCCTGTCCGCGCCCTGGCATTCGTACAGCGGCTGTCCGTCAAACTCATACAGCCCGTGCCCGTCCTTGGGAAAGTGCCCCGGCACCCAGTCAAGTATCACGCCCATTCCGTATTGATGGCAGATGTCCACAAACGCCATGAAATCCTCGGGCGTGCCGTAGCGGCTTGTGGGGGCAAAATAGCCTGTGACCTGATAGCCCCACGAGCCCTCGTATGGATGCTCGCACACAGGCAGCAGCTCTATGTGCGTATAGCCCATTTCTGACGCATAGGCGCAAAGCTCGTGCGCCGCCCTGCGGTAGTCGAACGGCCGCCCGTTTTCATCCCTGCGCCAAGAGCCTAAGTGCACCTCGTATATGTTGAGCGGGCCGCCGAACTTGCCCGCCTTTTTGCGGTGCTTTATCCACGCGCCGTCCCCCCAGTTATATTTGGGGAGGGTGTACAGCAGCGACGCGGTTGCGCCGTCCGTTTCGCTGTAAAACGCGTAGGGATCGGCCTTTAAAAGCATTCTGCCGTCAGCCGTTTCAATCAAAAACTTGTATGTCATGCCGGCTTTTGCGCCGCGCACGCGCGCCTCGTACACTCCGCCCTCGGATACCATTCGCATGGGCGTGGCGCTTGCGTAATCCCAGCTGCAAAAGTCGCCGATTACCGCCGCGCTCTTGGCGTTTGGCGCCCACACGCGGAACACAAAGCCGCCGCCGCGCAAGGGGTGCGCCCCCAAAAACTTTTGCGCGCTGTAGTTTGTTCCCTGATGAAAAAGATATACGGGCAGCTCGTTTGCCATGAAACTTCCTTGTGCGCTATTGCCGCGCGTGTAAAAAAACAATTGAGTAATAAAAGCTTGCCGCCGCATTATATGCATACTTTACGTACTGCATAATCCAATGCAATACCGTATGCTTTGCATAATCATGGTAAATACCTTTATGCCCTTGCACAGCCTTTTATGCCCGGCGGCTGTCACCTAAATTATAACAGCAAGGCAGCGGTCTGTCAATGTCTGGCAATAAATCCTTAAAAAGCGCAAATACGTTTTCACTCACTGACATATTTGTTCAAGTTTATACAAAATGCAGCAAAATAGCAGCCCAAGCGCCTTATTCCGCCATGCCGCCGGCAATTTTTTAAAAATTTTAAGCAGACACTATAATAATACCCGAGAAAAACAACCCAATGCCGACCACATAGTGAAGAGGCACGCACAGCAACGGCACACGCGATAGGATAATCAAAGATTCACTGCCGCCCGGGTATCTGTCATATATCTGCCCTGCTATCCTCAAGACCAGCCCCAGCGCTGTTAAAAATACATATGCCGGCCAAAGCGTGAGCATGGCCAGAGTAAAGCTTATCTGGCTGCCGGTCGTCGATGTCTTGAATGCATAAATGTATGCGAACGCAACAAGCACTGCCGACGCTATTGCCGCACCTGCGCCGATCCAAACAAAAGCTTTTTTCATATAATCCCCTTGTGTGCGATGTTCTCCCTTGCCTGCACTTGTGCGGGAGTTTAAGTACTGTGTTAAAGCTTGTGTAAGTAGTTTGCTGAGATATCAAGCGGT
Organism: uncultured Clostridia bacterium; assembly: GCA_964587785.1. GTDB lineage: Bacteria > Bacillota > Clostridia > Christensenellales > HGM11417 > CAZPMG01. Next base: position 55,735 of record CAZPMG010000002.1, read on the forward strand.
TACTCCGAAAAATATTACCATTATAAAGCCTATGAATATAAACAGCATGATAAGAGCTATGCCCAGCACATAAAACAGTGGCGCACACAGCATAGGCACGCGTGAAAGTATTATTATGTGCTCGTCGTCGTAGACTTGTCCGGCAATTCTAAGCGTTATGCCGACAACAAAAAGCAAAGCGTACCAAGGTAAACGCATCAAAACAGCTTTGGTAAGTATGCCTATAACCGCACCCGGTATGGTAAACATAGTGCCTAATGTCAAAATAACAAGCATTGCCGACACTGTTGCCGCACCTACGCTGATCCAAAAAAAAGCTTTTTTCATATAATCCCCTTATGCGCGAAGTTCTCCCTTTCCCGCACTTGCGCAAAAGTTTGTGCGAAGTATTTGGGTGAGCGCTTGTGTGAATAGCTTAATATTTCGGCAAATCATGCAGCTGTCCTTTCCATAACATTATATCAAGAGAGCATACGGCTTTACAACCCGATTTTGAAATTTATAGTATGTTTTCAGCATTATAAATGAAATGCGGGCAGTAAAAAAACAGCCAAAAGTGCCCGCGCTATTGAGCCGGCAGGAGTTTAAACTCACAAGTCTGGCGGCTGCTTTAAGTGCGCACACAGCCAATTAATTTTGCTGCACTAAATTTCAAGTTAATTGACTCTAATTGGCTGTGTGCAAGGCGCGTGCAAGGCGTGTGCACGCTATATAAAAAACTCCGCCGCCGCTGGGGATATCCCCAGCGGCGGCGGAGCCTTGATTAAATAATTTTTAAATAAACGATGCTGCTATATTTGATTAAACAAGTTTGCTGCCTGTTTTAAATTAAAACAGTCCTGTCGATTGCCAATAGCGGCATTTAACCGATATTCAGGCTCTTTTGCGGCAATTACTTCTTTATCTGATAGAAAGCGTTCATGCCGGGGTATTTTGCCTTTGAACCCAGCTGGCTTTCAATCTGCAGCAGGCGGTTGTATTTTGCAGTGCGCTCGCCGCGCGACAGCGAACCTGTCTTAATCTGCGTTGCGCCAAGTGCCACGGCAAGGTCGGATATGGTGGTGTCCTCTGTCTCGCCTGAACGGTGGGACAGAACCGCCGTGTAGTTTGCGCCCTGTGCAGTCCTCACTGCCTGTATGGTCTCGGTGAGCGTGCCTATCTGGTTGGGCTTGACAAGCAGCGAGTTTGCCGCCTTGGTGTCAATGCCGCGCTGCAGACGCTCGGAGTTTGTCACAAACAAATCGTCGCCCACAAGCTGAACCTTGTTGCCTATGCGCGCGGTGAGTGCCTGCCAGCCTGCCCAGTCGTCCTCTGCAAGGCCGTCCTCTATGGAGATTATCGGATACTTGCCAATCAGCGTCTCCCAGTATGCCACAAGCTGCTCGGTGGTATAGCTGTAGCCGCTCTTGGGGAGCTTGTACATACCGTTTTCTGTGTACCACTCGGTGGACGCCGCGTCAAGCGCGATGAAAATGTCTTTGCCCGCCTTGTAGCCGGCGTTTTCGATTGCAAGAAGTATGGTGTCAAGCGCGTCGTGGTTGTCCTTTACGTCGGGAGCAAAGCCGCCCTCGTCGCCTACTGCCGTTGAAAGGTTGCGGCCTTTAAGCACCTTTGCAAGGCTGTGGAAGATTTCCGCTGATGCGCGCAGGCCCTCGGAGAACGTGGGCGCGCTCACCGGCATAATCATAAATTCCTGAACGTCGATGGTGTTGGACGCGTGCGCTCCGCCGTTTAAAATGTTGCACATGGGCACGGGCAGGCTTACCGCGTCGCTGCCGCCCAGATAGTTATAAAGCGGCTGACCCTTTGCAAGTGCAGCTGCCTTTGCCGCCGCCATGGACACGCCGAGTATGGCGTTTGCGCCCAGGCGCGACTTGTTAGGCGTGCCGTCAAGCTTTATCATTACCTCGTCAATCGCCTGCTGGTCGGAGGCATCCTTGCCCTTTAAAGCCGAGGCAAGCTCGGTGTTTACGTTGGCAACGGCCTTAAGCACTCCCTTGCCTACGTAGCGCGCCTTGTCGCCGTCGCGAAGCTCTACCGCCTCAAATGCGCCCGTGGACGCCCCCGACGGAACTGCGGCAACGCCTATCGCGCCTCCGGAAAGCTCTACCTCTGCCTCGACGGTGGGATTGCCGCGCGAATCCAAAATCTCGCGCGCAGAAATGCGGCTGATGGAAAATGTGCCCATGTTTGATACCTCCAAATATAAATGTTAAATTGTTGTAAAAGCGTTAAATTATAATCTGTATTACTCATTGCAAGCGGTTTAATCTCAATCTGACCTCAAAGCAAGCGGTTTAATCGCAATCTGACCTCAAAGGTTACCGGTATAATTGCAGCTTATTAAAATTGCTGTATGCGCTTTGGTTTAATGCAAGCAGGGCTTGCTTTCCCGCTGCAATTTCCAACTTAATTTATAACCATTTTTAACGCATGCTAAACGTTGCTGCCGCTCTACAGCTTGTCCATTGAATGCTTGCAGCCGCAATAATCCTGGCGGTACAGCCCAAGCTCCTGCGAAAGCTGCACGGATTTTTTGTAGCCGTCCTGCTTTTTAAAGTCGGCATACAGATAGCGCACGCCGATTTCCCGTTCCAGCTCGCCGCCTATGCGGTTTATTGCCGCCGAATTTTTGTGCGGGCTTACCGACAGCGTGGTGGTGAAAAAATCAAAGCCGTTTTGCCTTGCATAGTCCGCCGCCGTGCGCATCCTGCGCTCTATGCACAGCAGGCAGCGCGCGCCGCCCTCTCTTTCGCCTTCCAGTCCGCGGAAGAGCTGTTCGTACGCGCCGCCGTCATACTCCGCCTCGACATAGCTTATTCCCTTTATGTCTGCCAGCCTGCGCTGCTCGCGCTCGCGGCGGGAGTACTCCTCAAAGGGATAAATGTTGCCGTTGCTGTAGTATACGGTAAGCTCAAACGCCTCTGCCAAAAGCTCAAGCACATACCCCGAACACGGGGCGCAGCAGCTGTGCAGTAGCAGCCTGCCGCCAAAATGCCTGCCGTCCGGGTTTTTTGCCCGCGCCTTAGCAATCATATCCAGCATTACGTTGTGGTAATTTGTTGTCATATGTAAATTTTTTGCAGTATTCACGGAGCAAGTTATCTTTGCTTTAGCTCCTCTATATCACTTTTAAGCTCTTCGATGATTTTTTTTAAATCGTTAGTTTTATTTATGTTTTTATTAAGATTTTGCCGATTGTTTGCAATTCCGCCAAATATACAGCCCCATACAATTGCATTTAAAAGTTCCACCGCAAAATATAAAAAGCTTTTTACCACCAAGGTGCCTACGATTGCCGAAACCAGACCTAACATAATAATAATGAATGTAGCGGCGTGATAGCCGTTATTCCCTTCATTTTCCCTCTCTTCGGCCTGCAGTTCATCATCGGGATAATATCCCAGCCCGTCATTATCCGGCTCAAGGGGAAAATCAAATACCGGCTCGCCGGCATCATCGTAGTTGACGCCTTCTATTTTGCGCTCCTCGCTCATTATATTACCCCCATGTTTCCATATCTATAAAAGTGCAAGCTATCGCTGTTACCATAAAACCACTTGCGCTGTTTCTGTTAAAACGTTTTATTTAATTTTCAATAAATATCCGCGTGCAGGGCACGTTGCCATGCAGCACGTCATTTAGCGAATGTGCGGAGTTTGCGATGTAAACCGACGTTCCCGCACACGCCGCCTGCTTGATGTATTCAAGCTTTGCCAGTGCGCCGCCCGCGCCCCTGCGCGATGCACCGCGGCAATATTCCTTTACACGGTCAATCTCTGCGGCAAGCAGCTCGCCGTCTGCGGCGGAAATCTCGGGTATCAGCGTGGAACTGTCCTTGGGATCTGCGTATATGCCGTCCACCCCGGTAAAAATCACCAGCCGCTTTGCCTGCAGCAGGCTTGCTATCAGTGCGGCGGTCTCGTCGTTGTCCACGCACTCGGCGACCTTGCTGCGGCTCGACAGCAGCGCCTTGATTTCCATCTTGCGGTTTTCCTCAAAGCTGACCGCGTCGTTGTAGTTGACAATTGGCACGGCGTCCTGTTCGGAGCACCGCTGAAAAAACTCGCGCAGGTGCTTGCGCTTTTCGTCGTCGTTGAAGTGGTAATACTCCACAAGCAGCTGGCGCACGGAATATGCCGGGCTTATAAACCTGCGGTAATTTGACATCAGCACCGCCTGCCCTTGCGAAGCGTAGTCGGTCTTTGCGGCGTCGGCGTCCTCGGTGAGCTCGCGGCCGTGGCGGCGCATATAATCCAGCCTGCCTATCTCGGTGGCGCCGCTGGAAACCAGCACCATACCCGGGCGAAGCTCGCGCGCAAGCCGCGACAGTATGTTGTAGTCAATGTCGTTGTATTTGCTGTTGATAAGCGCCATCGAGCCTATCTTTATTACCGTATCTATAGCCATATCTGCCCTGTTATCCGCAAAAGCGGCGAGGAAAACATTTTACTGATTTATTCAGCCGTTGCCTTGTCAGGCCCAGCCGCTGCGGTCAGCCGCTTTGTTCAGCCGCTGCGTGCCAGCCGCTGCCGCTTGAAACCGCATATGTTATCATTATAGCATATTTCCCGTAAAATGCGCAGTTTTTTTGTGCGGTTGCGCGCTTAAAGTTCATTAACTTTGCGGGTTTCTAATATATTATACCTATGAACATAATTTTTTCAAGTGATGTGAGCGCGGACATATGCGCGGACGGGCAAAAGCTGGGCGATATAGGGGAAAGGCAAGTGCCGTTTTCCACGCACAAAAAAGAGTTTTTTGTGCTGCTAAGCCCAGTGTCGGGCAAAGACACCTACTTTGCAAGGAATTATTATTTTGACTTTGAAAGCTCGCTGCGCTGCAAGAGCCCGGAAGTCTGCATAACCGACTGCAAGGACGCAAGCTATGCCGTGCGCTTTTCACCCCTGCCGTACCTTCCGCCCGTGCACCCGGAGGTACGCGGGCAAATCAGCTACGGCACGCCGCAGCTCAGGCACACCGCCACGCTGCTTTATGACAACTCGCCGCTTGTAATCGCCGAATGCAGGGAGTTTATGCACCAGCTCAGGCTGCCTGCGGGCGCTCAGAACACAAAGCTTGAACCGCGCACGCTCTCGGGCAAGGAGGTTGCCGAGGTTTCCGCGGAAATTGACGGACGGCGCTACTTTGCGGTGATTGACTTTGACGACGATTACTTTGAGCTGTTTGCCGGCTATGCCGAGGAGCTGGAACTTTCCGGCGATACGCTCACCGTTACGCGTCGATTTACCGACCACGCCGGGCATATAACGGTTACGCAGTACCGCAAGGGCGGCAGAACGCTGTATGTAAAAGAGATTCAACGGTATGTAAGCAAGCAGCGCGAAGGCGAACCCCTGCCCCAGCTGCTGCCCTATCTGTTTTTTGAAAGCCTGCACGCCGGATTCTTGGACGAGGCGCAGAGCTACCTCAGCCCGGGCTTTGAGCTGTCCGAGCAGGCCGCAAAGGAATTTTTCGGTGAGTTTGCCGAGGTGGTGCAGCACCCGTTTGACGCAAGCCCTGCACTGCTGTACATAGCCGCGCCCGGCCAGCAGTATCTGCGCAGGTTCGGCTTTGAAACCGAGGACGGCAAAATTTCCAATATAACCGAGCTTTAAATCAGTTTTTGCGGTAATTAGCATAATATCGGCGTCTTTTTGTGGTTATTCCGCACCCACATAGTTTATAATAATATAGTTGATAGTTTTAGCGGATGTATACACATCCTATACTAAAGTTAACTTCAAAAGTCTGTTTTGTTTAATATTTTTACGCTTGTCATAACCCCCGCGCGGCGCGCTTTAAATGCTCTGTCCGGGCTTTGGAGGAACTTTTATGTTGTATTGGGAGTATTACCTTGCCGGAATCGTGCTGATACCCGGCATAATTTTTTCAATCTATGCGTCATTTAAGGTGAGGTCGTCATTTACCAAGTACAGCCGCGTATACAGCCGCTCGGGCATGACCGGCGCGCAGGTGGCGCGCCGTTTGCTTGAGAGTGCGGGGCTGCATGACGTTGGCGTGCTGCGTACGTCCGGGCACTTGACCGACCACTATGACCCGCGCTCGCGCACGCTTTCGCTGTCCGATTCCGTGCATGACAGCACCAGCGTCGCCGCAATCGGAGTCGCCGCGCATGAGGTCGGGCACGCCTTGCAGCACGACAAAAATTATGTGCCGCTGAAAATGCGCTCGGCAATTGTGCCAATGGTCAACTTTTCCTCGCGTATGCTCATGCCCATTGTGTTTTTGGGGCTGTTCTTTTCCTTTTTGATAGAAAATCCGCTTGTAAGCGACGTGGTGTTTCTTGCCGGCATAGCCGTGTTCGGAATCACTCTGCTGCTCACGCTTATTACTTTGCCCGTAGAGTTTAACGCCTCACGGCGCGCGCGTGAAATACTGGTGCGCGACGACATACTCGGGCGCGACGAGGCCGCGCAGGCAAAAAGCGTGCTGAGCGCAGCCGCGCTTACCTATGTTGCGTCGTTTTTGATGGC
>CAZPMG010000002.1:62331-64816 GCA_964587785.1 uncultured Clostridia bacterium
CAAGCATTTTTGCTTCTAAAATAAACAGACAAACATTTTTGTTTCCGTATAAAAAAGAGGTGGATTATATTATGAAAGTCATACTTTTACAGGATGTCAAGGCACAGGGCAAAAAGGGCGACGTCATTGACGTGAACGACGGCTACGCACGCAACTTTTTAATTGCGCGCGGACTTGCCGAGGAGGCCACGCCCAAGGCGATAAAAGACATCAACAGCCGCAAGCAGGCAGAGCAGTTCCACCTTGAGCAGGAAAAGCAGCGCATGCGCGAGATTGCGGAAAAGCTCAAGTCTGCGCCTGTGACGGTGCGCGTAAAGAGCGGCGAAACCGGCAAAATTTTCGGCAGCGTAACCTCAAAGGAGATTGCCGACGCACTTGCCGAGCAGGGACTTGACGTGGATAAAAAGAAGATTGTGCTTAAAGAGCCGATAAAGCTCACCGGCACTTACACGCTGGACGTCAAGATGTTCCCCGACATAACCGGCAAGATTACGCTGAATGTAGAGACGCAAAAGTAATCGGCTGAACGTAATGACGCAAAATTACGCTGAATGTAGAGACGCAAAATCAATCGATTTTAGAGCGGCGTTTCAATGGCTGTAGCCGTGCGCGCAGGGCACCGTTAAAACGCAAAGCTGCTAAGCCGGCTGACGCATGAAACCCCCTTGGGTTTCACCCGTGCGCACGCAAAAACAAGGAGTATTATCATGCGCAAGAGTTTTTTGCATATTTGGGCGGGCATAGCCTTTGTGCTGCTGGGCGCGCTGGCCATACTTGACCGCGCCGGAGCAATTGACCTCAATGTCTGGAAACTTGTGGGGCCGGCAGTGCTTTTTATTGTTGGACTGGAAATCGTCACCTCGCACTACCGCAGCCTGCCCGGCTATATACTGCTTGCCGCAGGCGCATATCTTGCGGCAAAGGTCTTTTTTAAGGATCTGCCCCTGGGCTGGGAATACATTGCGCCGGGGATTGCTGTTTTGATAGGTTTTTCACTTATATTCAATGCGGGAATATCCTCGCGGCAATCGGGTGGCGGAAGCGCGATTTTTTCCTCGCGCAAGCTTCAAGATTTCCCTTTAGACTGGAGCGGGCAGGAGATGAGCGCAATTTTCGGCGGATATGAAACAGACCTTCGTACGCACACATTTACAAACGACGCGCATATCAGGGTGCTGGCGCTGTTCGGCGGCGTAGAGATACTTGTGCCCGAACACGTCAATATAGTCATACGCCCGGTATCCATATTCGGCGGTGTAACCAACAAAACGGTCAATTCTAACCACAACAGCCACACGCTGTATATTACTGCCACTGCGGTTTTCGGCGGAGTGGAGATTAAAAACGCAAAGGATTAATTATTTTAAAATAAATGTTGACATTTGCACAGCGTTGTGATAGTATATCGGTTATAACAGGAATATTTAATTCATTTGCCCTGCCTTTATTGTTTTAGCGGAGCTATTGTAAACAGGCAATAAGATTAATAGGTCCGTTAAATCTTTACGGAGGTAGGAAAATGGCAGACAAGACCATCAAGTGCAAAACCTGTGGTGCAGATTTTGTGTTCACCGAGGGTGAGCAGGAATTCTATAAAGAAAAGAATCTGAACGATCCCCAGAGCTGCGCTGATTGCAGAAGAGCAAAAAAGCAAGCCAGGTTTGACAACAAAAACAGCTTTAAAAGATTTTAATTCTTAAAGTACAAACAAAGAGCGTCCGAAATATCGGACGCTTTTTTGTTGCGGTTTTATATCATACTATACTATCATTGGATAGCCCAAACGCTGCCTTGTTTTGGGGTTACAGCCTCTGCCTCATGACTTATTATCAATCTTCCAGTCCGTACAGATAGTTTAATGTTACGTCAAAAAACTTGGCAACGGACAATATCACATCATGAGGGATTTGCCGTATTCCCAGCTCATACATAGACAGAGCCGACCGGCTGATTTGCAGTTTTTGCGCCAGCGCGGCTTGGGTAAGCCCCTCTTCCTCTCTCAGCTTTTTTAATTTGTCGCCCATATTCATGGTATTATTGTTGCATATCGTGGCAAATTATGTTACAATTGCCACGATATGAAGCAAATAATTATTAAATGGGTTTACACTATGGCAAAGTATACAATTGATGTTGATGAGGAAGTGGTACAATTTTTCAAAGAGATTAACGACAATAATCCTACAGAGGTAATGCTGGTACAGATGCTCAAATTGCTGAGAGAAATAATTGAAACTGCGCGATTACTGAGGAAATAATATCCTGCGGGCAGCGCCTGTAATAAAGCTTTTGCACTATAAAAAGCCCCCTTTGACAAAGGGGGGTGGCGTTTACGCCGGGGGGATTCGGACTTGCGCAAGGCTTTGCAATTATGCCGAATCCCTCCACCGCTTACGCGGTCCCCCTCCCTTTGACAAGGGAGGCTATATGTAGCAAGCAATAATGGGGAGTCTAAAGGTGGTTTGATGCTCTCTCTTTGGGCTGG
>CAZPMG010000002.1:64916-67760 GCA_964587785.1 uncultured Clostridia bacterium
CAGCTGAAATAATCAACAGTGATATTCGCATAAAGCCGCAACCGCCGCGCCCGTATGGGGCGCGGCGGCTGCGGCTTTATGCATTATTGCTCTTTTGCTTCTTTTCTTCAAGAAAAGAAGCGGGGGTGCGGGGGCGGCGCCCCTGCGTTAATATCAGTAAAAAGTACGGGCAGAGCCCCTGCGTAATATTAGTAAGGGGGGGTGCGGGGGCGGCGCCCCTGCGTTAATATCAGTAAAAAGCACGGCAGCGCCCCTGCGTAAACCTTTATATATTACACACCCTTTTTGTTGCGGCGTATAAGCTCGGTGTTGTTGAACGCCTGCACGGGCACATAGCCGGGCAGCGGCTGTATGCGCTGGTGAATGGCGTCGAGTATCCAGCTCTCCTCGGGGAAGAAATCGGACTCAAGCTCGTAGGCAGGCGTAATCCAGTTGCGCGCGCCCACAACAACGGGCGGTGCATCCAAGTAATCAAAGCACAGCTCGGATATGTTCGCCGCCATGTCCTTGAGCACGCTTCCGCGCGCGCAGGCATCGGACGCAAGCACTATCCTGCCCGTCTTTTTGACGGATTCGATTACCTTTTCATAGTTAAACGGCACTATCGACCGCGCGTCGATTACCTCCGCCTCAAGATTATACTTCTCCTTGAGAATCTTTGCCGCGGAAATAGCCTTGTATAGCGTTGCGCCTATGGTGAGTATGGTTATGTCCTTGCCGGCAACCTTTACGTCAGGCTCGCCCAGAGCAACCTCATAGCTCTCTGCGGGCACTCCGCCCTCGTGGAACTGCTCGGCAACGTCATAGATGCGCTGGCTCTCAAGGAATATCACCGGGTCGGTGCCGTTGAGCGCGGCGGTGAGCAAGCCCTTGGTGTCATAGGGCGTGACGGGGAACACAACCTTGAGCCCGGGCACGTGCGCCACCATTGCCGCCCAGTCCTGCGAGTGCTGCGCGCCGTATTTGCTGCCCACGGACATACGCAATACAACGGGCATCTTGAGTTCGCCGGCGGTCATGCCCTGCCACTTGGCAAGCTGGTTGAATACCTCGTCGCCCGAACGTCCTAAGAAGTCCATGTACATAAGCTCTACAACAGCGCGGCCGCCGCACATGGCATAGCCCACCGCGGTGCCTACGATTGCGGCCTCGGATATGCTGGAGTTGAACAGCCTGTGGTAAGGCAGCGCCTCGGTAAGTCCGCGGTAAGCGGCAAACGCGCCGCCCCAGTCACGGTTTTCCTCGCCGTAAGCAATAAGCGTGGGGTCTTCGTAAAACTTGTCGTTTATCGCCTCGAATATGGCGTCGCGCAGCTGATAAACCCTGTTTTTGGACACCGCCTTGCCGTCTTTATCAAATGCAAAACGCTCTTTCTTGGCGATTTGCTGAACGCGCGGATTGTCTTCCTTGGGCATGAGCACCTCGGGCTGACGGTCATCCATTTTTTCAATTCTTTGATTGGAGAACATCACGCGCTCGATTGCATCAGGCTCGGCGGTAAGGTTCATGCGCGGTGAAAGCTGCGGGTCTACTGCAAGGCGCATTACCTCGGTTATGGTGTTTTTGACGCTCTCGAGTATGGAATCGAATGCCGAATCCTTCTCGACCTTGGCGTCCACCAAGCTCTTGCGGTATGCCTTCAGCGGGTCGATATCCTCCCACGCCTTGACTTCTTCGGGCGTGCGGTAGGTGGACGCGTCTGACGGGCTGTGGCCGCTGTAGCGGTAGGTGAGTATGTCAAGCAGCACCGGGCCGCGCTTTTCCTCTAATATCTGATACTTGCGGCGCATTGCCTCGATTACTGCAAGGGGGTTGTAACCGTCTACGCGCTCGGAGTGCATCTGATCGGGGTTTACGCCCGCGCCGGCGCGCGCCAAAATCTGATAGCCCATGGTCTCGCCCATTGTTTGGCCGCCCATGCCGTAGTTGTTGTTGAAGAAGTTGAATATCACAGGCAAGCCGCCCTTCATGTCGCCTTCCCAAAGCTCGCGGAACTGGTCCATCGCCGAGAACATCATTGCCTCCCAGACCGGGCCGCAGCCCATGGACGCGTCGCCGATGTTGGCGATGGCAATGCCCTTTTTGCGGTTTACCTTTTTATAGAGCGCGGCGCCCACGGCAATTGTCGCCGAGCCGCCAACTATTGCGTTGTTGGGGTAGATGCCCAGCGGCGTAAAGAATGCGTGCATACTTCCGCCCAAGCCCTTGGAAAAACCTGTTTCCTTGGCGAAAATCTCGGCAAGCGTGCCGTAAAGGAAATAGAAAGCTGCCTGCTCCTTTACCGTCATGTCCTTAAAGCCCTTATAGCTTTCCACAACGCGCAGCGCGCGGCCGCCCTGATACTTTTCCATTATGTCCGCAAGGTCAGAGTCCGCGCTCTTGTGTATGGCGGACAGCGCCTTGGCTATGATTTCGCCGTGGCTGCGGTGCGAGCCGAATATATAGTCGTGCTTGTCGAGAATATATGCCTGACCGACAGCCGCAGCCTCCTGACCCATGGAAAGGTGAGCCGGGCCGGGGTTGCTGTAGTCTATGCCGTTGTAGTTGTTTGTGGTCTTGATGAGGTTGAGCATGGTCTCGTACTCGCGTATTACCGCCATATCATAAAATATGCGTACGAAATCCTCTTTCTTGTAGTTCTTTTTCTCGTCTGCTATGGTAAGGTTGTAGCTATTGACCGGTGTGGGCGCATAGTTTATCTGGCCGCTTGCGCGCATCTTTGCCGGGTCAAGGTGTTGAATTTTAGGCATGGTTCTCCTCCGAAATATGATTGATTTAAGCTGTGAAACGAATCTTTAAAGCTTTGTAGGCCTTAGCGTCCGCTCGGTTGAGTTGTAATTTTTA
>CAZPMG010000002.1:67860-72183 GCA_964587785.1 uncultured Clostridia bacterium
GTGGGGTGCGGGAACACCAGCCGCTTAATTTCGGCTATGCGCATACGCTTTTCCACCATAATCACCGCGCTCATGATAAACTCGCTGGACATATTGCCGATGACGTGCACGCCCACAACGGTTTCGTTTGCAGCGTCCGCCACAAGCTTGATTATGCCGTCGCCGCCCTCGTTTTCCGCAACATAGCGGCCGCTGTAGCGCATGGACAATTTGACAGTCTTTACGTCTATGCCGCGCGCCTTTGCCTGCTCCTCCGTAAGCCCCACGGACGCAACCTCGGGATTGGTGTAAATCACCGCAGGGATTGCGTCATAGCTCATTGCATCCTTTATGCCCAGCATATCGCTTACGGCAACCTCTGCCTCACGGTAGGCGGTGTGAGCCAGCATGGACATGCCGTTTACGTCGCCAGCTGCGTATATGCCCGCCACGTTGGTGCGCATACGCTCGTCTGTCTTTACCGCGCCGCGCTCAAGATACACGCCCACGGTATCAAGGCCTATGCCGTCCGTTGCCGGCCGCCTGCCTATTGACACAAGCACCTTGTCGGCCTTGGCAGACAGCGCCTTGCCGCCCTGCTCGTATTCCACCGCGCCGCCCTTTATTGCGGTCACCTTGGCGGACAGCTTGAAGTTTATGCCCTTTGCCTGATAATTTTTGCGGAGTATGTCGGAAATCTCCGCATCGGTTGCGCCTGCGATGTGGTCAAGCATTTCAATTACTGTAACCGAGCTTCCCGCGCTGTTGTAATAGCTTGCCATCTCAAGGCCTATCACGCCGCCGCCGATTACCACAAGCTCCTTGGGAACCTCGGTAAGCTCAAGCACCTCGCGGTTGGTGAGCGCAAAGCCGCTCTCCAGCGACTCCTTTAGTCCGGGTATGGGCGGAGTTGAGGGCACGCTGCCGGTTGCAATCAGCAGCCTTTTGCCGGTGACGGTCTTGCCGCCCGCGGACACGGAAAAACCCTCGCCGCTGCGGCCGAGAACCTTGCCCTCGCCCTCTATTATGTCTACGCCCAGCTTTTTGAGCTTGGCGCGTATGCCGCCGGTCAGTGCGTCCACAACCTTGCGCTTGCGCGCGATTACTTGGCCGTGGTCAAGCACCAATTTCCCCACGTGCACGCCGTATTTTTGGCCGTGCGCCGCGCCGTCGTGCAGCTTTGCCGAATACAGCAGCGCCTTGCTGGGTATACAGCCCTCGTTAAGGCATACGCCGCCGATAAACATCTTTTCGGCTATCAGCGTCTTAAGCCCCGCTGCGCCTGCGCGCTCGCCCGCAAGATAGCCTGCCGGGCCGCCGCCAATTATAATTAAATCGTACATAAAACTCTCTCCGTATATGCCGCTTGCATTCAAACCGTATTATGCTGCGGTTCTCTATAGTCAATTTTTGACTATAAAATCAAAGCTTTTTGCGGCAACTCTGTGTGGTCAATAATTGACTTTAAATTGCGTAAATATTACAGCATGGTCAAATTGACTTAAACTTGCCCGAATATTACAGCGCGGCAAGCGTGACCGTAAAGCTCTCAAGCGCCTTGCATACGCCGGTCAAAAACTTTTGAGCGGGCGCGCCGTCAACCGCGCGGTGGTCATATGTGAGGCTGAGCGTCATCGCAGGATAAAACTCTATGCTGCCGTCCTTGGTCTCGCGCGGGCGGTGGGTTACGTTGCCCACGCCGAGTATGCCCGTCTGCGGAGCGTTGAGCACCGGAGTAAAGCTCTCTGCGCCCAGCGCGCCGAGGTTGGACACGGTAAACGTGCCGCCTGACAGCTTATCGGGCGAGATTGTGCCCGACTGGCACTCGCCTGCAAGCGACTTCAGCTGCACGGCAAGCTCACCCAGCGACAGCGCGTGCGCGCCGAAGCAAGTGGGCACCATCAGACCGCGCGCAGTATCCACCGCCATGCCGAGGTTTACGCTTGAGAAGTGGCGTATGCTGTCGCCCATAAAGTGAGCGTTTAAATCCTTGTGGCTCTTTAGCACGCGCGCCACGGCATACATTACCATGTCGTTGAGCGTAATGTTGGGAATCTCGCCTGCGTCGATTTTGGGCTTGAGCTTTTTGCGCAGCGCCAAAATTTCGGTTGCGTCAAAGGACGACATATGCGTAAGCTGGCAGGTGGTGGTAATGGAAGAGAGCATCTGCTTTGCTATAGTCTTTCTTATATTGGTAAGCTTTTGGTCGGTATAAGCCATGGGGTCAAAGCCTGCCGCCGCAGCAACCGCAGCCGGCGCGTTAACCGCCGCAGACGGCGTAATAACCGCTGCATCTGCCGCAGTCGGGTTTGCCGCAACAAGCTTTGCAAGGCTCTCTATATCCTGCGAGACCACTCTGCCCTCTGCGCCCGTGGGGGCTGCCGCGCGGTAGTCCACGCCGATTTTCTCCGCCAGTGCCTTTGCGCGGGGGGATGCCTTTACAAAGCCCTCTGCCGCCGCGGGTGCGCTTACCGTCTGCGCTGCGGGAGCCGCGGGCGCTGCGGGTGCAGCCGGAGCTGTAACTGCGGTTTCCGGTGCGGGCTCAGGCTGCGCCTCTGCCGCTGCGCCGCCGGTAAACTGGGATATATCCTCGCCGGGCTGGCCTATTATGCAGACGTTCTCCAGGCAGGGGACGTCAGCGTCCTCGCCGTGCAGGATTTTGAGCATTACGCCGGAGACCTTTGCCTCCTCGTCAAACGTGGACTTGTCCGTCTCGTAGGTAAACAGCAGATCGCCCTCCGCCACCTTGTCGCCCTCTGCCTTGTGCCACTTTGTGATTATGCAGCTCTCCACCGACTGCCCCTGACGGGGCATTATCACCGCAGTTGCCATTGCTTCCTCCAAAAAAATTATTGTGCCGCCGCCGCCAAAAAACGCAGCTTGCCTTGCAGGCTGTGACTACCCACATAGCATTTGCCTTTTAATGCCGCGGCATTCCCTCAAATGTTAAAATTTCGTGTTAAAAGTTAACATTTTATGTTAATTTGCAACATAATTGTATCAATATACGCGGCAAATGTCAAGCTTCTTGCATGCGGGCGGCAGTTTTCTTTGCTTTCTTTTGATTTTTTTAATGTTACTTTTCTTTAGTTTTATTTAGGGGTTTTTTAATGTTACTTTTCTTTTAAAGAAAAGTAACCAAAAGAAAAATAACGCCGGTTTAACCGCGCGCATATGCGCTTGGTTAAACCGGCTTAAGTTTACTTTTAAACTTTGGCTTTACTTATAATTTGGTCTTTAGCTTTATGTTTCGGCTATGCGCTTAAAATACAAATTTTACAGCAGCGGATTACCCGCCATAAAGCTGCTGATTACCGATATATTGATTTCCTTTATAAAATCGTCAATTTCCGCAACCGGGTACGGCGATACTTCCTCATCGCCGGCCGCCCGGATCCCAAAGACGAAATCTGTGGCGTACACATATCCGTCCTTGCGCAATATCACGTTTGCATGATATTTCGAATCGTTAACGCCGCCGTCCACTGTCTGCGTAAAGTGAGTGGAAAACGTGCTGAACAATTCCGCCTCTGTGCCGAACGCGTCAAAAGCCTGCTTTTGCCTGTACAGCACAGTGTATTCGGGCGAGTCGGGCTGCTCTGCATGATATACGGGAGCGTTGGCCCATATTCCCTCGCCGATCTCTACCGGCTCACCGGTCTTATACACCGTTCCGGTCAAAAATTCGTCCTCGTACTGCATAAAATACGCGGAAAACTCGGGGTCAGCCTTTACCGCGCTCCATGTTTCCTCGGTAAAGCCGTAAAGATTCAAATCACCGAAAAGCTCGTCCGAGGACAGGAGGAAACCGTCCGGCAGCAGCGCAAAGCTATCAAATGCGGAAAAATTATCCAGAGCAAAGCGCACCTTCAACCCATATATGCGGTAGTCTTTGTCAATACCCGAAAACTTGTGGGGGATTGCGTTATATCTCACTTCCTCCGCGCTCCCATCAGTTACAACAGGAAAAACGGGAACAAAATCCTCCGCCAAAAGGCTGCGCAGCGCTGTTATACTATCCACGCTGTTTCGATTGAACGGGTGCACGCCGCTGTTCCAATTTCTATCGTCACACCCGGAGAGAACCACAATTGACAAACCGGAAACAATACAAAGAATTATTATAAAGGGCATAAAGCCCCAGGGCAAGCTTTGGACCCGCGCCTTTGGCGACTTCCGCCCCAAGGAGCGGGATTTTATACCCTTTGATGGCGTCGCAAAAATATCCTTGCAAGCAAATATTTTTGCTCCTGGTATAAAAATCTTTTTCATGATTACAGCCCCTCCTCTATATTATACTTAATTAACTTCAAAAGTTGCTCACAACTTTTGAAACGGCTTGCT
>CAZPMG010000003.1:0-12122 GCA_964587785.1 uncultured Clostridia bacterium
TACTTTTCTCCCTCGCCGTACGCATCCAAAATCAGCGGCTTTGCCTCGCTCGCTGCATACCCTGCAAGCGTCAAGTTTCCCTCAAAGCGGCTGCCCCTGCCAAACAGCAGCCTGATCGGGCGACTCTCTGTGGCCTGAGATGCCAGCTCAGCCGCGGCGCTTAATGTTTTTTTAGGAGCGTTTTGCGCGGTGCCTTCGTTGCTGTCGCTGCCGTCTTCAGCATGAAAATAATAGGTGTTATAGCCGTTTAGGTCTACCGCGGCGTATTCGGGCGCAATAACCGCGTCCACGGTTCCAGGCGCATTATCCCCGCCGCAGCCGTACATTAGAGCGGCTGAAAGAATCACTGACGCAAGCATGACAGCAATTTTTTTTATTGATACCGATATCTTTCTCATTCTCTCCTCTTTTCGGTGTTATCAGCCCTTTACACCGCCGAACGCAATGCCGTTTGCAAAGTATTTTTGGAAAAAGGGAAAGGGCAGCAGCAGCGGCAATATGGTGACAATAATTATAGCGTTTTTCACGGTGTTTGACGGGGCGGACACGTCGGTGCTGAAACTTGCAAACTCCGTCAATATCTGCCGCACAACATATTGCAGCGTCCACAAATGTTTGGATTGCGCATCAAGGTATATGAGCACGTCAAACCAGCTGTTCCATTTGATTACCAGCGAAATCAGCCCCGTTGTAATTATGATGGGCGTAGACAGCGGAATCATGACCTTCATTAATACCTGCACGGATGTTGCCCCGTCAATGAGCGCCGCCTCCTTGAGCGCAGATGAAACGCTGTAAAGATAGCTGCGTATGAGCAGGATGTTGTATACCATGAGCGCGCCGGGGAGTATTAACGCCAGCAATGAGTCATAAAGGCCGATTCCCTTTATGACCAAAAATGTGGGAATCATGCCCGCATTAAAGAACATGGTGAACACAAAGAAAAAGTTAAGGAACCTGTGGCCGGGCAGGTCTTTTTCTGCCAGTACATAGGCGGTCAGCGTGTTTACACACACAGCAAGCGCCACCGTGGCAGCCGAGACCAACAGGGAGTTAAGCATGGCGCGCAGCACATATTCATTCCCCAGCACATAGGAATATGCGTCCAGACTGAATTTCTCAATTCCGAGAGAATACCCGTTGCGTATGAATGTAAATTCCTCGGTAAACGAACCTGTAAGCACCAGCCAAAGCGGAATTATAAAGAACAGAGAGAGCACCAGCATGATAACTGCCTTGGCGGATAATGCGACATAATTTTTTCTTGAACCTACCATAGCGCCGCTCCTATATGATGCCTTGATTGTCGGATTTTTTGACAATCTTGTTAGTCACAAATACAAGTATCAATCCGATCACGCCCTGTATCATGCCCATGGCGGTGGCCGAGCCAAAGCCTTTGCCCGAGCGCAGCGCGTCAAACGTCACCTGTCCGATTACTTCCGTGGTTTCTTTGACGCTTGTGCTGCCGTTCAGCAATGCAAGAATCTGCTCATAGTTGTCTTTCAGCAGCCCGCTTGCGTCGAGTATCAGCTGCAGGCAGATCATAGGCATGATGCCGGGCAAGGTTACTGTAAACATCTGTTTTAGCTTTCCGCAGCCGTCCAAAGCGCTTGCCTCATACAGCTCGTTGTCTATGTTGCACATGGCGGCAATATAAATCAGCGTGCCCCATCCCATGCCCTTCCAAAGCGAAGACAACGCAAGCAGCCCCCACCACGCGTTTATTTCCCCATAATAACTGACGCGGTCAAAACCCAGCTTGACCATTAGGGTATTTACCAGTCCGAAGTCTGAAATCATGGCATACAGCAGCCCCGCAACCGCCGCCCAAGACAGAAAATACGGCGCAAATGACACTGTTTGAAACAAAAATCTCAGCCTGCGGTGAGCGATTGAATTGACCAAGAGCGCAAACATCAAAATTACGGGGAAGTTGGTGAGTATCCTTATCAGCGATATATAGATGGTATTCCTGAAAATTCTGTACATCCTGTCGGTGTTGGCAAAAAATATCCGGGAGAAATATTTCATGCCCACCCACTCGCTGCCGCCGCCCTCAAGCAGGTTGTATTCTTGAAATGCCGTCTTGAGCCCTATCATAGGGACATAGTGAAATATGATGAGCAGCGTCAGTCCCGGAAGCAATAATACATACATCGAACGGTACTTTACTATCTTTTTCCAAGTGCGGCTGCGGAAAAACTGCTGAAACCATTTCCGGCGAACCGCAACCGCGACAAACCCGCCGATTATCAGTGCGCCCGCTATTATGGCTGCAAGCGCGCCGCCGGAAATATTTTGTGAATACACAATATATCCTATCATGGCATCCACCGATAGAGGCTCGCCCTCCACTGATGCGTTGAGTCTCAACGGAGTGATTTCTACAGTATTGTCACTTTTTAACGTCACACATTCCGAGGAAAAATATTTAATTTTTCCGTTAAATTGCAGCGTAATCTTATCCACAAAGGACAAATCAATCAAGTTAAAAGCAAGAATTTTATCGTCTGTGTTCTCAAGATAATCGGAAAACTCCTTCCATGCAACCGCATCGCCGGTCACTGCTTCCACGGGGCGTATGCGTAAATTATTTTCCCCGCGTGAAAGCCGTATAAGCCGCCACGTGTTTGAAGTATTATCGGGATAAACTCTGGAAAATTGCCCGCGCACAGTGCCCTCGGAATATTCTTTGAGCGCAGTCAAGTTGCCGCTGATGGACGTGTAATATTTACCTGAGCCGCAACCTAAGCTGCCAAGCCCTTTGAGCTTATCAACTCTTCTGGTTTTAACCGTCACTATGTAATCGTCTGCGGTTTCCGTGCAGCTTTTTATGATAAAAAAATCGTCGTCACCGGATTCGGAATTGAGCCGGTCCAAATAGCGCTGAAAAAACTCACGGAACTCCGTTATGTTTTGAGCGTAGCCCGACACATTTTGCTTGTTCACCGTAAGCTCCGCGCTTCCCTTTCCGTCATTCATAAGAGAAAAATCCGCCGTAAATCCGCTCAATGTAAGGCAGGCGAACAGCACGGAAATCCATAAAAATAATAGCTTAAGCCGTTTATTCAGCATTTCAGAGGGGTTTCTCCTTATGATTCATAGATAAGTGGACTTTTTCACTTCCGGATCACTATATTTTTTCAGAACAATAAAAATCCATAAAGTGGTTAATTTTGGCACAATAAGCACTAAATGCGCCAAATCGGTGCACCTGACAAAAATTATAGCGTAAACGTGAGCGTTTTACAAGACATAGAGTAAACCAATATGTGGATAAAATAAATATGCTTTTGCGCTCATGTAAAAACGTTTCAAATACACGCAAATTAAAAAAACATACACGCCAGGCAAGACATTGCCAGGCGTGTATAATATAAAAAAACCCTGAAAAATCAGGGTTTTTATGGAGCTTCTGGGTGGATTCAAACCGCCGACCTATTTATACGAATTATTGATATATTCGGTTTCAATATTTATACATATTCCTGATTTATACATATTCCTGCTTCATGCGGTTTTTATAATATTTCCTCACTATTAGAAACTTTGCCACAGGTTTGCATTTGCGCTCGACATCGTAATAATTGTAATTATACTTGACGTGATACAGCGGACTATGCTCGGTTCTCTTTCTTGTTGTAGCAGTATAAATCCTACGGTTAAAGCTCCGCAAATTACCACTAATTTAATAATTCGGTGGAGCTACAAAGTAGCAGTTTTCGGTGCGCTACGCGTAGATTTCCTCGCAAAAATCCGCTCCCAGCAACGCCTTTAGCGCCACCTGCGCATATAGGCGGCTAAGAAAATCATTGGGATGGTTGATATTGTTGCCCGTCATATCACGGTATCTCTTGCCCGTTTCCAGCAGTTGTTTGTGCATGGTGGTCATATCCGCGACGGCTACCGCAGTGTTTCCCTCTGATATTTCCAAGAGCGCGGGCAAAAAATGCTCTTGATTTCCGTACCACAGCGAGGTGCTCTCGGGATTAGGCAGCATGGTTGAAATGAGCAGCACCGCACCCGCAGGGTTTTGCTCTAAAAAAGCGTCCGTCATTGCCAAAATAGACGATTTGTAGCTTGGGACAGTGGTGGTTCGGTCGTTCATTCCAAATCCCAGAACCAAAAGATCAGCCGGCTTTCCCAATACGGTTGACTCAAATGCTGCCTCGCCTTGTCCCGCGCGATAGCCTCCCACAGCTTTGTTTTGATATGTAACCTCTACGCCGTATCTTTCTTCGATATAGCTGCTGACCATAACAGGCCATTCCGGAGCATAGGGCTTAACCATTCCTCCGCTCGAAGTGCCGCTGGAATTTGAGCCGCGCGTGATGCTGTCACCATAAAAGACGATAGACACGTTGCTGCCCTGTTGCAGCTTTTGATTGAAAGCGGCAAAGGTCTGTGACTTATCCGCAGGGATTTCACCCTTATATTCCTCATTATGCGTATAGCAAATTGCAATCTGCCGGGATGTAAAGGTGTCGCTCTCGCCGTGCAATAAATATCTGTCGCCTGTGAGGGGAAAAGACAATTTGTCCTTATCGACGGGAATACTTACGCCCGAAGGTGATACCGTCGTCCTGTAATATTCTTCCACGGCGAAAAACGGAATGGCTGAACCTAAAAGCCTTTTGATTTTGTTGCCCTCTATGGCATAATCTACACCTTCGACATATTCGGTTTCTAAACCATAGTCGGTGACCGAAAGGATTTGTGCCGGTTTATACAGTAGTGGCGCCTCGTCCTCCTCTCCCACAAAAAGCACGGTTTCGTTATATACCTCGCGCGTATACCAGAGCGGTCTGAGATAAACCTCAAGGTCATATCTGTTATATGCCAAAAGAAGCCCCTCCGGAGCTAAACTCTTTTTCTGTCCGCTGTCCTTTCCGCCGCCCGCGTTGCAGGCTGTTAGGCAAAAGACAACCGCTGACAAAAATAAAATTAATAATCTTCTCATTTTCTCCCTCCCAAAGCGGCCTGTCACTTTTAAGAGCCCCGCCCTCTGTCCTGAAATGTATTTTTCCAGTGCGCACGCTGACTGTTATTATCCTGCTATTTTGACTAATATTATCTTCGAGGACATACAGCGCAAAACCCGGCAAACCCCGCGCCTATTCCAAAACAGACTTTACCATCTGTTTTGTCGCGGATTTCAGCATGGAAAGCTCACTGCCCACACAAAACATAGTCATGCCCGCCATCTTTGCGCGGTCGAGGTAGGTTTTATTGGATGTAATTATGCCGCTTATTTTACCGGCAGCCGCCGATGCTGATGCCGTGAGGTCGATTGCCTCAAGTATGGCAGGCGCTTGCGGATTATCCAAACAGCCATATTCACAAGATAGGTCGCTGGGCCCCATTAAAAAACCGTCCACGCCTTTGACGGCAAGAATTTCTGCAATATTTTGCACGCCAAGAACTGTTTCAATTTGAGCGTATACCCTAACCTTTTGGTTTGCCTGTTCCATATACTCCGGCAGCGGAGGAGGATTGTAGCCGGTGTGAGCGCGCATGGTGGAAATCCCTCTTCGCCCCAGTGGCGCGTATTTTGCATAGCTTACCACCTGTTCAATGTCCTTTGCGCTGCTTGTCATCTGCAACAACACGCCGTCCGCTCCCATATCCATAAACTTGATAATATCTTTGCGCGTGTTGTCCGCAAGCCGCACAATGCTGGCAAGCCCGCAGAGCCGGGCGGTCATAAGTATACGGGAGACCTCTGCATAGTCAAACCCGCCGTGTTCGCAATCTAATATAAAATAATCAAGCCCGGCACTTTTTAAAAGCACAGGCATATTGGAAAAAGGGATTTCAGACAACATAATGCCTGCTTGTCTTTGCATCGCAATCATCCTCCGATAATATTCTTAAGCCCTCTAAGGCATCCATGTTCTCGTTAAATGTATAAGGCAGCCCCATGCGTTCTATCGCGCGTATAAGCTGAGGTCGGAAAAACTTTGCCGCCCCGCCCGTGACCACTATATCTTTTCGTACGGGCAATTTTTGCAGTGCATTGTAATAGTCCTCGTATAGAGCGTGCACCCAATGGTCGCTGCCCGAAACAAGCTCTCTGCCTGCCATCAACCGCGACACTGTGCAGAGTGTTTTTCCGCCAAAATACGGACGGCTCTCATAGTCGCCATGGATAAATGAAGAGTTTACACAGCACAGCTGGCCCGCCGTGCCGAGATTCATAACATAGCTTTCCTCGCCTGCGCCGCAGCCCAAAACCGCAGCTTGCTGGTCTCCCACAGGGGTGTAAACCAGCATATCCTTATACTTGCCTGCCAGCCTCACAGTTTTTGTTGCCTGCGGAAGTTGCAGGCTGCTTTTGCCCTCGCAGGTAATTACATTATAAAAACCACTGGACGCCGCATCGGTAATGTGCGTCATGTTGACGCCCGTAAGTATATATGTCAGATAAGAGCCGAGAGTGCAGAACGTGTGAGCCCTGCCGTAGATCTCCGGTTGGCGTAAACTCATAGCATACAAACTTGCTCTGGGCAGGTTGGGCTTTAAGCTGACTCCGTTTTCCGCGACAAGCTGTATGGGTATATCCATGCCCTCCGAACGCCTGTCCTGCCAAGAAATATAATTGGTTATCTCCCTGCCCAAGCTGTCGAGCAACACATAGCCATGCATCTGTACAGACATAAATATTCGGCGGCAAGAGCTGCTGTCAACGATTGCCAGCACTTTATCTTTGATTTTATCCGCCGGTACTTCAAAATAGGGCGGTGAAAGCTTGGCCTCCTTAGGAAAAGCAACACGTTTGACCGCCCCATTGCCCACACGCCATTTTATGTAACTGCTGCCTAAGTCAATAAACAAATCTTGGGTCATATTGTCCTTCCCGTCGGCATTGTAACCCGCTGCCTTTTTATACTGCTTTGTATGCAACGTCCTGAGAGTATCATTGTTGCATCTTCGTTCACAGCCGTACTTTAAACTCCTGTCCCGCAGGTATGACGGTTTGCTCGCCGCAAAGCCGCAGCACTCCCTCTTTTTGCGCACAGAAAATGGTCAGAGTGCCTGCGCGTTTTTCTATGCGCACCTCGCCGCCTTGTATGGGGAAAATAAATTCTGCATCTTCTAATGCGCCCAAAGACGGTTCAATCAGGTATCTGCCGTAACCTGGGTCCAAGGGAGAAAGCCCGGCAAAATAACGTCCCAGCAGCCACACCGGGGAAGCTCCCCATGCATGGCACAGGCTCCTGCCGTAGCGCGTGTTGTACATTGCATAATGCTGCGTCCCTGTTTCCTCGGGGCGGTAAACCTCCCAAAACGAGGTGGCGTCCAAAGAAATCATACCGCCCCAATAGCTCTTTATCTCTTGCATCACTTCTTCGTGCAACTCTGCCTCGCACAGCACGGATAGCTCGTAAAAGCGCATATACGGCGTTTCCAGCATGGGAACAGATTTGTTTTTCAGCACATTCTTTACTATACTTTGTTTTTGCTCCTCGGTTGCCGCACCGTATAAGGATGCCATTATGTTCGGCTGGCGCAATATCAATCCATCTTGCTTGCCGTCCTTTATGCCGAACACATAGCCTCCGGCGCTCTCCGACCAGTAATTTTGCCGTAAGTCGGAAAGCACTTGCTCGGCGATATCGGCATAGCGGTTGCTGTCATCAGTCTCTCCGCACAACTTGGCAGCCGCACTTGCAGCCTGCATGGATTTAAACAGCAGCACCTGCAAAAAGCTGAAGCTGTCTACATCAGTGTGGATTCCCTTGCCCCAATCTATAAACACCCAATCTTGCGGACGCTTTTTAATGCGGTAACTACGGTCTGCGCAGCTCAGCACGTATTCTGCCAGCCTGCGCATACGGCTGTAGCGGCTCTCAATAAACTGTCTGTTGCCCGTGTATAGATAGTTGTCATAAAAACTAATTATCCAGTACATGGTGTAATCCACAATAGTGTTTATGTGCTGCGTAATCTCTCCCTTTCCGGCAAGCGCTGTCTGCGTGCGGTTTGCTGTGGTTTCGTCAAAGAAACTGTACCAATTCATCAGGTACGCCTGCGTGGCGTCGCCCGACCACACCCAGCGGTCGCGTTTGATTCCGTCCAAAAAGAATTCACGAGTGCAAAGCTCAAGCGTGTGCATGGACACGTCCCAAATTTTTTGCAGCTGTACATCCGAAAATTTCCCCATGGCACGGCGCGGCTGCGGATTATACTCGTAGAGCATAAATACACCGCCAAACTCAGCGCCGTTTTCTGCCTTTACTGCCACATAGCGGAAAGCCTTGGTTTCCGCAGTCTGAGTTTGTCCGCCCTCTGTATCGATGATTTCAAACTGTTCGCAGTAATCAGCATCCAGCGCCTCTTCCCTGCTCTCTCCAAAATAAATACAAATCTTTCCCTTGTTATTTGTGTTTGAAAAGCACACATATCCAAAGGTCTCCCTACCAAAATCGTATAGTGTATAGCCGTTTACTTTTTGTTTGGACACATACTCCCGGCGTTCCGTGGGAAGCCGGTATTCGTTAGGTGAGCGGTGTGCATCGGTAAAGCCATCACATTCTACCGGCAAAAATACGCCGTCCTGCAATGTGCATTGCCAGCTTGCGTCCGAACGCACGCTCTTTCCGTCAATATATGCACAGGCAATCTTGCCGCCTTCCGCATAGACATACACAGACAACTTATGCTCGCCTGCAGGCAACCGATAGACTCCGTCGCTATAAGGTACATAGCGGCCCCGGCCGTTTGTTTCCACCAAAACTTTGCCGTCTGCGCGCACGGTAAACTGTTCCTCACTGTCCAGTTTTACGGTTTTTGTAAAGCGCACATGAGGATAAATAGGTTCTGCCTTCCATATGAGCATGGTCGGCCTGTTGCGTTTTGTGCGGCGCATATTGACGTCGTTGACAGTTTTAATCTCAAATTCACCCGGATACCAAATCCATTCAGTCACAGCAGGTCTCTCCTTTGTCTGTTAAAAAATGTTAAACTATAAAAAAATCAGCATTTACACGAGTGCAATATCTTGCAAAACTTAGTCTGCGTATAGATTGCAATCGACAAAGTAAATGTCGTGCCTGTTAAATTCAAACGCCATCAATAAATGCCCGTTTTCTACAAAGCCGTTTGCATAGGAATATGCACCAGGCAGGTTTGATACCCGGATTTTTTTATACCAGGTTTTCATGTTGTCGTTGGAAAGCCAAACTTCCAAGGGAAAGCGGTTTTCAAGCCCCAACACGGAAGTTGGAGTGTTTAAAAGTATGATGTCACCGTTCGGTGCTTTGGTAAGGTATGGCTTGTTGGAGGGGTTTGGTATATCGGTTTTTACGGTGTTTGACCAAGTTTTGCCGTAGTCAAAGGAATCACTCCGCCAAAGCCAGCCCGAGCGGTCAATGCGATAAAGCATGGCAAGGTGTCCGGGGCTTTCCAGTTCGACTACGGTGTTTTCATTCCAATTCCAGTGCCAGTATCCCTGCGCCTTTAGCTCGGCGACGGAGTTATAAAACGCCACCTGCTTGCGAAAGGTCTTGCCGCCGTCACTGCTGACTATCAAACCGTTCTCAATGGTTTCTATGTCGTTGTTGTAGGCGGGAATGTTGTTTTCCTTGCTGTGCTTTTCCTGCTCTTTTGTAATGGGATAGCTGTGATAGGGGAATATTATATCTCCGTTTGAAAGCTTTGTCATGCCGCGCACAAAGGCGTATTCGGGAATACAGGGCGTGGTATGCTTTTGCCAAGTGTATCCGCTGTCAAAGCTGGATAGATAATAGTTTTTCCATTCAATAAATTTGCCGTTGTGCGTGGATATAAATACCCGAACCTCGTCGCCTATTACCGCTGTCTCCGTCTGATAATGCGCCAGCCCGTCCTCCTCGTGTATCTGCTGCTTTTTGCTCCAAGTCCTGCCGCTGTCCGTGCTGCGCCACATATATGTGCGGTTTTCAATGGCAGGCTCTGCCGTGCCTCCGCAACTGCAAAGCAATAATAAATCCCCGTTCGGCACTCTTCTTACCGTTGCCTCTACGGACATGGTATCTCTGTGTACAAGCTTGATAAACAATTTTTTTCTCCTTATTGCCGGCATTGACAGCGCATGTTGCTTTTTTGGTCAAATTAAACTGGTTTTTGCCGCTGCCACCGCGCGGGAATGCAGACAACTACATTCCCGCGCGGGGATACGGCAGTATTGCCGATTGGGCATTGCTTTATTTTACTGCCTGTTTTTTTACAAACACGTACGTTGCGGCTATCGCCAATACAAGCGCTGCGGATAGCGTAGAGGTAAGAGCCGAGCTTGCGTTGCAGCCGCCGCCTTTTTTGACATAGTTTAATGTTATGGTCATGTTATTGACCGTGGTGCCGGTAAGTGCGCGCGAGGAAAAGTCGAATATATATCCTCGTATTTCCTTGGCTTCTACCGAGTATATTTCTCTGTAAAGATAAGTCACTGTCTCGGAGTCGGCAAGCTCGTTGCCCTCTTCGTCTACAAACACCAAGGTAATGACGTATTCGGCAGGCTCATATGTTATGGTGACTATCATGTCGGAAACGGCAACGCCTGTCAGAGCGGCATCCGCCTCCTTGAACACGTAACCGGTTATTGTTGAGGGTGTAATCGTATAAACAGCTTTGCCTTCCTCATTGTACTCGCTCACTACTGTTGTGGGTATGGCCAGCTCCTTGCCGTCCTCGTCTACGTGCAGAATTAAAAGCTCAGGCGCTCTCAAGCCATACTCAAAGTTGGAAATCGTATTAAGCGTATCCTGCGAATCATCGCTGTTCATGGGATAGCCGCCCTGTATGGAGTGGCGTGAATATATCAGATTGCCCTTTGTTACATCGGCAAAGTTGACATCGGCAAGCTCATCTTCTGAATCGTTGGAATACACAAACTCTCTGGTATCATAAAGCTTGGTTACAGTTACTTCTTGGTCTTCACCTACAGCAAAGCTTGCAAATGAACCCACTGTATAGCCTGCTCCCGCCCAGCCGGCGTTCCTCATCTCAACAGCAATGTGGAACTTGGCAATTTTCACGCCGCGCACCAGCGGAGTATGCACCCAACCCTCACCTGCAGCGCCCACAAGGTCTTCCCAGTTGAGATGCAGCGTACCCACTGCGTTGGCTGCCGGGCGGTGATACCAAGCCGTCATAGCCAGCTCGTCCACCGTGCCGTCTTCCTTTACAAACACGTCGTTGCGCGCGCCCTCGGTAATCGTCCTGTAAACCCTGCCAAGGCTGTCTTCAAAGAACAGCCTGTAGCCAAGCGCTCTGTTGGGAGCTTGGAATTTAAACAGCAGTCCGTCGGTTTCCGCTGTATCGATTGCATAGGGGAAAGCAACTGTAACAATACCGAAGCCGTTGGTGGTCGTGCTGAAGTTTTCCGCAGTTACCACTCCCACTCGAAGCGCCATCGCCAGCGAGTCCTTGATGTTTACGCCCGCAAATTTCTCGTCCTCATCATAGATAATATCATAGTCAAGGTCTTGGTTGAGGCTATAGGTAAATACGATTTCCTTGTCGCCCTCAAGCTCGCCCTCAAGCTCGCTGTCGACATTAAGGTAGGTGTAACCTGCAAGGCGGGGTGCTGCAACCGCATAGGGCGCTTTTCCGCTCTCGCCATAGGTGTATATTTGCTCTTGCGGCTCTTTGACAGTCCTGCCGTCCTCGTCCTCAAAGCGCAGGGTAAGAACGTAACGTGTCAAGCCATAGGTCAGCGTAATCTCGGCGTCCTCGGTGATAACGCCGCTCAAACCGGGGGTTGCCGATTGGAAAGTATATCCGGAGATATCGGGAGGAGTTATTGTATACTCATATTCCTCGTTTTCGTCATAGGCATAGTCTTCTGTGACGGCACTTTGTATTTCGGTGCCTTCTTCATCCTCAAACCGGACAGTGAGCGCGTATGTGGACTTTTTGTAAGTAAGCGTTATAGCTAAGTTTCCTGTCAACGTCCCTGACAGCGCCGCATCAGCAGATACGTACTTGTAGCCGTCTATGACTTCTGCGGCAATACCTGTAATATCATATTCTGCCTCGCCGTTCTCGTCATAGGGCAGCACCTCTACAACAGACGCCTTGAGTTCATTGCCGTCTGCGTCTTCAAAATTGACGGTAAGCAGGTAATTGGTCTGCGCATA
>CAZPMG010000003.1:12222-22614 GCA_964587785.1 uncultured Clostridia bacterium
GTGGCACGGCTTACATACATAATGTTTGAGTATACCACTTTGCCCTTTGAGGGGGAAGCAATGTTGACGTCAGCGTCCTCGTCGTCCGCATCGACAGAAAAGTCAAGCTCTGCGGTATTTACAAGCTTTTGAACTGTTACACTGCCCTCGTCAACGCTTACAGTTGCGAGTGAACCTATTGTCAGCTCGGCGTTAAAAAAGGTACTAAACATGGGTGTAGAGTAATGAAACTTGGTAATTTGCTTGTCACCGCCCAGTGCAAACGCAGACCATGGGAAATATACCGTGCCGGCAATTCCCTCGATTCCCGTGGCGTCAACCTCAATTGTATTTGCAGTGGACTTGCTCACAATTACCGACTGCGTGCCGTCTTCCTGTATAAAAGTATAGTTGGTAGCGACCGATGCCCGGTACTTTGCGCCCTCACTGTCCTCTACATAAAAGTTGGGGAAGTTTCTGTTTGTGCCTAAGATTTTAACAAGCAAGCCGGTGGACTCTGCTGTGTCTGCGGCATCAAATTCCACTGTCACTACGCCAAAGTGATTGCTTGTGATAGCGGCTTTGCTGCCTGCTCTGAAAGCTCCGCCCAGCGACTCTTTTATGTTTACTCCTGCAAAACCGCCTTGGGCATTATATACAGCCTCATAGTCGAAATCGTCTGCCGGGGGCACTGTTTCTGCCGACACTGCCGAGCCGGCAAGCGCTGCTACCGAAAGCACAAGCAGAAAAACTATTGCATACAAAATACTCTTTCTTGACTTCATCATTTACTCCTTTTTTTGCCGATGTACGGCATATAATACTTTAATCTTCGTCCGGCGCATTTCAGCCTTTACCGTCTTTTCCTTTTCCTTACAGCCATTGCCAGCCCGAGCGGCAGCAATCCAAGCAAGCCCGCAGACGCAGCCGAATTACAGCCTCCTCCGCCGCCATCGCCGCCTGTGCCGCCCTTAGGCGTCAGCGTCACCTTTACTTGAAGCAGGTCAAAGGCATCCAGCAATGTGGACGGTTTCTCATCGGCAATAAAGGTCAGCGTGTAAGTTCCGGGGATGTCTTGTTTGTAACCCGAGCTTCTCCAGCTTCCCGTGAGTTCGTGACTGTCGCCGTTGCTGTCCGTAACAGTAAACGTTGCAGGCAAAATTGTGCGCAGCGTGTCAGAAGTTGTCCCCACGGGATATGTCATTTTTGTGTCGTATGCCCCGTTTAGCGATACTATATCCGCATATGCAAGATCCATTTTGGTTACGACCAGCTTGTTGCGGTGCGCATCGGATATAAACTCGCCCGCAACAATATCCTCCTCGGTAAGCATGGTTACACGTATTCCGCCTTCAAAATACCTGTCTCTGTCGTAGGCAATGTAGATAAGTCCCTCATCGTCTTGATACACCTCGGGGTAGGAGGTGCTTTGGCTGTCAATCATTATGGAATGCGGCCAAGTCTCGCCGTCATCATAGGACAGGAACGCCTTCATTCTGTTGCGCGCGCTGGTGTTGTCGTTGTTTACAAGAAGCAGCGCTCCCGACTGCAGCTTGACAAGCGAAATTCTGCTGCCCGGCCCCTGCAAGGGATACGGCAAGTTTCCGTCGGAAATTGTCCAGGTCAGCCCGCCGTCTGATGAGAATGCTTGCTCCAGTCCGCCGTGATGTCCGGACTCTAAGCGGGAAACCATCCACAGCCTGCCGTCCTCAAGCTCAACCACGCACGCCTCGGTAAATGTCTTTACCGGGCGCACGCTCGTTGACTTTATAAGCGCAATCTCTCTGTAGCTGTAGCCGTCGTCCTCGGACACGAACACCGAGGAATAGCCGTCTGTCGGGCCGCCCGTAACATACATTATTCTGCCGTCGGATAACATTGTCGGCTTGACAAAAGACGTTCTGGGGCTTACTTGGAAGGGCTGCTTAAAAGTCACCTCGTCAAGCGGGCCGTCTGCGTCCAACATCTTGATGCCCATATAGCCTCCCGGGGTGGCCACATAATACAGCCAAAGCTCACCGGCTCCATTGTAAAAAAACATGGGCAGCACAACCTTGTGCGCTGGGTTTACCGGGTCAATAATCATGTAAGGCTCGCGCCAGGTCTGACCGTTGTCATCACTTGCCGCAACCACGATATAGTTGTCGTCATGCGGCTCTTTTGTACCGCCGGTATACCACGCAACAAATATATTGTTACCGGCAGAAATCACCGTGGGTATGCCGTTCCATTGCCGGTTTAGAGGGTAATAATCCTCGGAGGATGTCGGGCTGACTTTTACGGACAAATCGGTATCCTCAGTAACCATAGTTACCTCTGCACTCTTGATATTGTTATTCATAGCCGCCGCCCCCGCGCTTCCGCCGCTAAGTCCGCTTAATGCTATAAAAATCATTGCTGTTATAAATATTGCTGTTTTTTTCATTGTCACTCCAAAAAAATCACCTTTAGCAAGCAACCGCAAGCCTTTTCCGCGGCACTAAAAAGACAGTTGACAAAGGCTTTTATTCTCAAATCGTGCCTATGCTTAGTTTTTCCAATTAGTATAGGACGGAGGGTCAATCTTATATTTTTCCGCGCTGCCATAAAGCGTCACCGGCGGAGCAACATAACTTGGGTCTGCCTTTGGCCAAGCGTACTCAATGCCCAGATATTCCTTGTATTGCTTGAAATATTTGTTGCGGAAAGCCGTCCATTTTGCCGCGCCCTTGTCGTAAGAATCCGACAGCGCCTTGTTGTAGATTTGCTCAACCGCAGCTTCTGAAGATGCCATTATCAGCTTGGGAAGTGCCTCTATCCATACCGCCTCTACGTTAGCCTGAATATCGATATATTCATTGATTTCAACAAGATTGCCGGTTTCCAGCGGATAGCGGAAGGGCACACGTGAAAAGGTGTAGTCAAAATAAGTGCTCTTATTGCGGTACTCCAACCACTCTTGCAGCCAGGTAATGCCATAGTAACTGCTTGAACCGGCAGTCATGCGCGTGTACATTATGTTTGTCAGCATGGTCTTACGGGAGAAGCCGGCGTTGTATAGCGAGGTGACATTGTTTTTCTCCAACATATCGTGAGCTTTGGACGTCCACTCCATTACGCCGTAGGTGCTGACCGTGTTGGTGTCGGGATTAATCTCGCCCGGGCGGACTTTATAGTCGTAATATTCACCCTCGGTTTCGCCGTAGTATATCTCTCTTTGTCCCTGTTCACTCATCATATAGTCAATTACCTTGATAATCCTATCCACGCGTTTTGCGTTTTTGGTTATCATAGTGACATACAGACCGCGTCCGGCATAGTCCATCAAAAGCGGCGCATCGCCTCTTTCGTTGGTAAGCACTATGCTCACGTATTGATTGGAGTCGGCAACCTTTCCCGTGGCGGCGTTATAACCGGCCTTTTCGTAGTTGGTAAGGTAGCCGCCCTGCGTCTGACTGGTGCCTATGAGAGCAAAAGGCCGTCCGTTGAGTATTTGAGAACCCAATGTTTCGCGGTCATAGCTGAAGTTTGAACTGGTTATTAAATTTTCACGGTACATGGTGTTAAGGAACTTGACAACCTCTAAAAATTCGGGCGTGTCGTATTGGTAAACGTAGTTGCCGTCGCTGTCCTCATACGGAACGCAGAAAAACTCCATAAGCGCGGAAAGCGAGTAGTTGAAATAGTCGTTGGTTGCCGTAAGCATAAAGGGGTACAACGCAACTGTGGGATTGGAGTTGGACAGGTTGTAGGTGCTCTTTACCCACTTTGCCATTTCAATAAACCCGGTGGGTTTGGTTATGTGAGTGTCTGGATCGTAACCGGGGCTTTGGGCAGTCTTGTACGCGATGAACGCCTCAAGATAGTCCTTTCTTACCACTACGTCATAGTTCATGTATTGCTTTGCGCCCAAATCGTCTTCGTATTCAGTTATGTCTGCATCATTATAAAAGTTGCTGGCAACGCCGTACATATATCCGTCCGAGGCCGAGTAATAGTCTCTGTGCTCAGGTGAAATGCGGTTTAACAGGCTGGGAGCATAGCTCTCCGCCAAGCGGTCTATGGCATAGG
Organism: uncultured Clostridia bacterium; assembly: GCA_964587785.1. GTDB lineage: Bacteria > Bacillota > Clostridia > Christensenellales > HGM11417 > CAZPMG01. The sequence goes on from CAZPMG010000003.1 coordinate 16,252, forward strand.
CATATCCTTCCTCTGCAAGTTGAATGCGCGTGCCGAGATCGGAGATTGTAATAATGTCCGGCAAATTGTCACCGGCTATCATATTGTTCAGCTCACGGTTGTCCGTGCTCATTGCACTTTGGTATTTTAACCTGACACCCGTCCTCTTATAGATAAGATCGGCAGCATAGTCGGCGTAGGAATAGTTGGTAAACCAGGTTACTTCCACATCCTCATCGTCAGGATGAACCTGCAACCAGCTGTCTACATCGGGGTCATAGTCAGTGGAGTACTCGTCATAGCTAAGATTTCCTCCGCGGCGCGGTCCTGTCGGGCCGCAGGCCGCCGCGCTGAATGTAAACAGCACCGCCAATATAACCGCCACGCAAAGCCTGATAAACTTGATTTTACTCATTTTGTTTCCTCCTTTTATTTAAGACCGGCAAATTCCTGCCGGCAGATCTTTCAGCCTTTAATTGAACCTAACATTATGCCCTTTGTAAAGTATTTTGTGATAAAGGGATACACGGAAAATATAGGTATTACTGCAATAATGATTGCCGCAAAGGAAACCGTTTTCACAGTTACTTGTCCGGCGAAAGAATCATCCACTCCTTCCAGGCGCGCAGCTTGAATCACGCGCATCAAATAGTATTGCAACATCCACATACTTTCGTCTTGGCTGGTATACAGCAGCGTGGGAAGATAGGCGTTCCAACGCGCCACCGCCACCCACAGCCCGACGGTTGCCAATACAGGCTTGCTTACAGGCAGGTACAGTGACCACCATATGCGCGGCTCGCTTGCGCCGTCTATAAGTGCGGACTCACGGATTCCCTCGTCTATGTTTCGGAAAAAGCTTGTAATTACGATCATGTTGTACACAGAATATGCACCGGGCAAGACATACACCAGATAGTTGTCGTACAGGCCTATCTCCAAAATCAAGATGTAATAGGGTACCATTCCTCCGCCAAAGAACATTGTGATTAAGTTTGTCGTCCAAAAAAACTTTTTGCCGCGAAGCTTCTTTTGACTCATGGCATACGACACGCAGCTGGTAAATACCAAAGTCAGCACAACACCCACTATTGTCACCGCCGCAGTGTTTATAAAGGCCACATACAGCCGTGAGTCGGAAAACACCGCCTGATAGTTGGCAAACGTAAATGACCTGGGGAATAACCATATCCCGCCATATTCAAAGTCCAGTCCGTCATTAAAAGAACCGGCCAGCGTATATACAAAGGGATATGCGGCAAGCAAAGTAAAAACAAACAATACGCCTATGATTATCCAATCAAAGACATTTACGCGCTGGATTACGCCTTGATTCTTTTTCATCAGAATATCCCCTCCCCTGTAACTTTCTTGCTTAGATAGTTACTGCCGAGAAGCAAACCTACCGAAATCAACCCCTCAAACAGGGACAGCGCCGTGGCATAGGAATAGTTTCTAAACGCCATACCTTCTGTATAGATATAGGTGGCAAGAACACGAGTGGTTTCTCTGTTGTAAGACCGCTCAAAAACATAGAACTGCTCGAAAGAGTTGGACAAAAGGCCGGAGACATTGAGCAGTAAAAATATCATAATTGTAGGCTTTATCATGGGATAGGTGATGCTTTTGACACGCTGCCAGCGGTTGGCGCCGTCTATCATGGCGGCCTCATACAACGATGGGTCTATGCCTGCGATTGCCGCTGTGTATATGATAGAGCCCCAGCCCACACCCTTTAGCATTGACGCAATGATAATTTTGGGATAAAAGTACTGCGCAAGGTTGAGATCCACCGGATTCTCCGGGGAGGACAGACCCAAAAGTTCCAATACAGGATTTACTACTCCGGTGTTGGCCTCGGTGAGCGCAAGCACGATGCCGCCGTATATGACCCAAGATATAAACTGCGGAAAGTTGCACACCGTCTGTATGCCCTTTTTCAGCCGCAAACTGCGAACCTCGTTGAGCAGCAGCGCAAATATAATGGGAGTAGGAAAGTTAATCAGCAGCATCCATATGTTTATTTTGACGGTATTCCAAAAAACCTGCCAAAAAACTTCATTGCCAAATAGTGCTTCAAAGTTTTTTAATGTCCACTCGCCGTAAAAAGTGGCGTACAGCAGATCAAGCTGCTTGTCGCCGTTCTTGAATGCGAGTAAAATACCCGACATCGGCAAATACGCAAAGACCGCCAGGAAAGCTACTCCCAGCCCAGCCATGCAGGCCAACTGAATATCGCGTATGTTCCAGCGCGGTTTGGGGCTTCTGCCTCCTAAGCTCTTGCTCTTTACAACCATCTCTCTTCCTTTTTTTGCCCATTAATTGTTTTTTCGTAAATTCGTACAAACATTTTCTTTGCGGCAACCTCGCCGCAGCAAACCTTTAGCTTCGCCGCGCTCAAACGGTTACATCTATTATGCTGCATATCAGCAGCATAATAATTATCATTGATAATATCATTTGCATATGCCAGAGCTATCAACCCAGCACTAACAATTATACTGACAATTATAATGTATAAACGCAGCCAAAACAATCACAAAAAACTGGCATATTACTATAAAAAACCGAGATTGCTCTTTATAATCGCTTTACAAATTACACTGTTTATGCTATAAATTATTTATGATTACTTCAAACTTTGCGTTTATGCGCTCGCGTACAGCAAAGACCAAAATTGCCATGCACGGGCACAAGACCTACGAGTTCGTATATTTTTTTAGCGGCAGGGGATTGCTGGAGTTCGACGATACCTCTTTTGAGTTTTCTTCGGGCACGTACTACCTCATGCAGCCTCAAAAACAGCACAGCGAATTTTATTTTAACACCGGAAAAAGCTTGGTTATTCAATTTGATTTGCCGGCTGATATGGGGCTTTTAATACCCATTGCGCAAAACGACGTCAGCTTAAACCTGTATCCCTTGCTGGAACGAATACGCAACGAGCTGCGTGAAAAGCAGTACGGCTACAATGACCTGGTTGAAGGCTTGACTGCAGAAATTGTCATTTTGCTCAGCCGCCAGCGGCACGTCAAAGACAAACAGCCCGACCAAAGCCTCCCCAATGTAATTGCTTATATCGACGAATACTATATGACCAGTCTCAACATAAAGGAGCTGGCTGCCGAATGCAATTACAGTGAGGACCACTTTCGCATACTATTTAATGCTATAACCGGAAAAAATCCCAAAGAATATATTTTATCAAAACGTATTAAGCTTGCCAAAAAGCAGCTCAAAGAAACAAAGTTTGCGCTTAAAGATATCAGCGAAAACTGCGGATTTGAATATTATACTCATTTTACCATGGCGTTTAAAAAAAGAACAGGCTTTACGCCTGCACAGTATAGAAACGCAAGATTCAGCTAACCCCCACCCACAACAAACTTACTTGAAAAGCTGCATATAAATTTTATTACTGTTACATTCATTTTACAGTGCTGGTTTTACTATCCATTGGTCAAGTACATTATAGCCGTGCATTAATGTAATTTTGTAAAAAACACAACAAAAAAGCACCTTGCTTTAAGGTGCTTTTTTGTTTTGGAGCTTCTGGGCGGATTCGAACCGCCGACCTATTGATTACGAATCAATCGCTCTACCGACTGAGCCACAGAAGCAAGTGCTTAATATTTAGTTTTAATAAAACCGGACATAGAAAAAGTCTTTGATGATAAATTGCTGTGCTTTAATCCATATCAGTCTTTTTGCCAATATATATTATCATTTTTTAAGCGGTTAGTCAATGATTTAAGTGCATTATTTGCTTTGTTGCAAAACTGCCTGACAAATCAAAGTAATGTTGTTTGTGTTTTTTTAATATTTGAAATGGCGGGCAAATTTTAGGGTGTTTGAGTGCTATATCAATAAAGGCGCAGTGAGGCGTCGGCGTTCAGGTCAAGGCCGGCTATGCCCTTGCCCTCGCTCAGCTGAAGATAAGCCTCGACGCCTATCATTGCGGCGTTGTCTGTGCAGTATACAGGCGACGGAACATAGAGGTTGATGCCGTGCTGCTCGGCGGCATTTTTGAGCTGACTGCGCAAATAGCTGTTGGCGCACACGCCGCCGCTTGCCGCAAGCGACTTGCTGCCGGTGCGTTTTACCGCCGCCATGCTCTTTTGCACCAGCACGTCAAGCGCCGCCTTTTGAAAGGACGCGCAAAGGTCGGCTTTGTCAACCTCCTCGCCGCGCTGCTTTGCTGTGTGCACATAGTTTATCACCGCGGTCTTGAGCCCGCTGTATGAAAAATCCAGGCTCTTTTTGTCCTTATACATATTGGGCATGGCAATAGTCGGACTGCCCTGCGCGGCAAGGCGGTCGATTTCCGGCCCGCCGGGATAGGGAAGCCCCAGCACGCGCGCAACCTTGTCAAACGCCTCGCCCGCCGCGTCGTCAGCAGTGCCGCCCAGCCGCACATAATCGGTGCGGCTCTTTGCATGCAGCAGCAGAGTATGCCCGCCGGAAACCACAAGGCATATAAACGGCGGCTTTAAATCGGGGTGCTCAATGTAGTTTGCGGCGATGTGTCCGCGTATGTGGCTTACACCCACAAGCGGCACTTCCAAAGCAAGCGCCGCCGCCTTTGCGTATGAAACGCCCACAAGCAGCGCGCCCAAAAGCCCGGCGCCGTACGTTACGGCAACCGCCTGAATATCCTTGAACCCCAGCTTTGCGCGGCTGAGCGCCTCCTCTGCCACCTGCCCTATTGCCAGTGTGTGGTTGCGGCTGGCGACCTCCGGCACAACTCCGCCAAACCTGCGGTGAATGTCAATTTGCGAGCTTATCACCTGTGAAATCACCTCTGTGCCGCGCGTAATTGCCACAGAGGTTTCGTCGCAGGAGGTTTCCACGGCAAGAATAAGAGGGGGCTTGCCCCCCCATTCCTGCATTTTAAGTTTTGCTTTTGTGTTGTAGTTCATAAGATTTTTACTTTTAAGAATAACAATTCTGTAGTAATGGAGTGTTTTCAGTATTTTACAACGAACAAGCAGCATAAGTGGCTATGCAAATCCCTCCGGCACTTACTCGCCATCTCCGTTTGCACATAGGTAGACTTTCAGGCGGGCTATAGATGGATTTTAGTTTCCGTACATGGCAATAACATCTAAATATTACTGCCGACTGGATTTAAAAGCATCAAAAAATATTTAATTCATATCTAATGCTAATAGCCAAAATGCAACAAACCGTCTCCATACTGAAAACGCACGGTTTGGGGTACGGTTTAAGTTACGGCTTAAATTACTGCCTGTTTGCCTTGCTGAGGTAATCGCTTATAAAGTCCTCTATCTCGCCGTCCATTACTGCGGATATGTTGCCCGTTTCATGGCCGGTGCGGTGGTCCTTTACCATTGTGTAGGGCTGGAACACATAGCTGCGTATTTGGCTGCCCCACTCTATGCGCTTTAAGCTGCCCTGAATGTTTTGCAGCTTTTCCTGCTGTTCGCGCTCGCGCCGCTCGATAAGCTTGGATATGAGCATCTTCATGCACCGTTCGCGGTTTTGCACCTGGCTGCGCTCGTTTTGGCAGGCAACCACTATGCCCGTGGGTATGTGCGTAAGCCGCACGGCGGACTCGGTTTTGTTTACGTGCTGGCCGCCCGCGCCCGAGCTGCGGAAGGTATCCATCTTGAGCTCGTCGGGCGGAATTACTATTGCGCCCTCCTGCTCGATTTCCGGCATTACCTCGACAGAGGCAAAGGAAGTGTGTCTGCGCGCGTTGCTGTCAAACGGCGAAATGCGCACCAGCCTGTGCACGCCTTTTTCCGCCTTTAAATAGCCGTAGGCGTTTTCGCCCTCGGCGGTAAACGTCACGGTCTTTATGCCGGCTTCGTCGCCGTCGAGATAGTCAAGCACGGTAATTTTGTAGCCGGCTCGCTCACAGTAACGTGTGTACATACGGTAAAGTATGCTTACCCAGTCCTGCGCCTCGGTGCCGCCCGCGCCCGCGTGCAGCGTTATTATGGCGTTGTTTGCGTCATAATCGCCCTTTAACAGCGTGCGTATGTGCAGCTTTTCTATCTGTACCTCCGCGCCGTCCATCTCGGCTATCACCTCGCCTACAAGGCTTTCGTCGGCCGCCTCTTCGCCGAGGTCAATGAGCGCGCCTATATCGTCAAGCCGCGACTTTAAATCGCCGTATTCCTCAAGCGCGTTTTCTATCGCGCGCACTCTGCGGTTTATCTCCTTGCTGCGCTCCAAATCCTCCCATATTGCGGGGTCGGATTGCTGCTGTTTTAACTGATTTAGCTCTGTTTCAAGTCCGGCGACGTCAAAGAGACTCACCGCAACTTTGCAATGTGTCGCACAGCTGCTCCAGTCTTGTGCGGTACTCGTCTGCGTGTATCATGACAAAATTGCTTCCTTTTTTTATTAAAGCTGCCT
>CAZPMG010000003.1:22714-29778 GCA_964587785.1 uncultured Clostridia bacterium
GCCGTCTGAAGTGAGTTTGTCGGGCATCTGCGACTTGTTTTCCGGCACTTTTTCCACCTCGATTTTGAGAAGCGTCTTTGCCGTTTCCTCCTGTATGCGCTCTATCATATAGTCGAACATCTCAAAGCCTTCTTTCTTGTAGGCTATGACGGGGTCGTGCTGACCGTACGCGCGCAGTCCTATGCCGCGGCGCAGCTGGTCCATGGCGTCGATGTGGTCAATCCACTTTTTATCCACCACCTTGAGCAGGATTACGCGCTCTACCTCGCTGTAGTCTATGCCGCTTTTTGCGTAACGCTTTATCTTTTCCTCATATTGGCGCACGGTCTCTTCAAGCAGCTTTTCCTCAAGGTAGTCAATATCCCAGTCCTCGGCGCGCCTGAGCGTTATAAAGCCCGAACCGGGGGCAAGCAGACGCTCCTCTATTGTCTTGTTTAGCGCGTCCAAATCCCACAGCCGGTAATTGCTCTCGCCGCCGTGCGCGTCATAGAGCGTCTCGCTGACAACGGCGGGAAACATCTTGAGTATGCTGTCGTGAACGTTTTCGTTGTTTATTACCTTGTCGCGCTCGGCATAGATAATCCTGCGCTGGTTGTTCATTACGTCGTCGTATTCCAGCACGTGCTTGCGCACGCCGAAGTTCCTGCCCTCCACGCGCTTTTGCGCGTTTTCTATGGAACGGCTTATCATGCCGTTGGATATCTCGTCATCCTCCTCAACCTTGAGGAAGTCAAACGCCTTTGTAAGCGTTTCGCCGCCGAAGAACTTTGCCAAATCGTCCTCAAGCGATATGAAGAATCTTGAGCTGCCCGGATCGCCCTGACGTCCGGCGCGGCCGCGCAGCTGGTTGTCTATGCGGCGGGATTCGTGGCGCTCTGTGCCTACTATCACAAGCCCGCCCGCCTCGATTACCTTTTTTTTGTCGGCATCGGTCTGAACCTTGCTCTGCTCAAAATATTTAAGATAGTCCTCGCGCACCTTCAGCGCCTCGCCCGACAGCGCAATGTGCGACGCGCCCGCAAGCGAGATAAGCTCCTCAGACACGCCCTCTGCCCTCAGCTTTTGTTTTGCCATGAACTCGGGATTGCCGCCCAGCAATATGTCCGTGCCGCGGCCTGCCATGTTTGTGGCAATTGTGACAGCGCCCGTCTTACCCGCCTGCGCCACGATTTCTGCCTCAAGGCTGTGGTTTTTGGCGTTGAGTACATTGTGGGGAATACGCGCAAGCTTGAACATCTTGCTCAGTTCCTCAGACTTTTCCACGGTAAGCGTTCCCACCAGCACGGGCTGGCCGCGCTCGTGGCAATCCTTTACCTCTGCCACCACCGCGCGCAGCTTGCCCGCAATGGTCTTGTAAATTCCGTCGTTTTCGTCCTGTCTTACCATGGGGAGGTTTGTGGGAATCACCACAACGTCCAGCCCGTAAATGGAGCTGAACTCGTCCTCTTCGGTCTTTGCCGTACCCGTCATGCCGGACAGCTTTTTGTACAGGCGGAAATAATTTTGAAAGGTGATAGTGGCAAGCGTCTTGTTTTCGCCCTGTATGCGGACGCCTTCCTTTGCCTCGATTGCCTGATGCAATCCGTCGCTGTACCGCCTGCCTATCATGGTGCGGCCGGTAAACTCGTCAACGATGATTATCTCGCCGTCGGTGACAATATAGTCGCTGTCGCGCTTCATTACATAGTTTGCCTTGAGCGCCTGCTGTATGTGCTGGACTATGTCGGTGTTTTCCACATCGGAAAAGCTCTCTATGTTAAAGTAACGCTCTGCCTTTTCCGCGCCGGAATCAGTGATGCGCACGGCCTTGTCCTTTTCGTCAAGGATATAATCGTCTTCCGCCCGCAGCGAGCGTACAAACCTGTTTGCCGTGACATAGATTTCCGAGCTCTTGCCGCTGTGTCCGGAGATAATCAGCGGTGTGCGCGCCTCGTCGATGAGTATGGAGTCAACCTCGTCCACGATGGCAAACTTGAGCGGCCGTTGCACAAGGTCGTCCTTACGTATGACCATGTTGTCGCGCAGGTAATCAAAGCCAAGCTCGTTGTTTGTGGAATAGGTTATGTCGCATAAATACGCCGCGCGCTTTTCGTCGGGTTCCATGCCGGGCACTATCACGCCCACGGTAAGTCCCATGAACTTATATACCTTGCCCATCCATTCGGCGTCGCGCTTTGCAAGGTAATCGTTTACCGTGACGATATGCACGCCCTCGCCCGTGAGCGCGTTGAGGTAAGCCGGCAGCGTTGCGACAAGCGTCTTGCCCTCACCTGTGCGCATCTCGGCGACGCGTCCCTGGTGCAAGACGATTCCGCCGATGAGCTGCACGAAAAAGTGACGCATATTGAGCACTCGTGCGGCTGCCTCGCGAACGGCGGCAAACGCGTCGGGCATGAGCTGGTCAAGCGTCTCGCCCGAGGCAAGGCGCTCCTTGAGCGCCGGAGTTACTGCCTTTAGCTCGTCATCGGAAAGCACGCTGTATTTATCCGACAGCGCGTCAATTTCCTGCGCCTGACGGGTAAGCTGCTTGAGGTTGCGGCGGTTGTCCGAATTGAAAATAAACGATAATAATCCCATAATATCTCCGTATTAAGCGGCTGACAGCTATTTGGCTATGCAATCCGCATATCAGCGACCTGTCTGCTTAAGGTTATAAGCCTTGTAAAGCTAAGGCTTGAAACGCGCCAATACCCCTTATTATACAATATTTTACAGCCAATGTAAAAAGATTTAAGGTTGTTTTTGGCGGTTTTAAAAGCGGCAAGAGCCGGATTGCAAGTGCATAGTACGTTTGATTGCAATAACCGCGCTGCGGCGGGCACCCTTTGACTTGCTTTCTCTGCACTGCAAGCGTTCATTATTATAGTCAATCAACTTGATTTATATTGATTGACTATATTTCAAAAACTTACATTATGGCAATATCAAGCCTTGTGCTGCACAGCGTAATTACCTCCACCCGCGCCGCGCCCGCCTTTTTCAGCCGGTGCGCGCATTCCTCGGCGGTAGCGCCAGTGGTCATTACATCGTCCGCAAGCAGTATATGCTTGCCCTTTAATCCGCCCTTTTTGACAGTGCAGGCTATGCTGCCCGACAGGTTTTGCCTGCGCTCCTTTGCCGAAAGCCGCTTTTGCGCGCCGGTATCCTCGGTCTTTTTAAGCACCTCGCGCACGGGCACGCGCAGCAGCGCAGACAGCTCGGCGGCAAGCAGCGCGGACTGGTTGTAGCCGCGCTTGCCCTGCTTCTTTGCGCTTATGGGCACGTATGTTATAAAGTCAGGCTTTTTGCCCTGCTCAGGAATGGCTGCGGCCATTTTCTCCGCAAGGTAACGGGCAAGGTAACCGCAGTTGCCGTCCTTGAGCGCAACGGTGAGCGTGCGCATGGGGCCGGTATAGCTGTATGCCGAATACGCGCGGTCAAACTCGCGTTCGCCGTCGCCGCAGCGTTCGCAGTAGCTTGTGTGTGTGCCCGTGAGCTGCCCTCCGCAGCTTGCGCACGGCTGGGTGACAGGCTCCAGCTTTGAGGTGCACGTACCGCAGAGTATCACGCCCGGCTGTTCGGGAATCTCGATTCCGCACGCAGAGCAGGTAAAGTTTTCCGGAAAGACAATCTGCCCCAGCGACTGCGCCGTAACGGCAGCCGCAGAACCGAGCTTTTTGAACAAGCTTTTTATCCTTTCCCCGGCATTAACTTTTGCCGGTTCCGCTTCCTCCGCTTTCATTTCTCCCCCCGCATTTGTTTTTTCTCACGGAATGTTTGCCGTATTATTAATTTATATAAACAGTTTTTTAAATTTTGCTCCACTTAGCGTACAAGATAGTTTCCTGATAAACTGCCACGCCCTCGTCGTCAACTGCCTCCTCTGGTGTTAAATCATTCTCAAAATCCCATGCATCTGTGCAGTCAGCATCCTTATACCACCCTGCAAATGTGTAGCCTTCTCTTTTGGGCTGATATTGCGGCTGGGTAATTTTACCGCCGTACTCCGTGTTGTCTATTCGGAAATATCCTTCATTCGGGCTTTCCTCGTAATTGAAGTTGAAAGATATATTGGCCTTTTTAATTATTTCTATAGGGTTGCCGTGTTGGTTTTTTGTGCTGTGGCTAATAACGGTTTCGTAATTACCTGAGGGAACAAATATTATAGCATCTGATGACAGACCATATATTAATCGGCAGACAAAAATTTGTTCCAGATTAGGAAAGTCAAGCTCTATATACGTAGCGGTATACGGAACGTAAACAGTCTTTACGGCAGAGCTTGTAAGGAGGTAGTCTATCAATCCCTGGTGATACCCTAATTCAGTCACCGGTGTTCCCTTATATTCGTATGGCAAGTCCAGTATTTCCAACTGTTGCCCTTGCTCGGTTAAAGCTTTTATTGTAGTTCGGCCTAACTCTCTGTAATATCGGTATTCATAAAGCTCGGTTACCTCGTCCCTGTAAGGACGCCAGTGGCCGCTACGCAAATACAACAGAAGTACAGCTGAAGCAATAATTAAAAGCAGTATCATAACTAAAGCAATTATTAAAACTCTTTTTATGTAATACATAGTCAAAGCTTTTTGGATAGAATTTTTCATACTTACCCCGTTATATTATATCGCTTAGAAGAATTAACGAAAGCTAACAATTGAAACTGTTTTGATTGCTATTAATTAAAAACCTCAAAGCTTTTCGGGGAACACATCGCCGCCGTGCAGCGTGTCATAGCTTTGCTGCTGCTTTTTTAGAAAGTCAGCAAGCAGCGTGTAGCGTTTTTCTGTGTAATCGTTGTCTACCATGCGCTTTATGCTGTACTTTGAGCCGATAAGCACCACAAGCTTTTTTGCGCGGGTTATTGCAGTATATAGCAGGTTGCGGTTGAACAGCCGCTCGTGGCCGCCTGTCACCGGCACTATCACCACGTCAAACTCACAGCCTTGGCTCTTGTGTATGCTTATTGCATAGGACAGCGTAAGGTCATTTATGTCGGCGGCGGTATAATTGGCTATGCGCCCGTCATCAAACGCAACGGTAAGCTCTCCCGTGCGCGCTATCTCCTCTATAAATCCGATGTCGCCGTTGAAAACGCCCTGACCGCGCTCGGCAAACAGTCCGCCGCGCGACCACTCCATCTTGTAATTGTTGACAGTCTGCATGACTTTATCCCCCAGGCGGAAGAGTACGCGCTCGGTGCGGTATTCTGCCTTGCCGGGCTTGGCGGGGTTTACAAGCGCCTGCAGCCTGCGGTTTAGATTATCCACGCCGCACACGCCCTTTTTCATGGGCGCAAGAACCTGTATTTCTGTGGCGTTTATATTGAGGTACTTGGGAATACGCTCGTTATACATTGATTCAAGCTCAGCGGCTATTTCCTCGGGCGCCGAACGCTCGCAGATTAAAAAGTCAGAATCCTTGCCGGAAAACACAGGCATTTCGCCGCTGTTTATGCGGTGTGCGTTCTCTACAATGCGGCTGCCCTCGGACTGGCGGTAAATCTTTTGCAGGTGCGTAACCGCCGCCGTGCCGCTTTCGATTATGTCGGACAGCACGTTGCCGGGCGACACCGACGGAAGCTGGTCCTTGTCGCCCACAAACACTACCCTGCTGCCGTCCTCCACCGCGCGCAGCAGGCAGTGCATGAGGTGGCAGTCAACCATACTGACCTCGTCCACCACCACCGCGCCCGCGGGCAGGCGCGTACGCTCGTTGTAGGTAAAAAAGCCCTTGCCGTCCTTGTAGTCAAGGTCAAGCAGGCGGTGTATGGTCTTTGCGTCCTCTCCGGTCTGTTCGCTCAGCCGCTTTGCCGCTCTGCCTGTGGGCGCGCACAGCGCGGTGGCAAGCCCCTGCCGCTTGAAGAGATGCAGCAGGCACTTTATTATCGTGGTCTTGCCCGTGCCCGGGCCGCCGGTTATCACCGCCACACCCTCGGTTGCCGCGCTCTCCACCGCGGCGCGCTGAATGTCGTGCAGCGTTATTTGCTCCTGAAACTCAAAATCCTTTATCTCGGAGCGCACGTCGGCTTGCACGCGGGCAAAGCTGTGCTTTAGCCTTACTATTCGTGCGGCAAGCGAATTTTCTATGTTGTAATATTCGCGCAACGCATAGCAGGCCTGCTCATTTTGGGTGAAGCGGCTGAGCACGCCGTCAAGCAGCAGCCCGCCGAGTATGCCCTCGGCGCGTGCTTGCAGGCTATCGTCCGCGGCAATACCCAAAAGGTTAGCCGTCCTAAGAACCAGCAACTCAAGCGTTATATAGGTGCTGCCGCTTGTCTCGGTATAGTCCTGCATGGAGTGCACAAGCCCGGCGCGCAGCCGAAACTCGCTGCCCGGCTCTATGCCCATGCTGCGCGCTATGCGGTCGGCGGTTATAAAGCCCACGCCGTCAATGTCCTCGACCAGCCGGTACGGGTTTTTTGTAAGCTGCCCCTCCGTGCCCTCGCCGTAAGCCTTGTAAATCTTTATTGCAAGGTTTATGCTTATGCCGTATTTTTGCATAAACATAACCGATGCGCGCATATCCCTAAGTGAGCGCACGGCCTTGGAAATATCTTGCGCTTTCGTCTTAGTTATCCCCTTGACCTGGGCAAGGCGCATGGGCTCAAGCTCGATTACTTTAAGCGTTTCGCCGCGGAACTTTTCGGCAATGGCCTGCGCGGTCGCCGGCCCTATGCCCTTGAAAAGGCCGCTTGCAAGGTAGCGCGTTATGCCGTCGAGCGACTCGGGCACGCCTATCTCCACGCTCTCAACGGCAAACTGCTCGCCGTATTTGGTGGAGCGGAACTCGCCGGTAAGCTCAAGCATCTCGCCCTCGGCAACGCGCGGGAAATTGCCCTGACAGGTCACGGGGTGCCCCTGCCAGTCCAGCTCTAAAACCGTATAGCCGTTTTCCTCGTTATAGAAAATTATGTTTTCCACGCTGCCACGGATTACCATTTGCGCTCCGAATTTAAGTGATTTATGCTGTTGCTAAGGCAACCTCTCAGATTGCCCGCGCGCGCATACTTAAATAATTTTAAACCATTTGCAGGGCAATGTCAATAAAGGCGGCAATATACTTAAAAAGCGCGGTTGTTGAGTTAT
>CAZPMG010000003.1:29878-40298 GCA_964587785.1 uncultured Clostridia bacterium
GGCTGCCGGTTAATTTACGGCTCTGTTTCAGCTGCCCTGATAGTTGAGGTTTACAAGCAGTACGCGGCCGCCGCTGTAATACGGGCCTTGGTTTATATCAAGCTTAAAGCTGATATAGCGGTGCGTGGTGTTTACAGCCTTTTCAGGATTTGCAAGCGCCCCCATTATCAGCTCCTCAAGGCTTATGTGACCGCCGGAGTCCATGCCGTACACAGTGTCCGCACGATTGCCGTAACCGCCCGAGGTGGGGGTAAGTGGGTCTTGCCCGATGAGCACAAGATAGTTCATATCATTGTTGCCGATATTCTGTATATTGCTCAGCAGGCCTGCGCGCAGCTGCTCGGGCACCTGCGTCAGATAGCCGGTGATAATGGCTTTTATTGCCGTGGGTAGGTCTATCGCCTTATAATTTTGCATATAAACCGTCTGGCCGTTGTTAAGGTTTGTGGATATGAGGTTGCCGCGGAACTCAATTTTTTGGTGTTCGTTGAAGAGTTTGCCGGCAAAGGCATTTCCGTTTTCGTCTATTTCGTCAGAGGACAGCTCGATGCCGAATGCGCCGCAAAGGCCGAAGTAAATATCCTCAACTATAACCTGGCTGGCAACCATGGTTATTCCGGTAGCGAATATGTCGGCAATCTCAACATTTTTCAGTTTGCTGTCCACCGCGTGGTTGATGAGCATTCCCTCGGTAAACCCGTTGATTTTGAAGTTGCTTATGTTTGTTGTGTTGTAGTAATCCCTGTCGCTGTCTAAACCGATTTTCAGCGCGCGCGCGTGGGTGTTCCGCGGATAGCCCTTGCTCCTGTGCTCATATAGATCTTCGTCCGGGTTGTCTCTGTCACTGAAGTTAAGTCCGGAGTTCCCGACAATTTCAAGGTTGGATATGTTGATATTATAGTGCGAGTCGCGCTTGTGAATCTGAATAAGCGAGCCTATATTGTCCTTGCCGCCGCTGCCTTCCGGCCTTTCCGCCGGGAACGCTTTCATTCTTGACAAGTCTATCTTGTGGCGGTTGCCGTTTATTGTCACGCTGCCCCAAAGATGAACATAGGTGCCGTATACGTCGGCAACCGTCTGGGTGCCTGTGCCGCTCAGCGCGTCAACTATAAATCCGGGCACAAGGTCATAGCCAAAGTTTTCATGCGGCTTTTCCATAACCGTAAAGTTTATGGGTTTAAATGCGTAATCAGGCGTCTGTTCGGGCGCTGTGCCTTCGACCGTGCTGTCAATGGAGAGCGCCTTAAAATCCTCCCAAGTGTATACGTTTATTCCGTCGTTTACGTCAAACACATATGAGACAGAGGTCTCAACGCGGCTGCCCGACTGTGATGTGGCGGTAACGCGTATCTGACCTGTTCTCCCGAAAGCAATCCCCTGCTCTTGGCTGTAGCCGCTCAGTGCGTCAGACAAGTATTTACCGCCGTCCCAATATTCAAAGCTGTAGCGCACTTCGCCGCTGACCTTTTCGCCCACGGGCGTCACAGCAAAGGGCAGGTTGTCGGCGCGGGAAAAGCTGTAGGTAAAGCCCGGGCGCGTGCGGAACACCTCGGGCAGCAGCAGCTGCTCGGGCGGCTTTACGGTATTTATCTCTATGGTCTTTGCGGCAGAGGTTCCCTGCACGGATACGCGCAGCTGCGCGCTGCCGTGACCGAGCAGCTCAAAGGAGCACTGATAGCCGTCCGGCTGCAGCCTTACAAACTCATCTCCGCTTAACAGCTCGTATACGATTGTCGCATCGGTGACGTCCCGTACAACCGTGCCCTCAATGCTGGTGACCTCTACCTCCAGCACCGGCTGGCTGAGGCCGTTGTAGTCAAGGGTTATGCTGTTTCCCGACAGCACATCAAGTATGTATGTGGCTGCCGGAGGCGTGCTTACCGTAAACTCCAGTTCGTTTGAAGTTACGCTGCCTACGCCGGCGGTAAGCTTTATTGCGGCTGCGGCAGGCGCATCCTCATTTACAAACAGCCTGCCACCCGATACATACGCATAGTCGGCGCCCTCGGTAACCGTCCACTGCACGTCGGTTTCCGTCGTATCGGCGGGCAGCAGCTGATAGCTGAGCACGGCAAACCCGCCCGCATCGACCACCTGCTTGTTTGCGGATATGACAATGCTTTCAGCAGGGATAGCGGTTACGGTAAAGGTGAGTGTATTGCTGCGCACGTTGGACAGCTTGCTGTATACCTCAATCTCGGTGTCTATAGGCGTTTGCGCGGAAACGGTGAGCAGTCCGCCCTCGGAAACCGCGGCATATTGCTCTCCTGTCTTTAAGACATATAACAGCTGTGCATCGTCTGCCTCGCCGGTTATCTCGGTGGAAAGCTGTACGCTGCCGCCGGGGGCAACCTTGTCAATCCCGCCCTCGGCAGTGAGCGAAAGGCTGTACTCCGCATCTTCGCAGGCGACAGCCAGTGCGGTGACCGCCAGCAAAAGCGGCAGCAGCAACGCAAAAAACTTTTTCATACCTTCTCCTTCAAGTGCTTTGTTTTAAAATTAATTTCATATATTTTCAAAAGGTTTTATGCCCTTGCAGGCAAAACCCGTTGTTGAAAACAATTTTTGTTGCTCACGCACGGCCACATGTTTTATTTCACCCGTCGGTTTTATACAGCCTCACCGTGCGGAAGTAGCCGGCGTACTCCGCCGCGGTTATCTCAACCTTGATGTCTATCAAGCTGTTTGCGGGGGCATTTGCGGCAAACGCAAGCACAGTGTCCGCGCCTATTTCCTGCGGCAGGCCGGGGCACAGCAGCTCTTCGCCCTGCAACAGCGTGAACCTAAGGTCCGCGGCGGATATGCCCTCTCCCGGTATCAAGAGGTCTGACAACTTAAGCCCCTCGCCGCCGCAGGGGAAGTAGGCAATGTCCTGCTTTATAGCAATAAAAGCCGGGCTGTTAAAGCCTATCAATGCGTGTCCGGAAACCACAACCTCACAGCTTGCCGCATGGCCGCCGTCGCGCGTGGTCGCGGTTACGGTCGCGCTGCCCTCGCCGGCGGCTATTATCCGGCCGTTTGCGCTTACTGCGGCGACGTCCGGCCGGGAGCTTGTCCACACCACGCGCTTATCAAGTGCTGTGTATGGGCTTACTACCGCATCCAAATCTATCCTGTCGCTCACCCTCAGCTCTACCGGCGGGCTCTGGCCGTCAAGTGGCTGGCCGCCCAACAGCAGCTGCACGGATGCGGCATAGTCGTCCGCTACGCGCACGGAGATAACCGCGGTCTTGCTGCGGCTGGCCGTACGCACTGTAAGCGATGCCGCGCCGTAGCCTATGCCGGTGATAAGTCCGCCGTCGTCCACCGTGCATACGGCTTCATCCGTGCTCTCAAAGTAAACGCGCTTGTCGGTGGCAAGCTCGGGAAGCACGCGCACGCCCACCTTGAGCTGCCCGCCAAGTCCCAGCTTGACCTGCCCGCCGCCCGTATATGTCTCACCTAAACCGTCGGTAAACTCCACCGACTCCACGCCAACAAACACCACCGCGGAATATATGCGCCCCATAAACGATATGGAAAAAACCAAAAATATAGGCAGGAATATCAATATCAGCGCAACAACCTTTTTCATATTCCCCTCCTTACATCTCTATGGTATCGTACCGGTAAAACACGCGCAGCACCAGCACATACAGCCTGTAAAGACAAAACGCAAGCGACAGCAAAAACAGCACCGCCCACGGCAGCCAGCCGATTCCCGTCGCCGCAAGCATGATAACAAGCGTGCCCATGGCAACTGACAGCACCAGCCCCCAAATTATGCTCTTTGCCGTGTTTCCGCCCATGCCGGAAAGCTCGCTGTGGTCGTACCAGTCAAGCGACGGTTTTTTTAAATCTAAATCCATGCTCCAGAGCATGTGTCCCAGCGCCGCAAGCATGACGGAAAGCGTGCCGGACGCAAGCCCCAAAATTACCTCGGTCTTGTTTACAATGTCCCAGCTGAGCGCCAGATAGGAGATTGAGACAATTCCCGTTACCGTCAGCGCCGCAAGAGTAAACGCCGCGTTGAACGCCGCCTTTGCAAAGGTCTGCGTATAGTAATCCACGGGCGCGGTCTTTACAAGATAAAAGTTTGCGCCCTCGCGCGATATTGTGCTTGCGGACACCACGTTAGAGAGCATGGCAAGTATGGAGAGTATGAGTATGTGCGAGCCGGCAATCATGACATTGCCCGCCGTGCTGACGGCAATTGACAACATGAGCTTGTCATAGGATATCACAATAAAGGGCATCAAAAGCGTAAACAAAAAATACTGGAATATATAGCCCGGCGAGCGCATCAGCGTAAAAAACTCTTTTTTTATCAGGCTTACAAACGCGCTGTCGCTCTTGTAGCCCCGCCTGCCTGAGCCGGCTTTTGTGCTGTTTTCCGTAAGCCCCATGGCAATTTTTAAAAACAGCGGACGCACGGCGGCCATGCCCGCGAGCGAAAGCGCCGCCGCAACAGCGGCATATACGCCAAAGTGCCACGCCAGATTTGGCTGCACCATTGCCTGCGCAAAGCCGTGCAGCAGCCAAATGCCGCCGCCGAATCCCGATACCCAGTCGTTTATGCGCAGCATGGTCTGAATCTGCCGCTCCACCAGCTGAAAATTTTGAGTTATTACCGACAGCAGCGAGGAGTAAAGCATGAGCGCGCCCGCCACGCCCGCAAGTATAATAACTGCGCTCAGTGCAGCGCGGCCGCGCAAAAACTTTACCACCGCCATAACCGGAACGGACAGCAGCATGGCCGCGGCAACGGGCAGCGCGGGCAGCAAAAGCAGCGCGGGGATTATCATAAGATAAAATGCTGTGGAAAATCCGCCGTATACGCCCAGCACAAAGAACAGCGGAAGAGAGTATGCGGCGCTTATCACCAGTTCCTGTATGTATACCACTGTCAGCTTGGAAAAGAATATCTGGTTGGGCGACACGGGCAGCGCAAGCAGGATCTCGTTGTCGCGGCTGAGATACAGCCCGGCTATGATATTGCCCACGGCAAACAGCAGCGAAACAGCTTGCGTAAACAGCAACACAACGGCGAGCAGGCGCACGTTTACCGCCAGCCCCACGCCCACGATGCGCATCAGCAGCAGATACAGCGTAAGCGTGACCGCGGCCACCAGCAGCACATACTTGCCCGCGGCGGCAAACCTTGCACGGGGGTTGTTGCGGCGGAATAAATCAAATTTCTCGCACAGCTGAAGCTTCAGCAGGTCAACAAATACGCCCATGCCCACTTACGCCTCCCCGCCGTAAACCACTTGGATAAACAGCTCCTCAAGCGTAGTTCCCGAGGCCTTGAGCGCGGGAATTTCATACAGTCCCTTGAGCTTGCCGCCGGCGATAATACATATGCGGTCGCAGAGGTTTTCCACCACATCCAAAATGTGCGAGCTGAAAAACACGGTATTGCCCTCGCCGGCGTGCCTCTGCATAGCTTTTTTCAGCTGAAAGGCAGACTGCGGGTCAAGGCCGGTGAGCGGCTCGTCAAGCACCCACAGCTTGGGACTATGTACCAGCGCGGCAATTACGGAAATCTTTTGTTTCATTCCGTGTGAATAACTCTTTATCGGATTGTCAAATGCATCGGTAAGCTTGAATATTTCCAAATACCTTTGGCTGCGCTTGCGCCTGTCGTCTACGGAAACCTTATATAAATTTGCAATATGGTTTACGTATTCCCGTCCGGTCATGCGCTCGTAGACCGCATGATTGTCGGGCACATAGCCTATGCTGCGCTTGGCGCGTATGGGCTCCTTGCGAAGGTCAACACCGTCAATCTCAATCACGCCTTCCTCAAAGGGAAGTATGCCTACCAGCGACTTTATCGTAGTGCTTTTGCCCGCGCCGTTGGGCCCCAAAAAACCGAACACCTCTCCCGGCTTTAGCTCCAGAGTGAGTCCGTCCACTGCCTTTACCGGTGATTTTCCGTATCTTTTACTTAAGTTTCTTATGCTGAGCATCAATTTTCTCCGTATGCAATGTAGCTTGTCCGGCCTGCGCGGCCGGCATTCTCCGAAAGTTCTTTTGATAAAAGTTAATCTGCTATAAAATTAATCGGCAAAATATATATCAGTCGGCGTAACCCGTAGGGCTGGCGGACTCTCTGCCCGTAAGCTTTTGGTACAGCTCTATCCGTGCCAGCCGCAGCCGCGCATGGTCGTCGGCAACCTCATAAAACCTTTGGACAAGCGCATAGAACCCCATGCATAAGCTGAGGAACACGGTAAACAGCAGTCCTTGGAACAGCGGATACAGCGTGAACCTGCCGACTTGCAGCACGGACAAACGCAAGAAACCCAAAAACGGCAGGTACGAAAGCGCCTTGTCCAAATCGAACATATAAAAATAATTGACCTTGGTGCCCAGCACGTCGGTATAGCCGTTCATCAGCGTCCCCAGCACAAGGCAGAACATGAAATAGCAGCAGAACCCCACTGCGGTATGTTTAACGGCATCTCTTCTTACGCGCGGGAATATGCGCAGATTCATGCACATCACAGGCACTATCAGCACGAGCATATGCTCATACAAAAAGTGTATGTTCCAAAAAGAAAACAGGCCGCCCGAGATGTCGGGCACCGCAAGCGCAATGCAGGTGCCCACTATGTTTGCCACAAATATAAAGTTATAGAGCGGCCTCCACCTGGTCAGCACGGCAACCAATATTATGTATGACGCCAAATTGCAAAGCTGTATGGGCAGCCTGGTTACATACACGCCCATGAGGTAAGTCGAGCCGTAGTGGAAAAACAGCACCAGTGCCAAAAACACGCACAGCCTATAGCGCACGGTATAGCTTTTGAACCTGAACACATAGTAAAGCGCAATGATCTGCGCGGCGGTTACGGCCAGCCACAGCACGTGCCCCAAAGAGAGCGGGCTGATGTTTGCGCCCGAATATCCAAAAAAAGACTGCAGCAGGTAGGCGGGCATCATCTGCAGCAGCACAAGCGGAATCAGCGCGGCAAAGCGCGCAAGCTCGCCTTTCTCCCTCAGGCGCATACGATGCGAAAGCCCGGCGGCAAGCCCCAGCGGAATAAATGCGGCAAAGGAAAGCTCAGCGGTAAAATAAGCGGCGCGCGCCTCAAACGCCCACTTCAGCCCCCTGCCCGCAGGATCGGCAAAGTAAGCCATAAAGTCTTGGAAAAACACCATTGACAGCAGCGCAAAGGGCAGACAAAAATATACAGCCATGTTCCTGAAAAAACGGCTGCGCGAAAACACCGCCATGGGATAGACGACAAACGAAGTGTAGTACCCCCAGCGTATAAGGCTTTGGAGTACGTCGGTTTTGTCATAATATGTACCTGCGTAATAGTTGCCGTTGATAACCCAGATAAATGCGTCGTTTAAAAAATACCGAAAAAAACTGAGGCAAAGATAGATTATGACCGCTCCCTTTAAAATCAGTTCCGCAGGCTTTTCCTCCCGTCTGCGTGAAATCCAAAAGAGCACGGCAGCCGCTATAAAAGCGGATATAAGTGCAATTACCGGCATCAGAAAATTTACTCCCCCTGCAAAATATAAAGTCGATTGCTGCATTATAAAATGAATGTAAAAGAAATAGCTTGATAGTGCTAAAACGGCACGCACATAACATATGTACGGCGCGTCATGACAGCGGCAAACTTGCGGCGTATTACACTGCAAAACGCCGGTTTAGCCCGCTGCTGCGTGCCTGCCGCTTTCGCCCTGCCGTATACAAAATGCATTGCCGATTATTTAACAACTGAATATAATACCATTTAAAGCGGCGTTTTATTGGCGTTTGGTATTTTTTAAAAAAAATTATGCATTTTTTATGCTCTGTGCCGGCACCTCACAGGCCAAAAAACAGCATAAAGCTTCGGGTAAAAAAAACTGCGGCTGACATAATTTTTATATTTTAACGGTAAGCGGCAAAAAACGATTGCCTTTTTCCCGTCTTTTGATTATAATATAATACGCTGACTGGGTGTGGCGCAGTTTGGTAGCGCGCATGAATGGGGTTCATGAGGCCGGAAGTTCAAGTCTTCTCACCCAGACCAACAGCGGCGTTTGTACGCCGGCATTAAAAATTTAAAACTTACAGAGGTAAGCAGGGTTGATTTCCCTGCTTATTCTGTTTTAAACGGAAACAATATCTTTGCGTCTGCATAAGGCATAAAAAATATTGTAAAATTAATTTTACACAAAATCATTATGCTCGCAAAAATTTGGCGTGCCTCTTTATGCCGGATATGATATAATTAAATTAGTTGTCTTATCAGCAATCAGCCTGTGCACTGCGCACTCTAACGATTTAAGGAATTTATTACAGCATGAAAATATTTGCAAAAGTCATGGTTATAACGGCGGCGGTAATAGTTGCGGCATTGTTCATCGGTTTTGCCGCGGCGGGGTTCTCATGGGATAACGTAAAGGCGGCATTTAATGCGGATGAGGATTTTACCCTTGAAGTTGAGGAAGGGGCTTGGGACTTTACCGCAGTTGAGTTTGACCTTGAATCTAACTCCGTGGAGATACTGCCGTCGGATGACGGGAATTTCAGCATCAGTTATTATCATTCGGAATATTATATAATGGAATACGGCACCGATGACGGCGTTCTGTCGCTGTCGGGTGAGTACAAACGCGGCTATTTTTGGAAGTGGCTGAAGGCGACGTCCGCAAAGGTCAGCACAGTCACGCTCAGGGTGCCCGCAGGCAGCGCTTTTGCCGCGGACATAGACACGGTAAACGGCAGAATTACCGTTGAGGATACCGTCCTTGAAAGCGGCTCGTTTAGTGCGGTAAACGGCAGGGTCAGCATAAAAGACTGCCAAGTATCGGGTGAACTGATAATTTCCGCCACAAACGGACTGGTAAACGTTGAAGGCGTTCAGGCCTACCGCGTCAATGTAAACACGGTAAACGGCGCCATCACACTCAAGAACGTTACCGCCGAACAAGATGTCGATTGCGGCACGGTAAACGGCATGGTTTCGCTGACAAATATATCGGCCGGGTCTGCCGCAAAGGCGGCAACCACAACGGGCGCGGTGGTAATTTCAGATTCTTCCGCGCCGCTGATAAGCGGGATGACGGTGAACGGCGAAGTCAAGCTTACGGGCGTAACCGGGCAGTCAATAAAAGCAAAGACCACCAACGGCAGCGTAACCGCCAAAGTGTCCGGCAGCGCGGACAGCTTTTCCGCAAAGGTGAGCACTGTAAGCGGCTCAATATACGTGGACGGCGTAAAGCTGGGCTCGCAGACGCTGAACCCCTCCGCCCCCTACAGCCTGGAATGCACCACGGTAAACGGCAGCGTAACAGTAAACTTCATAGAGGGAAACTAAAAAGCCTGTAGCGCGCTTTTATTTGTGCGGGCATGGATAACAGGGCATACAAATATGCCCGGTGACAATACAGCCGGTTTCCTGCTCTGCACTCACTGACTACAAAAGCAGCTTTAATCCCGCCCCAGGGTCGGTGACAATAGATGCCTGCTCTGCGCTCACAGCGCCTGAGAGGCGGCGCATTGACATCAATTTTTCTCCGGATATGAAAACGTACTGATAGAAACATGAAAAAAGCGTGAAAAAGCGCCTGCGTATGCGGGCGCTTTGTTTTACCTGCAGCTGCCGGAGTTTAAGCTCTATGTAAGCAATCGGTTTAAATTCGGTTTAAACAATGTGTTACTTGTTATGAAAGCAGACTCAATATAAACCGGACCAATGCTTAACTGTTAAAAAAAATTTGTGTTTGTTTCAGCGTAAGGAGGCGTAAAGTATGACAGATAGAATCAATACTGCACTACGCGGCGCGGCGGCAGGGCTTGCGTTGGCGGCGGTGTTTGCGTGGGCGGCAGCTGCGGCCGGGCTCGGGGGCTATACGTTTGCGGCTGCCGGCGCGGCAGTTGCCGCTGCAATAGCAATGCACTTTGCCGGAAAAAAGCAGCCGGGCGCATATCTTTGGAGCTTTGCGCTCAACCACGCGGCGGCGGGGCTTGCAATAGGCGGCTATTATTCAATTGCAGACAAGCCGTTTGAACCGCTAACTGCCGCCGCCTGCGCGGCAGGCTGCTTAGTTCTGCTCAAGCTATTTAGTTTGCTGCTGCTTAAACAGCGGTTCAAAAAGACGGCTGTGACGGCAGGCCTGCTTGCGACGGCGGCACTCACAGTGTATTTTGCGGTAAGCTTTTCAAAAGGGTTTGTGTATTCATTTGGATTTTTCCTCTTGATACTCACGTTTATTTTTGCGGTTTTCTTTGCAACCGCGCTAAAGCGCAGCACCGCCGACACGCGAAGAGACCTCTCCTTTGTCAGCTTCGGCGCGGCACTGCTCATTATATTTATCGTGCTTGTAATACTGTCTGAGGGTGAGGCGCTTGACGGTATAGGCGATTTAGGTATAGGCGGCGATACTGCAGTAAAGAAGAAAAAAGGCCGGCCGAACAAAAAACTTTGAG
>CAZPMG010000003.1:40398-50130 GCA_964587785.1 uncultured Clostridia bacterium
TACATTTAAGGCGGCGATTTTTATATCAGTTCTTTTCAACAACCATGCCTTGGGGTGCCTGTATCTCAGTTACCACGCTGCCGTCGGCGGCTTTTTTTGCGCTCACACGCAAATTCCCCAGCGGAGTGGGCATAGTGACGTCCACCCAGTCAAGGCCGCACAGCTCGGGCATTATGCTCACCTTTTTACAGCCCGGCTCAAGCACCTTTATGCCCGCGATGTCGGCATACAAAAAGTGTATGAATCCGCATGACCAGCCATGGCATAGGCTGTGGCGGTAACCCGGGTAGCAATATGCGCCGTTGTCGCCGTGAACGTCGTATTCGCCGTCCTTAAGCAGGCTGTCAATGGGCTTTGCGCCCTCCGCCCACTTGAGGTCAAAGTCCTCCCAAAAGCTCGTGGCTCCCAGCTGTAGCATACCGTTGTAATAAGTTCTGAGCGCTTCCAGCGCACCGCGGGCATCGCCCGCCATGGCGCGCGCCCGGAACACATAGCCGCACAAAAAAGTAGAAAGCCCGCGCGCGGAGTCAACGCTCAAAAGCTCGCGGTTTGCCTCTTCGGCATCAGCCGCACCCGCAAGCACGGCAAGCGCGGCACTGTGCTTGTTTCCGCCATGATAGGGTTTGCGCCGCTTTAGTTTTTTTGCGCATTCAAGACACTTTGATGCGTCATCATTCATGCCCAAAACGCCGAACATATCCGCTGCGTTTTCCATTGCCATGATATACAGCGCGTGCACGCCCGCATCCTGCGCGGCAGGGTTTTCCGACGACGGCCAGTCTAAAAACTTGTTGCCCACTTCCGCGCTGCCGTCCTCGCCCACGATATCACGCAGCCTTTGACATAAGCTGCTCATATACTGCGCCTGCTCGGACAGATACTCTCTGTCGCCGGTGTACATATACCAGTAATGGTGCGCGATAATCCACCACAGCGAATACGCCGGCAAATCGTTCATCCATACGGAGGGCGGATAGTTGTCGCGGGTAAAATCAAGGCTTCTCTCCACGCTGATGTCGCGGCCGTAGAGCATGGAAATCCCGGTTATTTCGGGGTGCAAATCGCCCATCCAAACCAGCCTGTCGCGCTTTATGCCGTCAAATATATAATCTTGGGTATTTAGGTGCAGGGTGTGCGTCCCCACCTCAAATATGCGGTTTAAAAGCGGGTCGCTGCATGAAAAGCTGCCCTTTGGCTGCTCGTCACGGTGAATATACACAGCTTTTATCTGAAGGAATGACACGCTGAATTCTTCCAAGTTGTCTATCCTCAGAAACCTGAAACCGGAATTAAAATGTTCTTGGCGGCCGAGCACGGGCGCATCCACCACCGCGTCGCGTATGGCATGGTCGTTGGAGGCGTGTTTATGCCCAAGCTCTGCGCAGCATTCCATTGCCGACTCGCCAAGGCGCAGGCGCACCTTTGCTGTGGGTTTCTCGCCCGACATCCCTGTGATAAGCTGAACGCCGCCGCTTAGCTCCCTGCCAAAATCCAGTATAATGTAACCGCCGCTCTCTATAACGCAGCAGGGAACCGGCGCAAGCACGGCCTGGTCGTATCTGTCTTCCAGCAATACCCCGGTGTTTTGCGCGCACTCAAATGCCAGCACCCTCTCAGGAACCAGATATTCACGTATCAGCGCAGGTTTATTCTTTTTCATTTAAGTCTCCCAAAGCCTGTTGTGTTTTTTCGCCGCAGCAAGGCAATAAAAAAGCCCGCGGCTAAAGTCCGGACTCAGCTTTTTTATCAATTATATCAAATCGATGCGCAATTGGCAATTATTATGCGGCAATTTCCGTCTAAACGGCGCCGAATATCGCTTTATATAGTCGCTTAACTTGAAAAATTGCCCGGGCAAAAAGTTTGTCCGGGCATTTCAATTGCTTTGCTGTTAAAATATAAATCTTTCCGTATTGCAGCCAAAAGCAAGTCGGTACGGCGGCTCGGCTTGCTTTATTATGTTAACTTTGGAGTTTTATGCGGTTTTACTTTATGTACTGCTTTATAAAATCGGGAATGTTTTCAATCGCAGCCGATACCGTGACCACAAACCTGACGCCGAACTCCTCGCAGAGCCTGCCCATATACGCATACAGCGCGGGCATCTCGTCTATGGTCTTTACGCTCATGCGCGCGGCACCGTCAATGTATATATACTCTATGTCAGTGTTGCCGGAAATCAGGCCGGCCAGCATACCGATTAGCCTGTCTTCGGAGTTAATGGCATAGTCTTTTGTGTTGATGTAGCGCACCTGGTGCTTAATTTCCAGGCTGTGTTCGGATGTGTCTGTCAAATATACCACGTTGCCCTTTGCTTTGAGAACGGTTTCGTTGACTTCCTTAAGCATCTGTTTGGTCTTGCCCGTACCCTTAGTTCCGTAGATCACCTTAACCATTTTAGTTGCCCTCCCGATATTTTTTGCGCCGCGTCCAAGCCGTAAACTTGGCTGTCCGCGCCGCTTTGAATTGTTGTTACCTATATTGTAAACGCTGCGCGCACAAATTACAAGGGCAAAACGTATTTTTCACCCGATTCTCACAATTTTTTTTGCAGTTTGCCCCATTGTGCGCGGTAAATATAGTGCAGTTTGCCTCGGCTTGCGGCCGTGCGGGCACAAAAGGCGGCGCGCGGCATTTTGCGCCGCAAGCGCGCGCAAATTTTTTGGTGTCCGCGCAGGTTTTTGCTTGTATAAATTTTGCAAATAATGTAGAATTATACGCAGTGTGTTAACGTCAGGAGGTTTAATTTTTATGCAAAAGAACGGCAACGTCGCCTTAGGGTATTTGCCCGACGAAAATCCGCCTATAGGCAAGCTTATTGTATTTGCGCTGCAGCAGATTGTGGTTATGTTCCCCGCAACCGTGCTTGTCGCGCTTATTACCGGTTTCCATGTGTCTACAACCATATTTGCAAGCGGACTTGCAACGATGTGCTTTATACTTGTAACCGGAAGAAAAATTCCGCTCTATTACGGCTCAAGCTTTTCGTATATTGCAGCAATAAGCGCACTCATGGCCGCGCAAAAAGAAATCGGCATGAGCCATGACGACGCAATACGCGTTGCGCAGTTCGGCATAATAATGTCCGGCCTTGTGTCAATTGCCGCCGGGCTGGTGATTCGCCTGTTCGGGCAGGAGAGCATAGAAAAGGTGCTGCCCGCAACAATCACCGGCACAATCGCTCTGATAATCGGCCTGTCGCTTGCCATGAACGCAATGCAAGACCTTGCACTGCGCTATACACCGGACGGCGTGCCGCTCAACAACGCCCAGTCAAACCTTTCGTGGCTGGTTACACTTGTAACGCTTTTGTCGGTAATACTGTTTTCCATATATTTAAAGGGCACCTGGAAACAGTTGCCCGTGCTGCTGGGGCTGCTTGCAGGCTACCTGTTTGCAGTATTCCTTCAGCTTGTAACGCCCTATGAATTTTTGAACACCCTTACCGCAGGAAAGACTTTTGCAGAAGAGTTTACAGGCTCGTTCAGCTCACTGGGCAGTTTTTTTGTAATGCCCAAGTTTTCGCTGCCGCTGCCGCGTTGGGAAGCGATTTTTGCCATAATGCCAATTGCAATCGCAACCATTCCCGAGTCTACGGCGCACCTTTATCAGCTTGATATATATGTAAACAACCTCGCCAAGTCCAAAAACTCGCCCAAGACCTATAAGATTGCCGACAAGCTTGGCTTAAACCTCATAGGCGACGGCATAGGCGATATCGTTTCCGGCTTTATCGGCGGCCCTGCAGGAACAAACTACGGCGAGAATATATCCACCATGGCGGTCACCAAAAACTTTTCCACCACAATGCTCATGACGGCTGCGGCCATTACCATGCTGATATCCTTTATAAATCCGCTTACGCTGTTGGTATATTCCATTCCCCTTTCGGTAATCAGCGGACTTTCCATATACCTGTTCGGTGTAATCGGCGCGCAGGGCATCACAATCATGATAGACAAAAAGGTAGATATGTTCGATTCGCGCAACCTCGCGGTTATCGCGGTGATACTGATTGTCGGCCTGGGCGGTCACTATGCATTCGGCGGAATGATTCCCGTGCTGGGCATCGAAGTGCCTGCGCTGGCAACGGCTGCTATACTCGGAATACTGCTCAACCTGCTGCTCAACATAGGCAGGAAAAAGGAACAGGCGCAAAAAGAGCAGGCGCAGAAGTAATACGGCTCTGCAATCAATCGATTGATATAATTAATTATCGTATAAAAACCAATAAGCCCCGCCAAATTTCGGCGGGGCTTATTGATTTTTTGCAGGCAGCAATCGGCAGCTGTTTATACTAATCAGCTTTAAAGCGAAGTATTCAGCCGTATCAGGAGCACATCTCCTCCAGTACGCTCAGCAGGTAGCTCACCTCGGACAGCGTGTTAAACG
The DNA here is from genome assembly GCA_964587785.1 of uncultured Clostridia bacterium. Taxonomy (GTDB): domain Bacteria; phylum Bacillota; class Clostridia; order Christensenellales; family HGM11417; genus CAZPMG01. The sequence goes on from CAZPMG010000003.1 coordinate 44,791, forward strand.
CCGATACGCTCACCCGCACAAGCCCGCTCTCCTGCGTTTGCAGCCATTTGTGCGCAAGCGGCGCGCAGTGCAGCCCCGAGCGGACGGCAATTTCGTGGCGCGCGCTCAATATATCGGCGGTCTCCGTGGAGTTTTGTCCGTCTATCAAAAAGCTGAATATCCCGCAGCGGTTGGGCTTGCTGTGTACCTTTATCTTACTCAGCCGCGCAAAGCCCTCTGACAGCGCCGCGCTGAGCAGCCTTGTCTTTGACTCCATCACCGCGCGGTGCTTGAGCAGATATTTTACGCCCTCGTTAAGGCCGGCAATGCCGCACAGGTTTAAAGTGCCGCTCTCAAGCGCCTCGGGGTAAATGTCGGGCTGGCATATGTTTTGACTGTCTGTGCCCGTGCCGCCCATGAGAATAGGCGAAACCTGCACGCCTTGCTTAAACAGCAGCGCGCCCGTGCCCGCCGGCCCCAGCAGTCCCTTGTGGCCGGGCAGGCAGAGCAAATCGATTTCCTGAGTGCTAAGGCTGATGTTTCCGTGCCCTGCAAACTGCGCTCCGTCCACAATGAAAAGCAGTCCGCGCTCAAGGCACAGCCTGCCGATTTCATCGAGGTCGGCGCCCGTTCCGGTTACGTTTGAAGCGGCGGTGAGCGCAACCGCATAGGTATCCTTTTGCAGCGCCGCCAAAACCTGATTTGCGCCTATCTTTCCGCTTGAATCGGGGTTAACCAGCGTATAGCTGATTATGCCCTGTTTTTGCAGCTCGCACAGCGGCCGGAGCACAGAGTTGTGCTCAAGCACCGAGCTTACCACGTGCCCGCCCTCTTTTATAGTGCCCAGCAGCGCAAGATTGAGCGCCTCCGTACAGTTTTTGGTGAAAACCACATTGTCGTTTTCCGCGCCGCCCAGCAGCATGAGCAGGTTCTCACGCGTTTCCGTAACCGTCTGAAGCGCCTTGAGAGCGCGCTTGTGCGCCGCGCGCCCGGGGTTTGCCGCTCTCTTAATGCTGTCTAAAACCGCCTCGGAAACCTGCTTGGGCTTGTGCCCGCCCGTTGCCGCATTGTCAAAATAAACCATGCTCCCTCCCGTAACACAAAGCTTTTTATAATAATATATTGTAATAGGCTCTGCTATATGAGCGCGGCCGGGTGGCCGTATAAGTATAAAGGACGCATTTTTTTCAGGCGGCAGCAGGTTATGCGCCGTCCGATGCATCCTTTGCGGGAGAAAAAGATATGGAATACTTAATTGCCGTTTTCAAATCGCGCAATCAAACCCTTAAATTTGCCGAACGGCTGAAAAGGATGAACGTCAGATGCGATGTCATAAACACGCCCAGGCAGGCGTCGCTGGGCTGCGGACTGTCCGTAAAGTTTGATCCTTGCGCCATGCCAATTGTGCGCCGGCTGATAAACACCGAATATTTCTATTCCTTCGGCGGGCTGTTCAAGGTATGCCGGGGCTCGGTAAGCCCTTATTGACGGAAACAGCCGTCGGCACATAAGTTTAACGCAGGCTTTGTATGTATATTAAAAATCCTCCCTCATAAAAGGGAGGATTTGCGATGAAAGATAACAAATATACTAAAGTTAACTTCAAAAGTTGCTCGCAACTTTTGAAACGGCTTGCTTTTGGCAAGCCGGGCAGCGCGGGCGCGCTGCCTTTAATATCCGTGCATAGTCGATTATCGCGGCTTTGCGCCGCAGCAAGCTTACTTGCTGCTTTGAACTGCCATGTGGCAGTTTTCAAGTTAATCGACTATATAAACGCATTATTATTCAGCGGATAACCGCTCAAGCCAGCGGCAGCTTATACGGGCAATATATAGTGCCGCCACAATTTGCGGGCACATCAATCGGCTGCAAAGCTTTGCTCAGGAGGCTGCACTTTTTCCGGCTGCGTTAAGTTTTGCTCCGCGGCCGTCTTTCTCTCGCGCGCCGGGTTGCCGGGATACCAGCCCTTGATTACGCGCTGCTCCTGCTCAAACAGCTCCTTTATGCTCCATAGCAGTGAAAAGCAGCCTACGCCCAGCAGCGAGGACAGCACGCCCGGCGGCATGAGCACGGACAGCGCAAGGCAGACCGCGCCCGCAGCCAAAAACAGCGGCCATATTTTCTTGCCGAATCTGTATTCTCCCTTGATTACCACCGGATGCAACAGGCCTATTATCAAAAATGCGCCAAGCCCGGTGAGAGTGCCCTCAAAATTAAGCATTATTTAAAGCTCCTTAACCGTAATGTCAACCCGGCTGTGCCGGGTTGCTTTGGTATTGTTATGCGCACTATATGGTATTTTTATGCAAAAAAACCGCGGCACTTAAGCTGCGGCTGATTTGTTTCAGTAAACTTTTACAATTTCCTTGATTATTCAAGTTTCAATCAAATTATGAGCATTGCGTCGCCGAAACTGAAAAACCTGTAGCGCTCGTTTACTGCTGTGCGGTAAAGCTCAAGCGTGCGCTCGCGGCCGGCAAACGCGCTCACAAGCATTATCAGAGTGGACTTTGGCAGATGAAAGTTTGTCAGCAGCCCGTCAACGCACTTAAAGCGGTAGCCCGGAGTTATAAATATGTCTGTGTTCCGGCTGCCAGCAGTCACTATTCCGTCCCCGTCCGCAGCGCTCTCAAGCGTGCGCACGGTGGTTGTGCCCGCGGCTATCACCCTGCGCCCCTCGCGCTTGGCGCTGTTTACCGCATCCGCCGCGTGCCGGGATATCTCGCAGTACTCCGAGTGCATGATATGCCCCTCTACGCTCTCGGATTTAACCGGGCGGAACGTGCCAAGCCCCACGTGCAGCAGCACCTCCGCCACGGTTACGCCCAAAGCCCTTATTTTTTCAAGCAGCTCGGGCGTAAAGTGCAGCCCTGCGGTGGGCGCCGCCGCGCTGCCCGTCACCTTGGAATATACCGTCTGATACCGCTCGGCATCGTCCGGCTTTTCATGTATATAGTGCGGCAGCGGCATTTCGCCTACGCCGGCAAGCACGTCCTCGAACACGCCCTCGTATTCAAACTTTACGGTGCGTCCGCCGGAGTCCGTGCCGCCGGTAATTATCGCCGACAGCTTGGGGGAAAACACCACCCTGTCGCCGGGTTTCAGCCGCTTGCCCGGGCGCACCAACGCCTCAAACTCGCCTATGCCCAGCCGCTTTAAAAGCAGAAACTCCGCCTTTGCGCCGCCGCCCTCCTTTATTCCGTAAAGCCTTGCGGGCATAACACGGGTGTTGTTGAGCACAAGCACGTCGCCCGGGCGCAGATAATCGGTTATTTCTCTGAATATGCGGTGCTGCGGCGCGCCGCTCTGGCGGCCGCAAACCATGAGCCGGCTGCTGTCGCGCGGCTGAGCCGGACGCTGGGCAATCAATTCCTCAGGCAGGCTGTAATCAAAATCTCGGGTTAGCAAACTGTAGTGCTCCTAATAACGCTTAAGTGCGGCTTTGGATTTTTTGTTTATTGAATACGCGATTGATTATTGCGCGTATGTGTCAGCTGGCTTGCAAGTACAAATCACAGCATTTATTTCTGCCGGCAATTTTGTTTTTGCAGCAATTCGGTTTTTTGTCACGTTTCAATCTTGAGCGTCAGTATTTTCCTCACCGTCAAGCATTGCCGTTTGGCCGCCGCCCGAATTGGACGGAGTTTTTCCAAGATGCCTGTACGCCCCGTCAAGCGCCACGCGGCCGCGCGGCGTGCGTGCTATGAAACCCAGCTGCATGAGATACGGCTCGTATACGTCCTCGATTGTGCCGCTGTCCTCGCCTGTGGCCGCCGCAAGCGTATCCAGCCCGACGGGACCGCCGCGAAACTTTTCTATGAGCGCGGTGAGCAGCACGATATCCACGTTGTCAAGCCCCAGCGCGTCCACTTCCATTAGCTCAAGCGCGCGCCTTGCGCTCGCCAGGCTGATTGTGCTGCTGCCGTCCACCTCGGCAAAGTCGCGCACGCGCCTGAGCAGGCGGTTTGCAACGCGCGGAGTGCCGCGTGAGCGCGCGGCAATCTCTGTTGCCGCGTCAAGCTCAATGGGCGCGCCCAGCACGCGCGCCGAGCGTTCTACTATCAGCCTTAATTCCTCGGGACGATAGGTCTCTAAGCGGCACAGCACGCCGAAACGGTCGCGCAGCGGCGACGACAGCATACCCGCCCTTGTGGTTGCGCCCACCAGCGTAAACGGCGGCAGATTGAGCCGCACGGACTTTGCAGACGGCCCCTTGCCTATGATAAAGTCCAGCGCATAGTCCTCCATGGCGGGATAAAGTATCTCCTCTACCGCATGGTTGAGCCTATGGATTTCGTCTATGAAAAGCACGTCGCCCTCGCCGAGGTTGGTAAGTATTGCCGCCAAATCCCCCGCGCGCTCGATTGACGGGCCGGAGGTAACGCGCAGCTGCACGCCCATCTCATTGGCGATAATGTGCGCAAGCGTGGTCTTTCCAAGCCCGGGCGGGCCGTAAAGCAGGCAATGGTCAAGCGGCTCCCCGCGCTTTTTTGCCGCCTCGATGTACACGCAAAGGTTTTCCTTGACCTTTGCCTGACCTATATAATCGGCCATGGCTCGCGGACGAAGCTTGTTTTCAAGCTCGTTTTCCCCGCCGTGCATGGTGCTGTTTATCAACCTCTCTTCCATTACCCTGTCCTTTTGCGGCGCTGTAAATCAAAAAGCCTTCCGCTTTTATGCGTTGCAGCCTTACCTATGCAGTTCCGCCGCCCTGCGTGCCTCAATCAAAATCAACCCAACGATTTGAGCGCAAGTGCGATTATCTTCTCGGTTTCCGACGCGCCCAGCGCCAACGCGCGCTCTACAGCCTTTACGCTCTCGCCGCGTGACAGCCCGAGCGCCACAAGCGCGGCAAGCGCGTCGTTGGTGCTTGAGTCTGCGGTGAGCTTTTCCGTGCCGTCCAATATGCCCTGCGCAGCGACGTCCGCACTGCCGCGAAGCTCTAAGATTATGCGTTCGGCGGTCTTTTTGCCTATGCCCTTTATTCCGGTGAGCATCTTTGTGTCGCCGGTTACCAGCGCCAAACCCAAATCCTTGAGCGATATGCCGGACAGCAGCGCCAGCGCTACCTTAGGCCCTACGCCGGACACGGTTATCAGCTTTAAAAACATACCCTTTTCCTCGGGAGTGATAAACCCGTACAGCGCGACGCCGTCGTCACTCACCCGAAGGTATGTGTAAAGCTGTATGTTTTTGCCGGTTTCGCACGCACGCGCAAACGTGGCGTTGGACACCAGCATCTCATAACCTATGCCGTTGTTTTCCAGCACCACCCGTCCGTTTGATGCGTCCGCAATACGGCCGCTGATAAATGCATACATACTGTTTTCCTCTGTCAAATTTTACAGTTAATTAATTTCA
>CAZPMG010000004.1:0-1241 GCA_964587785.1 uncultured Clostridia bacterium
TCCGCAGCATTGTCTGCATTGTCAAGTGCGGTTTGGGATTCTTGGATGTTATCGGTATCTGTAAAATCCGGTGCTGTATCCGCCGCGCCGTCGGTGTCCGCAAAGTTTTCCACCTCTTCAGTGGCAATATCAGCATTTTGGGTTTCCTCGCCGATGTTTAAGTCAAGTTCTCCTTGCTCTGCCAAGTCATGACCTGCCGAATCATTGTCTGCTGCCGCATTTTCTGTTTGGATTACGGGTTGCGGGGCGTTTTCTGTTTGCGGAAGAATCTCCGCAGCAGTTTCGGCGGGCGGCGCATCCTCAGAAATTTGCCTATAGTCCGCCTGCTGCTCCTTTAGCTGCGCCTCAAGCTCTATACGCTTTTTTTGCTTTGCCATAAAGCGGCTCAGCAGCCTGAGCCGCCAGCCTTTTTTGTTTATTGCATTGATGATAAACTGCAGCGCTGACGCGCTCAGCGCGCCGTCCGACGCCGGCGGCAGCAGCTTAAGCGCGGTAGTATAGAAGAAACGCTGTTCGGTGCTGCCTTCCTCTGCGGCGATGTCTATGCCCTGACCGGGGCGGCGGAAGTTTTCCACCATAAAATCAATGAACTTTTTGCCGTCCGCGTCCTGCGCAAGCTCGCCCAATGTGTTCTCTTCTGTGAAATAGGCGCGGCGTACGGGGTCTTCGGTTATGTGCAGCGTCTTTTCCAGCGCGCTCTCCAAACTGTTTTTGCCGACTATTATTGTGTACTCGCCGCCGTGCACCCGCCAGGACTCAGACTTTTCATCAAAATACGCAAAATCCTCGCGGCGCAGCGTAAGGCTGACCGTCTGCGACTCTTTGGGGCGCAGGCTGACCTTGGCAAACTGCTTGAGCTCGCGCTCGGCACAGGCAACCGGCATATCGGCAGGCGGACGGACATAAATCTGAACCGCCTCCTTGCCGGCATAGCTGCCGGTGTTTTGTAGCTGAAAGTTTACGGTAAGCTCGCCTCTGCCGTCCAAATCGTCCTTTAGCTTGAGCGCGGAGTAACCGAACTGCGTATAGCTGAGTCCGTAACCGAACGGGTAAGCCACCGGAACTTTTTTTGTGCCGTAGTGACGGTAACCCACAAAGATGTCCTCTTTGTATTCGATTTCCCGCTCCGGCCCGCCGAAGTTTTGGTAAGCCGGCGTGTTCTGAATATTTAGCGGCAAGGTCTCCGCCAGTCTGCCCGACGGATTTACCACGCCGTACAGCACGTCTGCAAGCGCGCCGCC
>CAZPMG010000004.1:1341-4186 GCA_964587785.1 uncultured Clostridia bacterium
CCCTGAGCGTACTCTACGCCGCCGCCCATGAGCAGCTTAAGCTCGTCCGCAAGGTTATCCTGTTTGTGCGGTACAGTGTGCGAACTGCCGTTTCCCTGTGTGCGCGGATGAAACGCAAACTCACCTATTACGGCAACGGTGTCACCCGAGCGCAGCGGCAGTATGTCCTCATTTTTGAGGAGAACGGTGCTCTCGGCTGCCATTGAGCGCACCTCTGAGTAGTGAGCGTCATAATTGCAGCTGTATTCGGTTTCCCTGCCCTCCTCGGCCTTTTGCACAAGCTCGAGTATATTTGTCACCGCCTGCTTAAAGCGCTTGCCGGGAATCTCGCCCATTATCAGCGCGCGGCTTAACCTCTTGTCAAAGTAACCGTTTGACGACGGCATCTCAAGGTCAAGCCCGGCGTTAAGCGCGGCAACCCTGTCGTATACGCCGCTCCAGTCGGACACGGTAAGCCCCTTATAGCCCCAGCGCTTGCGCAGAACCTCGGTGAGCAGGTAATCGTTTTGCGAGCAAAACTTGCCGTTTACTGAGTTGTATGCCGCCATAACCGCCCACGGGCGCGCGCTTTTTACGGCGTATTCAAAGGACTTTAAATATATCTCATGCAGAGCGCGGCGGCTTACCTTTACGTCAAGCGTAGTGCGGTTTTTTTCCTGATTGTTGACGGCAAAATGCTTTATGCACGCGCCCACGCCCTTGCTCTGTATGCCGCGTATGAACGCGCCCGCAAGATGCGAGGACAGGTGCGGGTCCTCGGAATAGTACTCAAAGTTGCGGCCGCACAGCGGGCTGCGCTTTATGTTGACGCCGGGCGCAAGCACCAGCGACACGCCGCGCGCGCGCGCTTCACTGCCCAGCAGTGCGCCCGCGCGGTACATAAGCTCCCGGTCAAACGAGCACGCCAAAAGCGCCGGCGAGGGCAACGTAGTAGACGGCAGCGACTGGTTTATAGAGTGCGCGCCCTCGGGCTGCACCCTCAGCCCCAGCGGCCCGTCGGCTATCACCGCGGACGGCAGGTTTATGCGTTCTATGTCCTTTGTGCGCCACATACCCTTGCCCGAGAGCAGGGCAATTTTTTCGCGGCGCTTTAACTTTTTGTATGTTTCACTTATGTTCATATGTTTCTCCAAATCCCTCCGCCTAAACCACAGGCGCAACACAAAAATATATATGCGCATTCAAAACTTGCAAACGCGCACTTTACAATTATATATAACTATTATAACCATTTTAAGGCTTTTTTCAAACAATAAAACGGCATAATGCCGCCGACAGTCAATAATATGCACTGTTTGCATAGGTATGTCGGTGTAATGATATTAAATCCACGGAATATTTTGCAGTTGACGGCTTTAATAAATACTGCCCTCTGCGTTGCAGCGCGCGGTTATGTCGCGGTATAGCGTCGCCCGCTCACGCGAGCCGCAGGACGTTATTATCTCCGTGTCGCCGTTTATATTGCGTTGGCTCAGCAAGCCCGCGCGCTCAAGCTTTGCGTGCACGTGCGCGGCTGTGCCGGCATTGCCGTCAAACAGCTTTGCGCCCGAAAGCACGCGCGCAAACAGCGGCTTTATAAGCACATAGTGCGTGCAGCCCAGTACAGCGGCGTCTGTGTCTGCACTAAATTTTCCGTATTGGCGGGTGACGGCGTCAAGCAATACCTCTTGTGAAAACGGGTTATCCTCTATGGTGCGCGCCAAGTCCTTTGACGGGCAGCATACCGCACTGTCAGGCGCGTGGCTTTGCACCAGCTCACGAAACTTTTGCTGGTTGTATGTAGCAAGGGTGGTGGCAATAAGTATGTTTTTTGCGCCCGACTGCGCCGCGGGCTTTACTGCGGGTTCCATGCCGGTTATCTCAATGCCCAGCGCCGGACGCAGCCTGCCTATCCCCACGTTTGTTGCGGTGTTGCAGGCTATTACCGCGCACTTTACTCCCCTGCCCACAAGGTACATCAGCCCGCGGTAGGTCAGCCGGTAGATGTCCGAATCAGATAGGTTACCGTATGGCATATTTGCGGTGTCTGCGTAATAAAGATAGTTTTCGTTTGGCATGAGCGCTTTTAACGCGGCAAGCACACTCAGCCCGCCCATGCCGCTGTCGAATAACCCTATAGGAGCCTGATTCAAAAGCTTTTTCCTCCAAAGCGATACGGCCGCGCTGTTTAGGCGCGCGTTTTTTTATCCACCGCCCTTAAAAACGGCGTTCCATAATAATTTATGAATTATTTCGTAAATTAGCACTGTTTTTTGTTGCCTAAAGGCCTGCTTTGTGCTAAAATGTTTCGGAATGAGCTGTTATGCTGATTTTGTTAAAGTCACGGCCGCATCGGAACGCAGGCACGTCGGTTAAAACAAGATCGGTACCAAAGGTATAAGGAGTGAACGCACCGGATGGCAAACATAAAATCTGCCCAAAAACGCATATTGGTTTCCAATAAAAAGAAGATTCAGAATCAGATGCTTACCTCAAAGCTTAAGACGGCTTTGAAAAAGTATAACGCCGCCATACTTGCAGGCGACCTTGAGCAGGCAGAAAAGCTGCTGCCCGTTACGGTGTCCATAATTGACGGCGTAGCTCAAAAGGGCTGCATACATCAAAACAACGCCGACAGAAAAAAGGCGTCTGTAAGCAAAATGCTTTTTGATCTCAAGCAGCAGGCTGAAGGCCAGCGTGCGGCGGAGCTTGAGGCTACCAAGGCCGCAGAGGCAGAGGCTGCAAAGCAGGCGGCTGCAGAGCCAGCGGCAGAAGAAGCGCCCAAGAAAAAGCGCGCCGCCAAAAAAGCCGAATAATATAACTTAGGTTTTCTCAGAGCTGCCTTACACGGTAAGGCAGCTTTTTT
>CAZPMG010000004.1:4286-36307 GCA_964587785.1 uncultured Clostridia bacterium
GCTTTTTTTGTGTTCACAATGATATAGTCGATTAAAAATGGGCGGTGAAACGCCTTTATCCTCCACATTTTTTTCTGCGGCACTGCCGCACTTGCCGCCGGAGGCTAAGGGCGCACCAAATCCCGAAGTAAAAAATATAATGTTATATGTTTGTATATACTTTCGGGCTGCCCATTAAGCAGTCCGTGAGCGGCCTTTGAGGCCGCCGGAGGAAAGAATGAATGAAATACTTCAGTTTAAGGACGTCGCTTTAAATTATCAGTCGGTAAGCGGTGAAATTTCCGCGATAGACACACTCAACTTTTCGGTATCAGAAAGTGAGTTCGTGTCGTTTATCGGCCCGTCGGGCTGCGGCAAAACCACAGTGCTCTCGCTTATTGCAGGGCTGCTGAAGCCCTCGCGCGGGAGCATTACTTTGGACGGCGAGCTTGTGGAAAAGCCCTCGCAGAACATTGGCTATATGCTGCAGAGCGACCAGCTGTTCCCGTGGCGCACAATTTATCAAAACGTATGTCTGGGGTTGGAAATAAGACGCACCAAAACCCGTGAGAACTTAGAACATATCGATTCACTGCTGCATAAGTACGGGCTGTGGGATTTTAGAAACAAGCTTCCCTCGCAGCTTTCCGGCGGAATGCGGCAGCGCGTGGCGCTCATACGCACGCTCGCGCTAAAGCCTAAGCTGCTGCTGCTGGACGAACCTTTTTCTGCGCTGGATTATCAGACGCGTCTGAGGGTTTGTGACGACGTATACAGCATTTTATGCTCGGAAAAAAAGACGGCGGTGTTTGTCACGCACGATATCGCTGAATCTATAAGTATGTCCGACCGCGTGTATGTGCTGTCCGCGCGCCCGGCGACAATTAAAAGCGTATACCCGATTGCACACAGAAGTTACGGCACTCCGCTCAAGCGGCGCGAGCATCCGGCATTCGGTTCACTGTTTGAAAAAATTTACGGAGAGATAGTCGATGGACAAACAGAAGATTGAAATCTCGCCGGAACACGCGCGGTTTTTGAGCGGTTTGCGGCGGAGAAAAGGCTTTGTAATTGCAATGCGCGTGCTGTTGCTTGCGGTACTGATAGCACTGTGGGAGGTGCTGGCGGTGCTGGGGCTTATCGATACGTTTATAATGAGCTCGCCCTCGCGCATAATCAACACCGTTGAGGATTTGTTTGTAAACGGCAACGTGATATACCACTCACTGATAACGCTGTGGGAGACGCTTGCAGGCTTTGCGCTGTCTACCGTAATAGGCACAGCGATTGCCGTGATTTTATGGGCTATACCGCTATTGCGAAAAATACTCGACCCCTATATCGTGGTGCTCAACAGCCTGCCCAAAATTGCGCTGGGGCCGGTTATTATAATATGGTTTGGTGCGGGTTCTAAGTCCATAATCGCCATGGCTGTGCTAATTTGCGTGATTATCACCATATTAAACATGCTTGCGGCGTTTCAAAGCTGTGAAAAGGAAAAGATTCTGCTGCTCAAATCTATGGGCGCGACAAAGCTGCAGGTGCTGCTCAAACTGGTGCTGCCTCACTCGCTGCCTGCGTTTATATCCGTGCTCAAAATCAATGTGGGCATGGCGTGGGTGGGCGCTATAATGGGCGAATACCTGGTTTCCAAAGCCGGCCTTGGGTACCTTATTATATACGGCGGAGTGGTGTTCAAGCTTGACCTTGTGATGGCATGTACCATAATACTGTGCGCGCTCGCCGCGGGAATGTATTTTGCAGTGGTGCTGCTGGAAAAGATTGTAATGAAAAGGCGGTATAACAGGTAATAAATTTTTAACGGAAAAAGCGTTGCGGCTTCTGCCCCACTTCAACTCTTTAATTAAAGCTTAAACCCTTAAATATAACCCCCTCTGATGCGCAAACGCTTTAGAGGGGGTTGTAATATTATAAAGAAATCAGAGCGTGTCAATTACTACGTCCCCTTGACACCTTGGCAAAGGTTTAATACTACACGAGAGTGCGGTCGCACTGCTGCGCTCTTTTGCTTGAAATAATAGTTTAATTATGTTAAACTGGTAATGGTAAATTTTTGCCAAAATTTAATTTGTGAGGATGGGAGATGGCAAAAAAGTGTAAAAAATGCGGCGACAACAGCGGTTTTTATGACCTTTGCAGAAAATGTTATTTTGATGAGGCGGCAGCAAAAGAGGTTCCGTCAAAGGATGCTGAAAAAACCGACAACAGCAGTGAAAGCGGAGTCTGCAAAACTTGCGGCACTAAAACCGAAAGGAAAAACTACACACTTTGCAAAACATGTTATGCAAAGGATAGCAAGGAAAGCAAGTCTCATATTGAGCGGACATATTCTAAAAAAGCTATCATAAAAGAAATAGGCATTGAGCAAACAGATATACGTAAAAAATGGGAAGCCATGCATCGTTGTGATGACGGACATTATGTTCGCTCTTATTCCGAAATGCTTATAGACAATTGGCTTTACCACAACGATTATGTACACGCTTATGAAAACAGTGTTTTCTTGCCTGAAAATCCTGACGAAACGCTTTTGAGTGATTTCTTTATCCCCAAAAATAAAGTCTACATTGAGTTTTGGGGATTAAACAACGATGCTTATTCAAATCGCAAGGATTATAAAATAAAGCTATATGAGAGCAATGGGTTAAACCTGATAAATTTGGAAGAAGAAGATATAAAACGACTTAACGATATTATGCCCAGACTTTTACATAAATTTAAAATCTAAAAAACAAGGCAGGGAAAGCTCCCTGCCTTGTTTGAATATATCCGACATTAGGTTGGCAAGCGCGGTGACTGGACTACTCCTCTGCGCACGAACTTATTGAGTGCAGTATGCCGGCCGCGCCCAAAAATACAGTAAGCGAGCTGCCGCCGTAGCTTATAAACGGCAGCGGCAGCCCGGTGGGCGGTATGCTGCCCGTCACTACGGCAATGTTTACTAGCACCTGTATGGTTATCATGGCGGTTATGCCGGCGGCAAGGTACGCGCCGAATCGGTCACGCGCACGCAGCGCGCAGCGCACTCCCCTCCATATGAGCAGAAAAAACAGCACCATAAGCGCCAAACAGCCGACCAGCCCAAGCTCCTCGCCTATCACAGAGAAAATAAAGTCCGATTCTGAAAAGGGCAAAAACTCATATTTTTGGCGCGAGTTAAACAGTCCAACGCCGAAAAGCCCGCCGGAGCCGAGCGCAAACAGCGACTGTATCAGCTGATAACCCTCGTTTTTGGGGCTTGCCCAAGGGTCCAGAAACGCCATTAGCCTGTTCATTCGATAGGGCTCTATGATTATCAGCACGGGTATCAACGCAACGAGCGGCAGCATGAGCATGGCAAGGTGCTTTAGCCGCGCGCCGCCCACAAACAGCATTACCATCATAGTCAGAGCCACACAGACGGTAATTGACATATTCGGCTCTAATATTATCAGCAGGCAGGCCGCCGAGCCCGCGCCCAGCACGGGCAGCAGCGTGATAAACCGCGGCATAGTCCTCTCGCGCGCGCTCATGTATGACGCGGCAAAGAGTATAAACGCAAATTTAGCAATCTCCGAGGGCTGCAGCGTAAAGCCGCCCGCGCCTATCCAGCGCTTTGCCCCGTAGTTTTCCACGCCGATGCCGGGCACAAACACCAGCGCAAGCATTATGTAAGAGAGCAGCAGCGCGGGTAGCGCAAACCGTTTTAGCCTGCGGTAGTCGAGCAGCGCAAAGAACCCAAATGCCGCCACGCCCATGAGCAGGCCGGACATCTGCTTTTTGACAAAGAAAAAGCTGTCGCCCGTATCCGCCTTAGCGGAATAGCTGCTCGCCGAATAAATCATTACCAGCCCGAACAGCGCAAGCGCAAACGCCGCCGCGCCTATGTAAAAATCAGTTCCCTTTGTCCGAAAAGGCTGAAATAATTTCAAGGAAACTCTCCCCCCTGTGCTCAAAGTTTTTAAAGCGGTCAAAGCTTGCGCAAGCAGGCGAAAACAGCAGGTTTTCACCGCTCTTGCAATTTAACAGCGCAACAACTACCGCGCGCTTAAAGTCCGGCTCTAAGATGCACTCTTTAAACCTTGCGTCCGCCGCCGCCCCGGCAAGCCGCTTTGACGCCGCACCCGTAAGTACACACATACGCACGCTGTCCGGCAGCGCCTTAAACAGCGAGTAAAAATCCTCGTTTTTGCCGTCGCTGCCGCCCAGTATGAGCACCGTGCCGCCGGCTATTGCGCGCACTGCGGCAAGGCAGGCATGCGCATTTGTGGACTTGGAGTCGTTATAAATCTTTACGCCGCCGGACTGCCCGGCATATTGCAGCCTGTGGGCAAGACCGGCAAAGCTTTTGAGCGCGTGCGCTGTTTGCTGTACGCCTGCGCCGAGCGCCTCAGCCGCGCAGGCCGCGGCAAGCGCATTTGACAGGTTGTGAACGCCGGGGATTTTAAGTTCGTCCGCGCCGCATAAAATGCGCTTTCCAAGCATTAGGTTCCCCCCGCTTATACGGGCGTAACACCGTCTGTCCGCGGCAGAAAAACAAACTTTTTTGCAGCGCGGCAGGCGGCTTTTTATTGCCGAACGCGACTTGGCTGAGGACTCCCCCACCGCCAATGCATCAGTTTCATTCGCAGACGAATATGCTCCAAGAGGCTTTAACGCATCTATGCCTATCACCGCAAGACCGCCTGCGCCCATGTTTTTAAACAGCCTGAGCTTTGCCTCTGCGTAATTTTCAAACGTGCCGTGACGCTCTAAGTGGTCGGGCGCAAGGTTTGTGAGCACTGCGATATCCGGCTTAAAGTCAACACAGCCCTCAAGCTGATAGCTTGACATCTCAATGACATACACGCGCGGCAGTGCGGCCTGCCCGATCTGCACCTTGAGCACCTCGCGCGACAGCGAGTTTCCAAAGTTTCCGCACACACAGGCGGTTATGCCGCTTTGGTTTAATATATGCCCCAACAGCGCACACACCGTGCTCTTGCCGTCCGTGCCCGTAACCGCGGCTACTGCGGCACCGCCTGTATACCGGGCGGCAAACTCCGGCTCGGACACCGCAGGTATGCCTGCGCGCTCACAGGCGCTTACCAGAGCAAGCTTACGGCTTACGCCGGGACTGAGCACCGCAAGCGACGCGCCGCTTGCGTACACGTCCTCCGCGCGCTTTAGGCGTACGCAGCCGCGGGAAACAAGCCCTGCCGCTGCCTCGCCTTCAAACGCTGCGGAGTTGTCGTCATACAGCAGCACGCGCTTGCCATAAAAAAGCAGCAGCTCTGCCGCGCTTATTCCGCTCTCGCCAAGTCCTGCAACGATTACACTGTCCATGTGTCACCCAAAAACTAAAAGCCGAAGCATTCCGTCAGTATTGCTGCAAATGAGCCGCCGGTCACAGCGGTGTAAACGCTATTGCGGCCAGACATACCGCAACCGTAATCAAAAAATAGAGCGTTGTGATATGGTTTTCGTGCATTCCCTTTTGTTGAAGGTGGTGATGATATGGAGCCATCAGAAACACGCGGCGGCCGCCTGTCGCCTTGAAGTAGCCAACCTGTATAATAACCGACGCGCAGGACACCACAAACATTATGCCGAGCAGCGGCAAAAACAGCGCATATTCGCTGAACACCGCCGCCGCGCCTATCAGTCCGCCCAGCCCCAGCGAGCCTGTGTCACCCATGAACACCTTTGCGGGATAGGCGTTGAAAAACAAAAAGCCCAGCAGCGCACCCGCCGCCGCCGCGCACAGCGAGAGCAGCGCAAGCGTGTCTGCGTATTCATAGCTCTGTCCGGTTTCTGACAGCGCAACAAGGGAAAAGCACAGCAGCGCGGAAAAGCTCACCAAGTTCACCGCGCTTACCTTTGACACCAGCCCGTCAAGTCCGTCGGTCAGGTTTACGCCGTTTGTAATTGCCAAAAATATAAATACATACAGCATAGCGGCAAACCCGCCCAAATCCGTGCGTACTCCCAAAAACGGTATTATCTGCACGCTGCCTATCTGCGCGGCGAAAAACGCGGCAATGAGCGCAATTGCCAGCTGAAAGATAATCTTTTGATAGGCGGCAAGCCCCTTGTTCTTGCCGGCGGTTATCTTGAGCACGTCGTCTATAGCGCCCACCAGACCGTACGCAAGCATTATACCGAGCGCCACAAGCGCGCGGTTGTTTTCAAACCCGTTCCAAATAAAGTATGAAAGCGCAATTGCCGTCAAAAAAATCACTCCGCCCATTGTGGGCGTGCCGCTCTTTGACGCGTGTTCCTTTACGTAGTGCAGCACGGGCTGCCCGGCCTTAAAGCGCCTTAGCAGCGGCAGCACGGCAAAACCAAGTAGCAACGATGCCGCAAGCGCGGTCAGCAGACTGAAAATTACCCGGCTCAACATAGTGTATACCGCTCCTTCTTCCGCCTGCGCGCAGAAACCGTTGGTTTTTCTGCTGCGGCAGACTTATGTATTTGCTGTGAGTAACTATCGAAAAAATTATTTATGCTTAGTGCAGCAAAATTACCCCGCGTTCTATTTGATTTCGGAAAACAACTTACTTATCACCAATTTTGACAGGCTTCTTGCTATTTAATCATTCTTGAAAACAGGTTCTATTTCGTTTTAACCGCCCTTTCCAAGCAATCCTTTTACCACATCCTCATCGTTGTAAGGATACTTTACACCGGCTATCTCTTGATAGTCCTCGCCGCCCTTGCCGCAAACTATGACCACGTCGCCGGCGGCCGCGCTGCTTACCGCATAGGCTATTGCGCGCGAACGGTTCTCCACCATTATATAAGAACTGCTCTGTTTTTTCAGTCCTGTCTCTATCTCGCGCATTATCTCAAAGGGGTCCTCAAAGCGCGGGTTGTCTGACGTAACCACACAAAAATCCGCATACTTTGAGGCAATCGCGCCCATTGCCGCGCGCTTGCTGCGGTCGCGGTTTCCGCCGCAGCCGAATACGGCTATCAGCCTGCCGCCGCACATCTCGCGCGCCGCTTCCAGCACGTTTTTAAGCCCGTCCGGCGTGTGCGCATAGTCTATCACCACTTTAAAACCGCGTTCGCCGCTCAGCACATTGAACCGCCCCTCTACGCGCGACACGCTCTTTATGCCCTTTATGCACGTCGAGAGCGGCACGCCCAGTATGCGCGCCGCGCCTATTGCGGCAAGCGTGTTGTACATATTGAACCGCCCGTGCAGGCCGCAGCGCACGTCGGCAACCTCGTCAAAGGCGTTGATTACATATTTCAGCCCTCGCTTAGTGTTTACAAAATTCACTCCGAATATGTCAGCCGGATTTTTTTCGCCGTATGTAAGCACGTCGCACTCGGAGGTGCGCGATATGTCAAGCCCGGCGGCGTCGTCAGAGTTTACCAGCGCGTACTTGCAATTTTGCGGCGTAAAATAGGATTTCTTTACCTTGATATAGTCTTCCATTGTGCGGAAATAATCCAAGTGATCCTGTGAAAGGTTTGTAAATATACCCACTTCCGCGCGGATTCCGTGCAATTTGCGCAGATATATGGCGTGCGCGGAGGCCTCCATTATACATACCTTTACGCCTGCGCCTGTCATCTCGGCAAGCAGCGGATGAAGCTGCGTGGGGTCGGGCGTGGTCAGCGTAGACGGCACTTTTTTTGTATCCACAAGCGTGCCCAGCGTGCCTATTACGCCGCAGGGTATGCCCGCCGCCTTGAGTATGCCGCGCAGCAGATACGTTATGCTGGTCTTGCCGTTTGTGCCTGTGACCGTGACAATGGTCAGCTTGTCCGCCGGGCGGCCGCTGAGGTTTGCGCACATGACCGCCAGCTCGCGGCGGGTGTCTTTGACCACAATCTGCGGCGCGGCAACCGGCAGCAACCGCTGGCTAACCACGGCGCATGCCCCTGCCGCCACAGCCGCCTCGGCGTAGTTGTGTCCGTCGTAATGACTGCCCGGCAGGCATACGAAAAGCGTGCCCGGCCCCGCGAGCGCGCTGTCAAACTGAATGTTTTTTACGTCAACCCCCAGCCCCCCGGAGACCTCTTCGATGTTGGTTCCGCTAAGTACTTCCTGCAACCGCATAATTGCCCTTCCTCCGGTTTTTTTTGCAGGCAGCGCCGCCTCCTGTTTCCGCGCGCGCGCCTGATATACTTATAATATATGCCCCCAAGTTTATAATATATGTACACAAAACGCGGTTATTCGTAAGAGGAATATGCGCTGAATTTTAACAGACGTTATCTCTTGTCCGCCGGCTCATGTTAATACCAAAATCCCCCCGGCGCATTCAAGCCCCCCTTTACAAAGGGGGCGCTTGTTGTTGAGGATTTAAACGGGCATCGGTATATTTTTGTATGTTATAATCTGCTCAAAAATTTGACGGCAAAAGGGCGCGGCAACCATGCTTCCGTAGTGCTGCCCAACGGGTTCGTCCACTATCACAAGCGCGGCATACTGCGGGTTGTTTGCCGGGAAAAAACCCACAAACGAGGATACATATTTTCCCTGGGCAATGCGGCCGTTTTCATATTTTTGCGCCGTACCCGTCTTTCCGCCCACGCGGTAGCCCTGTATGTATGCGTTTTTACCGCTGCCCTCGGTCACCACGTTTTCCAGCAGCTCGCGCATCTTGGCGGACGTATCCTCACTTATTACGCGCGTCTTTTGCGCGGGGTATACGCGCTTTGCCGTCAGCCCGTCCGCAGAGTAAATGCTGCGCACCAAGTGCGGCGAATAATACCGTCCGCCGTTTACCACCGCCGCGGTGCCGGCAAGCAGCTGCAGCGGCGTAAGCGCTATTGTCTGGCCGAAACCTATGCGCGCAAGGTCGCAGTTTTTGACCGTGGACTCAGGCAGCAGCAGACCGCCCTGTTCGCCGGGAAAATCCAGCCCCGTAGGCTTGCCAAATCCGAACTTTTCTATATAGTCGTAAAATGTCTCGCGCCCAAGCGCTAAGGCAATATCCACAAATATGGGATTGCAGCTGTTGTTGAGCGCCTTTTGTATGTTCTGGTTAAAGTGCTTGCCGTTTGAATGTTTGTCCCAGCACTTTATAATCTGCCCGTCCACCACGCGCAGCCGCGACGCGTTTGTAAATATGTGCGACGTTGAAAAGGCGTTTTTGTTGCCGCGGCTGTACTCCTCAAGATTTGCCGCAACGGTAAAGATTTTAAACGTTGAACCCGGCTCGAATATGTCCACCGCAAGCGAATTGCGCGAGAGCGAGTTCAGTAGCGCCAAATCGTCGCGCGGCAGGTTGTTCAAATCCAGCGACGGACGGTTTGCCATGGCCAGGATTTCGCCCGTCTGCACGTCCATTACCATTGCGCGCGCCGCCACGGGCGAGTGCACTTTCATGGCGTGGTCCATGGCGTTTTCGGCTATGCGCTGGATTACGCTGTCTATGGTAAGCTCAAGCGTCATTCCCGATACGGGCGCAAGATACAGCCGCTCCGCGCCGTCCAGTTCCCTGCCCAAAAGGTCTGACTGGCTGAGCACCTTGCCCTCCACGCCGCGCAGGTATTCGTCATAATAAAGCTCCAACCCGCCCTGCCCGGAGTTGTCCACGGACACATATCCGAGCACCTGCGCAAGCGAGTCGCTCAGCGGATAAACCCGTTCGTTGTCGATGGAAAGGTATACGCCCTTGAGCCCTTCAAGTATTATTTTGTCGGCATTCTCTTTTTCCACCTGGCGGGCAATTGTTATCTCAGACACATTTTTTCCGCCCAGCCGCTCACTCAGCCAAGCGGAGTCAAGCTCAAGCACCTCCGCCAAAAACGCGGTAACGCGCGCCTTGTCCTCCACTGCGTTGGGGCGCACATACACGGAATACACCGCGCGGTTGCCCGCAAGCAGCACGCCGTTGCGGTCGGTGATAAGCCCGCGCTCGGGCGTTACGGGCAGATCCCTGAGCCACTGTTCGGCGGCGCGCGCCTGCAGCTTTTGCCCGTCTACAAGCTGCAGCACCGCAAGCCGCACAAACAGCATGGTAAACACAAGCGCCGCGGCAAGCACAAAGCAAATCATGCGCATCCTTAGGCTGTGAAGCGTATATTTTTGCATATATCCTCCAGATAGTTTTAAGTTGCCGTCGGAAATCGATTGATTCGGCACAGTGTTTTAAACATAGGTTTATATAAGCTTTCGTCATTATTGCGCAAATAGTATCAATATTTAATTATACTTGAAGTTCCGCTGCGTTATTCGCAAAAAAGCTATTCATGCTAAGTGAGTCCCTCTGCCTAAATACGCAAAAGCCGTGCTGCATAATGCCGCACGGCTTGGAAAATAAAAAATAATGGTTAAATCAAATCTACTTTTTACGATACCCCTGTTTCTGCAAATCTGCTTTCCTGTTTTATATCAACTTTAGTTTAGATACTTACAAGTCATCGCATTTTGGTCAGATTTTTTTGTACAGCTGGGATATAATGGCGGTAAGTTCCTCAAGGGAAATGTTCAGGCTCTTGTAATATCTTAGATCTTCCGCCAATTTGTCTGTTATCATGCCGCGCTTTTTCAGCATCAAATCTCTTCCTGAAAAATCACTCACAAACGTGCCCTTGCCCACGACGGTATAAATGCAGCCCTCGCGCTCCAGCATCTCCCATGTTTTTTTTACGGTTATAATGCTTATTCGCAGCTCCCGGGCAACAACTCGTATGGACGGCAAGGACGTGCCGGGCAAAAGCTCACCCTTCAAAATTTTCGACAAAATCTGATCGTAAAGCTGCCGGTATATGGGCGTTTCGACGGCGGCGGAAATAGCTATTGAATGCAGCATCATGCACCGAATCTCTTTATTGATGCGCGTACGGCAAGATATGTCAGCGCGGCAAAAGCGGCAAGCCCGGCAAGCAGCGCCGCCCACTGCCCAAGCGCGCCTCCGCCCTCCATAAAGTTTTTGAACGCCGGACTAAGAGCATTTGCGGTTTCCGCAGCGGCAGCCGCCAGCGTGGCGAATATAAGGCCAAACAAAAACGGCTTGCCGTAATGATAGGCCGTCTTAAAGTATCCAGGGAAAAATATGAGGTTAAATCCGCCGTAGATTACAAGCATCAATCCAAAAAACGCAGGGGTCAAATCCAATGCAAAATTTTCCTGGCCGTAGAGCGTGTTGCGTGCCGCCGCAACTATTGCGCACGCCGCAAGCTGCAGCGCTTGCAGCAGCACTATTGCGGCAATTTTAGACTGCACTATCTGCCCCTTGCTCACCGGCAGCATCTGCGTAAAGGTAAAATCCTTTTGTGCGTTGTAAGCGGAATAAATGTTGGGTATGCATATCCAATACAGGTAAAAAAACGCAATGCTGTATACCCACTCGGGTATAAATATCAGCAGCGCAAACAGTATCGTCGCCACAGGAAACAGCCAGTGGATATTGAGCTTAAATTCCTTTTCCAAAAGCTTTAACATGTCACCCCTCCGCCTTTGACAGATAAATCAGTATGTCGTCAAGCTGCGGCCTTACCGACTGCAGCCGCGATGCCTTTGCGCTTTCCGCATCCATCAGACCGGTAAAGCCAAAGCTGCCCGTCTTATACGACACCAACCCGGGTCTTGCAGCCTCCAATGCGCTTTCCGGCCCGGATACAATGCTGTAGCGCTCCAATATGCTCTCCTTGGAATCATGCATAAGCATTTGACCGTCCTTGATAAAGGCAACATAGTCCGCGCATTTATCAAGGTCAGACGTTATGTGAGTAGAGAACAGTATGCTGCGCTCGTCGTCGGTCACGATGTCCTGAAAAATTTCAAGCAGCGTGTCTCGCGCAACCGGATCTAAACCGCTGGTAGGCTCGTCAAGCACTATCAGCCGGGCATGGTGGCTGAGCGCCAGCGCAATAGAATATTTCATGCGCATACCCTTGGACAGCTCGGATATCCGCTTGCCCTCGTCCAGCTTAAAAATCTTCATGTAACTGCTATATACCGAGTCGTCCCAATTTGAATAGAACTTTTTAAATACGCCGGTAACGACATTCAGCTTGCTGCGCGGATAAAAGCTCGTTTCGCCCGACATGAACGCAATATCCTGCTTGATATTGATCTCCTCTCCGTCCATATCCCGGCCGAAAATCCTGACTTTTCCGCTGTCTCTCTTAATTAAATTGAGTATGCAGTGCAAAAAAGTGGTTTTGCCGGCACCGTTTTCACCCACAAAGCCGGTTATATAGCCCTTTTTCATGCTGAAATCAATGTTTTTAAGCCGAAAAGCCGGGTAAGATTTGCTTAAACCCTCTGTTTCTAAAACATTCATATGCCCTCTCCAAGTGTGTATGTTGTATATGCACATTATATACATCTACTTCTGTATCTGTCAACTATTTTTACCGCAAAAAAACAAAAAAATACCGCCGAGGCAAATCCGCGGCGGTTAAAGCTTTAAGCTTGGGTATTAAAAATGAAATGCGTCAGTCCGCGGCCGAGCGGATACGGTTGATTCTTGAAGTTACATAAGGCAGCATTTGATACGGCAAGCCGGATTACTGCTGCTCCTCGTCTGCCTCTGTGAGTATTTCCTGCACCGCTCCGTCAAATACGGAAAAATCCGCGCACCACCTGTCAACAAGCTTGGGGTCGTGGGTCTGAAGGTCCTTTATCAATGCGCCGAATTCCTTTATAAGCCTTGACGAAGAGGGCGTCTGTCTATAGGTTACCTGCATTGCGGCGGGCGGACGGCTCTCGGGCGAGGTGGACAGCATAAGCCCCGTGCCGCCCGGTGTGTGGGTAAAGACGCAGAACTCCAGCTCGACTGTGTATGAGCTCTTTTGCTTTAGCACAGCGTATGCAATGTATCCCAAAAAAATCAGCACGCACAGCAGAAACGCCGCCGTTTCAAGCGGAAAATCCGACGGAAACCCTTGGCGCACGGCGGGTATCTGGCAGGCAAAATACAGCGTCACGGCAAGCAGCGCGCACAGCAGCAGCGCGATAAAAATGCCGCCTGCGGGATTTTTTGCCGTGGATGTGCGCCTGTCGGAGTAACAGTAGCCGCTAACTGCGTCTATGTCCGTTTCATGCACCAGCGAGGGCGGCATCCCCGGCTTTGACTTTGCGGCAAAAATTACCCGCCTGTCCGTCACGCACAGCGTCGCAGGCAGGACTTTATCCCGGCTCTCCACGGAGAAACAGTCGTATTGGCGCACAATCCTCTCGTTGTCCGCGGCGGCAAGCGTGTCGGGTAAAAGCGGATCATGCAGCAAGCTGTTTTTAGCTTTCATGGCGGCCTCCACATGGTTTTTATATATTCACAGAGCGACGGTTAAAGCTATGCGCACGGCAAGGCCTGCGCTCATCTTTTGATTATACCACCGCAGCCGCGCGCCTGCAAGCCCTTTTGGCAACTGTTTGGGCCAAAGCCCCGCCAAACAGTTTAACTTTTGCGCGTTTTGTGTTATAATATGTAAAAAATTTCCCGATGCGGCGGCCGCAGTTTTCAGCTTATTTAGGTGCGGCCAAACGCACGGCAACGGAGTTTTAAGGACAACATGAAAAAATTGGATTCTGCCCGTCTGCGCGAGCTGTTTTTAAAGTTTTACGCTTCCGCAGGACACGCGGTTATCTCCTCGGCATCGCTCATACCGGAAAACGACCCCACGGTGCTCTTTACCACTGCGGGTATGCATCCGCTTGTGCCCTATCTCTTGGGCGAAAAGCATCCCGCGGGCAACAGGCTTTGCAACGTGCAAAAATGCGTGCGCACGGGCGACATTGACGAGGTGGGCGACAGCACACACTGCACATTTTTTGAAATGCTGGGCAGCTGGAGCCTTGGCGATTACTTCAAGGAGACGGCAATCAAGCTGTCGTTTGAGTTTCTGACGTCAAAGGATTACCTTGCAATACCCATAGACAGGCTTGCCGTATCCGTGTTTGCCGGCGATGAGGACGTGCCTCGCGACGAGGAGAGCGCAGATATCTGGAAGAGCTTGGGCATGCCTGAAACAAGCATATTTTACCTCTCGCGCAAGCACAACTGGTGGGGCCCCGCCGGCCAGACCGGCCCCTGCGGCCCGGACACCGAGATGTTTGTGGATACAGGAAAGGCAGCCTGTTCCGAGGGCTGCTCCCCCGCCTGCGACTGCGGCAAGTACGTGGAAATTTGGAACGACGTTTTCATGCAATACAACAAGACCGCAGGCGGAGCGTTTGAGCCGTTGCGGCAAAAGAACGTGGACACCGGAATGGGGCTGGAGCGCACTGTATGCATATTAAACGGCGTTGATTCGGTGTATGAAACCGACCTGTTTGCGGGCGCGCTTGCAGTTATATCTCAAAAGTCCGGAAAGACCTACGGCGAGGACACCGAGATAACCCGCGCTTTCCGCATCATTGCCGACCATATGCGCACTGCTACGTTTATGATTGGCGACGTAAACGGGATTCTTCCGTCCAACGTTGACCAAGGCTATATCCTGCGCCGGCTGATACGCCGTGCAATACGGTTCGGCAGGCAGATTGATCTGCCGGACGGCGCGCTGTCCGCGGTTGCGCACGCGTTTGCCGTAAAATATGAAAATGTTTATCCGGAAATTTTTGCTGCACGCGGCAAGATTACTGAAGAAATCGACAAGGAAGAGGCGCGGTTTGCCAAGACGCTGACCACCGGCCTTCGCGAATTTGAAAAGGTCTCCGCATCGCTTAGCGGCAGAGTGCTGGACGGGCGCACGGCGTTCAGGCTTTACGATACCTTTGGGTTCCCCATTGAAATCACGTCCGAGCTTGCCGCGGAAAAAGGGCTTACGGTTGACCGCGAGGGCTTTGACGCCGCGTTTGCCGAGCATCAAAAAAAGAGCCAGGCGGGCAGCGAGCAACGGTTTAAGGGTGGGCTTTCGGATATATCCGACGAGGTTGCCAAGCTGCACACCGCCACTCACCTTTTGCAGGCTGCGCTCAGGCACGTGCTGGGCGACGAGGTTGCACAGCGCGGCAGCAACATCACCGCCGAACGGCTGCGGTTTGACTTTTCCTTCCCCCGCCCCATGACCCAGGAGGAGATAAAGGCCGCCGAGGACTGGGTAAACGCTGCAATCTCCGAGGGTGCAGAAGTCACAGTCGAAGAGATGACCGTGGAACAGGCAAAGGAAACCGGCGCAATCGGCCTGTTTGAGAGCCGCTACGGCGAGATGGTAAAGGTGTACCGCATGGGGCGTTTCAGCGCGGAAATCTGCGGAGGCCCGCACGCCAAGGACATAGGCTCGCTGGGCAGGTTTGTGATAAGCAAGGAGCAGTCAAGCTCTTCAGGCGTTCGCAGGATAAGGGCAGAGCTAAAGCAGACAAGCTGACCGTCTAAACGCTGATTGAGAGCAATTGACTATTGTAGTAAAATTGTAGTAGATTTAGAAAAAGAATGCAAAAACACGCTAAAACAGCAACAAAAAGCAAAATGCTATAACCACAATATATAGATAAAAACATTATAAATAGCAAAGAAACCACTATATATAGTGGTTTCTTTGCTTTGCAAATACTGATTAAGTTTTGCGTATTGGTACCTCCATGGGGACTCGAACCCCAGATTCTGCCGTGAGAGGGCAGCGTCCTGACCGCTAGACTATGAAGGCTTATTAAATTTCAGCTATGTGATTATAGCATAATGCGGCGCTTTTGGCAAGTGTTTTTTGCCAAATCATGCAGTGAGGTCTAAACATTTCTCTGGCAGATATTAAGTCGCGTTTTTTACAATAAAAAGATTTCCATTGGGAGTGTTACCTCCCAATGGAAATCCAATGATTTCAAGCTATTTTAATTAATTATCCCACATGATATGGAACTTAAATTTCGCCTCTCCTGCCGGGGTTATCCGTTTTTTCCGTCCAGGTCAAAGTGGCAGAAGTTTTGATTTTTATGCAGTCTATCATAGGCCCGCCTACTTGTCCGCTGTTTAAGCCGTTGCCGGCCATGACGGTAAGTGAAATTGTGTTCTCTCCCTCGACCAGCGATGCGGTTGTAGTAATTGTCTTGTCAAAAAAATCCATGCTGTTCATCTCGCCCGCATTGCCGGCGATAAAAATGTTGGAGTAAACAAAGGGTTCGCCGTTCAGCTTGACGGCAAATTTGTTGGAATCCAGCGTTATATCTCCGAGTTCCGAGCCAAGCCTTATGATAATTGTGGCGCTGCCCGCGGCGTCAGAGTTGAATACAAAGTCCAAAGTTAAATCTGCCGAATGGGTAAATCCAACGTAATAACCCTGGCTCCAGCCCTTGGCTTTGTCATCTGCGGTGCCTTCTCCAAATATCATCTCTACCCCGGGCACTGAGCTCGAAATACCCGCACCGGTCACGTTGTCAAGGTCAATGTATTCAGCTTCCAGCGTGTAGGTTTTGATACCGCCCGGACCGTTTCCGCTATCACATGCGGTAAACATAAACATGCCGCATACGAGAGCCAGCACCGCGCACAAAATCGCCTTAAAATTAGTCTTCATAAAAATCCTCCGTCTATTGTTATTAATTACTTACTTAAACTTCCATAAATTATTAATTGAAGCAAAATGGCCCTTTTTTCAAACCCGATATTGCAGGTTATATAATCTGTATCGGTTTGGGTTGTCAATTTAGGCTTCTTGTTTGCTTTTCCTCTTAGCTTTTGTGATAACCGCCGCGCCCCAAGCGGAACAAATCAAAAATACCGCCACATCCGCGACTATGAAGAGTATCACCCAAATTGGCAGTGCATAGCGATAGACAACATTTTTGCCCATGCCGTCCATGGCATTGCTGTTTGCGACCGTATACAGTATGTTTTTAGCCGCGCGGCGAATCGCCGTCACAGAGGTTGCCCCTGAATCAGAGGTAACACCCTTGCTGGGGCTGAGGTTTAAGTCGCCTCCCGCTCTGACCATTTGGTCTACATCCATATACTTGGTCAAGTTGAAATCTGTAATTACCATGCCGCAAAAACCCCACTCGTCGCGCAACAGACGGGTAAGCAGCGTATAGTCTCCGCCTGCCCAAACCGTACCTATACGGTTAAACGCCGACATCATGGCGGTTGTGCCTCCGTCTTTCACCGCCATTTCAAAGGGCACAAAATACAGCTCGCGCATGGATTGCTCGTTTGCCCAGGTGATAAGCCCGGTAGTATCCCGGTTGGTTTCTTGCTCATTGAGTGCAAAGTGCTTGCAATATGTATAAACTCCCTTGGACTGCGCTCCCTTGACAACCTCCGATGCCATCATTCCCGACAGCAGGGCGTCCTCTGAATAGTATTCAAAGTTCCGACCGCCGAACGGTGAGCGATGGATATTCATTGCCGGCGCATACCAGCCCGAATACGGACGTCCGTCTGCCCTTTCATTTCCCACCAAGCCTTCGTTGCCTATCATTTTGCCCATCTCAAATGCAAGTTCCTTGCTCCAAGTGGCGCCAATCACGCATCCGCTGGCATAATAGCCTGTGTCGTATATAGCCGGGTCGCCCATGAAGATAGCAAAGCCCATGGGGCCGTCAGCATCGATTGTAAGCGGCTTTGCGATGTTGTCAAGGTTGACCGTCCGGAAATTGCCCTTGGATATCAGCAGCGTCATCTGCTCGACGGTCAACTGATTCAAAAGGTCATCCCACAGAGGACTGTTATAATCCTCCCCGATTAAATCATAGAGCTTAAACTCAGTATTGTTATACGACAAAACCTTATCTTGCTGCTGCGGCACCTGAGTACTGTACCACGGGTCGGTTTCTTTGTCGTTGAGATTATAGGTCATGGAATTGATGATTGCCTGCGTCGTCTCACGCTCCTCCGCCGTAGGCGGCTCAGGCCATGTGCCGTCAAAGTCCGCACGTGACAGGTAGGTCGATATATGATCGCTGACACCGTCAAACAGGTTTTCAACAGGATTGCCGGTGGCGGAATCGTCCGTATATTTTATACCTTCTTCAGATACAGTATAACCGATTGTATGAAAAACCGCATGCGAATTGCGCATGATTTTTATTTCATAGTCTCCGGCGTCCAGCTCGTAACCGCAATAACCGTTGGCGTTGGCGTCGCTGTAATCATAGGATGCCATGCTGCGGGCATTGAGAGTAAGCGTCAGCTCCTGCTCCTCACCCGGCTCAAGCAGTTTTGTCTTGGCAAAATCACCTAAGACCACGTGCGCTTTTTCAATCTGTCCGGTATAGTACGGGGCGGTAAAGTAGAGCTGGACAACGTCTTTGCCCGCGGTATTTCCGGTATTTTTAACGGTGACGTCCACGTTTATAACAGTGTCCGCCGCAATTTCCGCGCCATCGGGCACTGAGGTGCCGGTAACTTCCCATTCAAATTCGGTATAGGACAGCCCGTATCCCAGAGGGAAAACTACATTTTCCTCAAACCAATCGCCCCCTTCAACAAATGCGCGGGTTTCGTAATAGCGGTAGCCTACATAGATGCCTTCCTCGTAATCTACAAAAAAGGCGTTGCGCTCACGGCCGTCCAAGGTATAGCGGTTGCCGTTGCCCACAAGGTTGTTGCCAAAATTTGCCCATGTTGGGTCGCGCTTGAAATCCCTGACATAGGTATCCACCGTTCTTCCCGAGGGGTTGATATCGCCGCTGAGCACTTTTCCAAGCGCGTTGATTCCCGATTTGCCGGGGTTTCCTATCCAAAGCGCCGCTTTGATATTGCTATTATAAGCATAATGCTCGGGATCGTCCAAAAAGCCCAATTCCATTGAGGTGGAACAGTTGATTACCACTATTACCTTGTCAAAATGCTCGCACGCTTCCTTGAGCATGTCGGTTTCATTTTGGTCAAGCTGGAGATAATGGTCGTCAACGCTGCGGGCGCCGGGAATGACTTGGCGGTTTCCCGACCAGGTTACATACTTTGAATCGCTGCCGACTGAAAACATTGTACGGGGCAAATCGTAGCCCTCGCCGCCGATACGGGTTATCACCACAAGCGCGGCATCGCTGTATTCCGCATAACTGCTCTTTACAGAGGCGGTATAGTCGGAAAGCGGCGTCTCAGAGACAGGGAATCCTGTCAAAATTGAACCCATGCCCGGCGTGGCGGGCCTGCCTGCGCCCGATTGACTGCTCTCATAGAACGACTTCATTACAGGGTTGAAAACAAACCCCGCCGCCTGAAGGCTGCTGTAGAGGGTATCTCCGCCGGCCGCGCCGCCGGAGCCGGCGCTGGAACCCGAGCCCCCTAAAACAAGGCTGATTGAATTTTTACCGAACACCGATATTTTTTGCGCGGACGAAAGCGGCAGGGCGTCATCATCGTTCTTTAAAAGAATAATGCCCTCCTCAACAATGCGCTCGTTTAGCTTCTGCGCCGCCGAGAGCACGCTTGCCTTGTCCGTATAATCGGCTTCGGATTTATACCGCATATACTCTGCCGGATCCCCTTTGACAAGCACCCGGCGCTCCCCGCCGAATATAGAATTTACGGTGCCGTAGAGAAAGGGAACACCCGTCAACACAAATGTTGCCGCCAGCAAAATTGCAAGCAGTATCGCGGAAACAGAAGCCCAAATTTTAACGCTCGCCTTTTTCCAAATTGATTTCATAATTTTTCTCCGGTCATGGTCTTTGGCAGCGGCACAAGGGTAAGCCGCCCCACAGCTATACGCCGGATGCGGAAAAGCTGCGGGGAGGGTTACCTATAGTTAGCTTTCTAAGACCACTCAATTGTATTTTAGGAGCCCTGCATGAGCACTGGCAGCAGTGTGACCTTATGCAAGCTCATGCAGGCGCATCCTAAACTGTTAAGACATACTACTTGTTCGTTGAAACAGACAGACTAAGAATTGCTGTTGCCGTTGATTTTTTTCTTTGAGCGAAACAGAACATATGCCCCGGCGAAGAATATAAGCATTCCGCCTCCGAACACATCCGCGGCCTTGGTTTCGCAGCCGCCGCCGCCTTCGGTTCCGCTGATAAACAGCTGAAGCGTAAGCTCATCGCTATCGGTGCCTTCCACGCTTGCCACCACCGTGAAGGTATAGATGCCGGCTTTTGTGGGGGTGCCCGTAAGCTGGCCCTCGGCGGAAAGCGTCAGTCCTTCGGGCAGGACGCTCCCCTCTTTAAGCGCATAGGTTATTGAGCCCGAGCCCTGCGCCGTGTCTATGGACGCATCGTAATAGCCTCCCTTTTCGCCGTCAGGCAGGCTTACCTCGTTGTATGCGATTCCCACCGTAATGCTGTATTCCGCTTCCTTTGTCTCCGCATAAGCGCCTGTCGCTATAACAACAAAGGTCTTGTCCGTTACCAGTTCAGTAGGCGTTCCGGTGATGTAGCCCGCGCTTGTCAGCGAAAGCCCCTTGGGAAGAGCGCTGCCTTGCGCAAGTGTGTATGTGATTTCCACATCGCTTTCCGCAGGTGTTATTCTGTCTACATAGGTGCGGCCGAACTGCGCAGCTTTAAGCGTCCCTTCAGCAAACTCAACCTTATGCAGAACGGAAATTGAAAAGACAATTTCTCTCGCTTTGTATCCCATGGCCTCGGCGGTCACGGTAAATTCGTAATCCGTGCATGCAAGCTCAGGTGTCCCTGAAACATCGCCGTCAGCCGAAAGCGTAAGTCCCGCGGGAAGCAAGCTGCCGTTTTTCACGGAGTAAGTGATATCTGGCAATACCTCGCCGGGCATGGCGTCAGGCTTGTGGATGTACGCAAACGCCAGGGATTCGTTGTAATCTCCGCCCACAGTCGCATATGTCAGCTCTGAGTCAGCAATGTCAAACACAATTGAGCCGTTGGAATCAATGACGGTGATTGCAAATTGGGTCTCTCTGTAGAACCCTTCAAACTCAGCAACCGCGCCCTGATAGACGGCAAGCACAGTAAACCGGTGGTTAAACGCTTCCGCTGCAGCCGAGCCTGTAATCGTACCGTCGGGATTGAGCGTCAGCCCTGCAGGCAGCGTGCTGCCCTCTTTAAGCTCATAGCGGATGTCTGTTTCGGCATCGCCTGCCGGATCCACCGTGGCATCAATGGTTGCAGTGTTTACTTCTTCGGTGTATGCCACTCCCACAATGCCCACTCTGAGCGTTTTTGCGCTCCAGGGATTTAATACAAAGGGTTTGCCGGGGTTTGAGGTGTTCATTGCCATGCTGTTGGCGTGAGTGAAGAGTATGCCCTTTGCTCCGCTGCGGTATGCCGCAACCGACGTTGCGTCTGTTCTCAAGGCCGCGCCGGCTGTGCCAAGCGCAAGGTTTCCGCCTGCGCGCACCATCAGCGCTCCGCTGAAAGTACCCACAAAGCTGTCGGTAACTACCGAACCGTTAAAGCCCCACTCGTCGCGAAGCAGCGCAGTCAAAAGACGGTAGTCCGCGCCCGCGTTGATGGCGCCTACGCGGTTAAGCGAGGACATGATGCCGATGGTTCCGCCTTTCTTGACCGCAAGTTCAAACGATTTAAAGTAAATCTCGCGCATGGACTGCTCGTTTGCCCAAGTATAAATGGCTATGCGGTTGGTTTCCTGGTCGTTCAGCCCAAAGTGTTTGACGTAGGCAAACAAACCCTTGGATGCCGCGCCTTGCACCATCTTGCCCGATAACATGCCGGCAATGTGCCCGTCCTCGGAATAGTACTCAAAGTTACGCCCGGAGAACGGCGAACGGTGTGTGTTGACCGCAGGCGCGTACCAGCCGACAACCTTGGCAAACAGCGCCTCGTTGCCCATCTGCCTGCCCTTCGCATACGCTAAGTCTTGGCTCCAGGTAGCGGCAAGTATGGTTTCGCTTACCCAGAAAGCGCGGTAGGCTTGCATACGGTTTGCGCCGTAAATCCAGCCGGTAGGCCCGTCTGCATTCGGCTCGCTTGTTACGCCGAATGCCGCGATATCCCGTCCGGAGGAATAGTTGCCGTTGTGTGTGAGGTCACGCATTTGCGCAGCCGAGAATTGATCCATGAACAGATCCCATTGCGGATCATCGTACGCAAGCCCTACCATGTCGTCAAGCACTAAACCGTTGTCCGCTTCCGTTATGGGCATCTCGTCTGTCACCCAAGGCTGGCCTGCTTCATCCCACTCGGCCTTATAATCTCCGCCTGACCACTTGTTGGCATCGGCAGAAGCCCAAGCGGGCATTGCTTTTGCGGCAGTGACGGGGAAAGTGCCCGCCCAATCGCCGCGCGAGAGGAAATTTGCCTCGCCGATTTCATTGCTGACGTTGTCAAACAGGTTGCCCACAGGGTTGCCTGTCGCGCCGTCCACGGCGTATTTGATATTGGATTCCACGCTGAAGTCAACGGATGCCCATTGCTCATTGGCGTTTTTCATTACGCGGATAGTATAGGTGCCGGAATCTAATTCATAGCCCTTAAAGCCGTTGGCGTTACGGTCGCTCCAGTCATAGGATGCCATATCTTGAACGGTAAGCTCCAGCTTAACATCCTCGGATGCGCCGGGCTCAAGCATTGCGGTTTTGCCGAATGCGCCCAATACAACGTGAGCTTTTTCAATTCCGTTCTCAATATAGGGCGCAGTATAGTACAGCTGTACTACCTCTTTTCCTGCAACCGTGCCGGTATTTGTCACTTTGACGGTGACTGTGATTTTGCCGTCAGCGGAAAGTTGCGAACCGGCAGCCGGGCTCTGACTTTGGATTTCCTGATTGAATGTGGTATAGCTCAGACCGAACCCAAGCGGACGCACAACGTGTGCGTTATACCAGCTGTCCCATTCGGTAGTAGAGGTTTGCTCCGACAAGGTATGGGCGCTGTCAGATATATACTGGTCGCTGAAGCCCTCGTCAAAACCGCGGGTCTCCCAATAACGGTAGCCCATATATATGCCTTCGCGGTATTCAACAAAGTTGTTGCTCGTGCCCGAGTAGCGGTTGCCGTTTTGAGCAAGCTGATTGCCGAAGTTTTGCCAAACGGGATCCGCCTTGAAATCGCGCGCCCAGGTATCCACCGTTCTGCCGGAAGGATTGACCTCTCCTTTCAGAATGCGCGCAAGCCCTCTGGTTCCCGTGCCGCCGGGGAAGCCGACCCACAGGCAGGCCTTGATGTTTTCATGGTAGCCGTAATGGTTGACATCGTCCAAGAAGCCCGTTTCTATTTGTGAACCGGTGTTGAGCAGCACAATAACCTTATCGAACTTGCCGCCCAGATATTTTAAAAGATCGGATTCGTTTTTGTCAAGCTGCATATAGTGGTCGTCGCCCTTGCGTGCGCCCGGCACTACCTGAGAGGTGCTCCAAACATTGTGGTACTGGTTGCCTCCGCCATATGTCATGGTGCGGGGCAGGTCAAATCCCTCTCCGCCTATGCGGGAGAACACCACAACCGCAGCGTCGCTGTAATCCTCGTAAGAGGCCTCAACTCCCGCCGCCGACGCATAGTTTGCTATCGGCGTCTCGCCTGTGTTGTAGCCTGAAACGGGCTGCGTGCCGTTGCTGGGAGCCGTGCCCGGGCCGCTTCCGGACAGAGCGTTGTCCTTATAAAAGTCAACCAAAGCAGGGTTAACCTCAAAGCCCTCTTCCTCAAGCGCCTTGAGCAAGCTGACCTTCAGCGCGCCGCCCGGGCCTGCGCCCGCGCCCGAACCGCCGTGTAAAAACAGGCTGTCGGAGGAGCGCTTGCCGAACAAGCTTATCTTTGCGTTGTCGCCCAGCGGCAACGCGTTGTTCTCGTTCTTGAGAAGGACCATGCCCTCTCCGGCAATATCCTCGTTCAAATCGTTGGAGGCGTCTACAACGTCGTCGGCGGTGTCGTAGTCAGACAGGAAACGGTTGCCGCGGACAGACTCGCTGAGCCCTTGGTAGACAAACGCCGCAGTGGCGTACACGCCGGTCACCTGCGTACTCAATGCGAACAGCACCGCTAAGAGCGTCGCAATGATGAAACGTGACTTTTTCAGCATCTTTATTCGTTTCATATTCCTTATACCTCCTCGTACCCGAATACGTTGTTATAGGCCATTTGCATACAGAGATGCTGACCGCTTACGCCGTCGCTGCTGCCAGTGGTATCGCGATAGGTTTTGAGTACCGTAAGGTAGAATAAGCCGCCGTCGTTTTGAGTGCGCGGGATAACAAGCTTAATCACCTTGGATTCAAAGCTGCCAAGCGTATAACCGCCGCCTCTGTCAGGCGTTTCCTCTCCGGGCGCTCCGGGGAACGTGACCACGTAGGTGCCGGTATCGTTTGCTAATGTGGATATTCCCCACTTATATGTTGCCACTTGTGCAATGTTGTTGACAACGCGCAGATAAACGGTTGTAGTCGGCTGGTCGGAGTTATATGCCGGCATATTTGAAATTCTCACCGAAGCGGTTGCACCTAAGCTGATGTTCGCGCCCCATGCCGCAAGCATTGTAAGCCCCACTGCATTGTTGACCCAGTGCGCGTCAGCGTTGGCCCATGTGCCGGAGCGCGTGAATGCGGATCCGCCGTAAAGCTGCGGGAAATCAGAATAAGGTCTTGATTGGTTGTTGGAATGAAAGTTTACCCACTGCGCATTGCCGGACACCGCCAGCACCTTGTCGCCGTCGGGATACTTTGGCGCAACCACGCACACCATGTCCACAAGCACGCGGGGCTCACCGGACGAGCCGCCTATTGCCTCTCTTACAACGCACCCCATCCATGGGTTTTGAAGCCCTAAGCGCCCTTCGGTGTATACAACCTTGACCTCGCCAGGCTCAACCCTTACGTGGCCGGTGGTGACGTTGTTGCCAAGCTGCGTGGCATAGGCTTCCAATACGATGGCACGCGTCTCGCTGTGGTTTTTGAATATCCACTTCATCACCAATGTGCCGTGTCCCATTGTGTTAAATTTGGAGCCGGTGATATTTTCGGGATTTCCGCTTGCAGCGCCTTGGGCGGCTGAATATGTCAGTCGGTATCCGCTGCCGCCGTCCAGATCGGGATCAACGGATGCGCTCGGATCAGGAGTCCAGCTTCCGTCATTTAAAGCAGGCTGTCCTTGCCATATGCGCCTGAACCCTTCAGAATAATTGCCGTTTCCGCCGCTGGGGCCGTTCGCTGCGCCCGTATCGGTCAGCAGCTCGTGGTTTCTTGCACCGAACTGCGCCCAAACGGTAAGCGTTTCGCCGGGCATGGTAAACTCATGCTCGGTGCTCATGTCTGCCAAGCGGTTATTTATAGTGCCTTCGTCCCAGCCCACAAACAATTTGTCCGCAGGCTCGTCCACCGTTTCAATTAAGACCGTTGACGTGACGGGGATTTGATAAGTTGTAAGAGCGTACTCTTCAAGCGCGCCGCCGCCCACATTGGGCTTGGTGTTTGCGCCCGGCACGCCGGTTTCGGTGTATTCCTCGCCGTTTAATTTGACAACCTTAGCGCCCACAAGATTGAGCGCATAGCGCGCGTGGCCAAACACAGCGGTAACGGAAATATTTGCGCCCGGCATTAAAAACAGGTGGCCGCTCACAGAAAGGTTGTCCGCCGGCTCGCCGTTGATTTTGTATTCCCAGCGCACAAACTCATTATGCTCGGGAATATCCGGCGTCAATGTAATGCGGCTGCCCTCAACCGCGGAGGAAGTGTTTGACGTCCCGCCGTTTACGGTAATGGTATAAGCGTTCGGCTGTGTGGGCACGGCGCCTACCACAAGCACTATTTCGTGCTTTTTGTTGCCGGCGGCAGCCGTAATGACAGTCTCACCGCTTTTGAGCAGCGTGACCGTGCCGTCATCTGCCACCGTCGCTACCGCAGTGTCACCCGAACTCCACGTGACCGTGCCGTCGGCTTCCGCGTCTTTGGTCACACCGGCAGCAAGAGCTACGGTGCCCGCCGTCATGTTCACAGACAGCGTGCCCTCCACAGGCGTACTGTTGTGACGGATCACAACGGAATTGACTTTATATACGGGCTCGGGCGGCTCAACTTGTGTTCCCCCCCTGCCATCGCATGCGTACATTGAAAAAATAAGCACCATGCACAATAAAGCCACAACCATAGTGATACATTTTTTGCTTCTCATCCTGCAACCTCCTTATATAATAAATTTATAGTCAACAGCTATGTCCCGCCCAAACTATTCTCTCCTACGATAAGGACAAAACCGTTAAGCTAATCTTTGCGGCGGCAGCGGCAGCGACGCGGCATTCCCGTGCTGCTTTGCCTTGGATTATCACAACCCGTATTTACCGCCGTTGCCGCGCCCAAGCTTTTCGCAAGGCTCTATGGCGCAGTACCCCCAAACAGCTATTATGCCGTACCTTTACCGTCAGCCCGCTGCGTTTGTTAACCGCGTTATAATCCTATCAATCCTCCGGGTTTTCCGGTTTACGCTTAAAAATAACTTTAAAAATCGGGAAAAACACCCAAAAGGAAATTGCGCACGTGATAATCCATACAACAGCATTTGCAATCTGCTGGCCAACATTCCCCCACTTCAGCACGTCGATAAACAGGCTGTAAAGAGGCTGCTTGTAAATCCCGAGCGCGGCTGCCGCCAGCAAGGATATCACAACATATGCGACCAAGTACCAGGCCGCCGCGCGCCAGGGGTTGCTGTTTGACTTAAACGTTATATTTCTCTGCGCAAAAAAGTTTACCACCTGCGCGAGCGCAAGCGTGATCTGCATGGACAAAAAGTATGCAAGTCCGCCGCCGCCGCCGTCGGAAATCGCCCCCGCCGCATAGTCGAACATATAATAGAGCGTTCCCTCAAAATTCTTCAGGCCAAATATATTCCAGTGCTGGAAAGCAACCTCTACAAGCGCAGTTTTTGACAAAATAAAATTATAAAGCACGGCAAACATTGCCATCTGCAGCAATGTTACGCCGTTGCTAAGAATAAAAAACACCAGGAACTGGGAGAGGTTCGGGTGCTTGATTTTGAAACCCTCCCATAGCCTTACATACCATTTAGCGGAATTTGTTCCCTCTTCTTTTTTGATTACACTATCTTGCCGCATCTTACTTAGCTCACCTCCGGATGTCTTTGCTTTTAGCTTTAGCAAATGTTATTGCCTTTTTACGTATAAAACGACATTTAACCAAAGATATATTATCACATAAAAAAATTTTGCGGGGTAATAATTGCTAAACTGTCGTTTTTGCAGCATACTTTGTTTTTAGGCAACTGCGCCGGATGTTTTGACTATATATGCCAGAACATACAAAAAGCCGCTATAATATAAGCGGCTTTTTTGAATTTATTCGGTTTCTATCAGTGTATCACTTTAATTTTTGCGGTTTGTATTATACGCTTTGGCTCTTGCGGCTGATATGCGTCGGGACTCAGCCGTACACACGGTTTCTGCCAGCCTTTTTAGCCTTGTATAAATTTGTGTCCGCGCGCTGAATCAATGTGGTCATGTCGTTGCACAGACCTTTATCCGCGGTATATACACCAAAACTGCACGTCATGGAAAGGTGTATATTCCCAACGTTAAATGGATTGCCGCTGACCTGTTGCCTCAGCCGCTCGGCAATTTTTAGCGCGTCCGCCTTGGCAACCTCCGGCAGGCAAATCAAAAATTCCTCGCCGCCGTAACGCGCGACCCATGCCTGATCCCTGCGCACGTTCTCATACAGCAGCGCGGCAAACTGCTTGAGCACAGCATCGCCCGCAATGTGGCCGTAGGTGTCGTTTACCTTTTTAAACCTGTCAAGATCGGCAAATATAACCGAAAGCGGGCTGTCATCGCGGCAGGCGGCGGCCATGTCCGCGGGCAGGCGCTCCTCTATGTAACGCCTGTTGTACAGGCCGGTAAGCTCGTCCTTGGCTATCAAGTCGTCAAACTTAAGCGACAACTGATGGGTGAGCTTGTGAATTTCGCCGTATGCCTCGTCCGATTCCATATACAGCCCGTCGGTAACGTCCTGTATCAGCTCAAGAACCAGTCTTTCGCCGTTTAAATCTATGGGTATGGCGGTCACAATATACAGGCTTCTGTCCTTGCTGCCCATCTTGAGCACTATCTTTTTTTCGTTCACCGCGCGCACGGATATACAGTTGTCACAAATCCTGCCCGTGTTCCACACGCCGTAGCACGGGCCGTCTATAGGTATGAGCCCCTCACTGCCCCTTGCCATGATTATCTCTTTGGAAAAGGGGTTGACCACACGGTAAATATTATAAATTTCGCCTATGTAGCCCAGACTGCCCAGCATCTCGTCTATGTCTTTGAATACAAACATAAATTTTCCTCTTTTGTACAGCGGTGAAAATGTGCCTATACGCGCTTAAACCGATATAAGTTTTACCTGCTTGATTACGACAGGCTGAAGCGGCTTGTCCGACCTGTCGGTATCCGTGCCGGCAATTTCCTCGACGGCGTCAAAGCCCTCAGTGACCTTGCCAAATGCCGCGTATTGCCCGTCAAGATGCGGCGAGGGTTTGTGCATTATAAAAAACTGCGAGCTGGCGCTGTCGGGATTCATTGAGCGAGCCATGGAAAGAACGCCCTCGGTGTGCTTTAGCGTGTTGTTTACGCCGTTTACGGCAAACTCACCCTTGATGTTTTTTTCCGCACCGCCGGTGCCGTTGCCGCGCGGACAGCCGCCCTGTATCATAAAACCCTTTATTACGCGGTGAAAGGTCAGCCCGTCATAAAACCCTCGCGTTACCAATGCCTTGAAGTTCTCTACGGTTATGGGCGCGTGCTCGGGATACAGCTCGGCGACTATGCGCTTGCCGTTTTCCAGTGTAAACTCTACTTTTTCCATGTTGTCACTCCTTATTTTTCCGCGCTTGCCTGCGCTTTCAGTAAATCACGTATCTCCTCAAGCAGCTGTTCCTGCCGCCCGGGTGCGGCTTCTGCATCGGCGGTTTCCGCGGTTTCTGCTGCGCCGGCATCAGCCTGTGCTTCGGACTCAGCCTCACTCTCGCCCGCTCCCAAACCCTTGAGCTTTTGCTCCAATTTTTCCTTTACCCGCTCGGCACGCGTGTGCGCGCGCTTTGCCGCCCTAAGCATAAGGAAAATGAACAGCGAAATTATCAAAAAGTCGGTAATTGCCTGCAGGAAACTGCCGTATTTTATAATCAAGTCTTCGGTTACCGCAACCTCAAGCATGGCAATGTTTATGTTGCCTATGAGCTTGCCGATAAACGGCATGATTATGTCGTTTGTAAAGCTGCTGACAATCTTGCCGAACGCCTGTCCGATTATTACGGCTATGGCAAGGTCCATTATGTTTCCGCGGCTTATAAACTGCTTGTAATCATTGAAAAACTTTTTCATATAGCTCTTCCCCATACGGTTTATTGTTTACATAATATTTAATTTAATGCCCTGAGAAAAAGCGGCGCGGCTTGCTCATATATGCGGAGCTTAAACGGGGGCTCTTCCGAAACTTAAGAGCTTACAGCGCTTCCAGCTTTTGCCTTAGCTCGTCCGCCAGCTTGGAAAACTGCGCGTGCTTTTGCTTTTCCTTTTCCACAAGCTCCGCGGGCGCTTTTTGCGTAAACCCGGGATTGTTTAGCTTTGCCTGTGCGCGTACGGCCTCGGACAGCGCGCGGTCAAGTTCTGCGCTCAGCCTTGCCTTTTCCTTTTCCGTGTCCACAAGTTCGCCAAGCTCTAAAAACACCTCAACGCCCGGTTGGGTCACGGTTACGCTCTTTTGCGGTGCCTTTGACCTCTGCGTGATAAACTGCACTGCGGACGCGGACGCAAGCTTTTCCAGATACAGCACGCTGCGGCGCAGCACACGCTGAATGCGAGCGTCGCTTGCAAGCACGTACAGCGTGGCACGGCGGGAGGGCGCAACCTGCATATCCGCGCGCAGGTTTCGTATGGCGCGGATGAGGTCTTTGACTGCCTCCATGTCGGACGCCGCGGCGGAAAACACCAGCTTTTTATCGGGCAGGGGATAATCGCTCACCATTATGCTGCCGCTTGCGCCGGGAAGGCTTTGGAATATGCGCTCTGTCACAAAGGGTATGAACGGATGCAGCATCTTGAGCGTGCCCATAAGGACGTGCGTAAGCACACCGAGTGCGCTCAGGCGCGCGGCCTCGTCGTCGCCGTACAGATAGGGCTTGCACATCTCGATGTACCAATCGCAAAAATCCGACCATACAAAGTCATACAATTTTGCAGACGCAAGGCCCAGCTCGTACTTTTCCATGTTGGAGGTCACGCTGCGCACAAGCGCGTTGTATCTGTGCAGTATCCACTTGTCGCCGGAGCTTAGCCTGCAATCGTCAAGCGCGGGGATTTTTTTCTCCTCGGCGTTCATGAGCACAAAGCGCGAGGCATTCCACAGCTTGTTCACAAAGTTGCGGCAGCCCTCAAGCTTTTCCTCGGAAAAGCGCATATCTCCGCCGGGAGCTACGCCGCTGAGCAGCGAAAGCCTAAGCGTGTCCGCCCCGTACTTTTCTATAATTTCCATGGGGTCAATGCCGTTCCCAAGGGACTTACTCATCTTGCGCCCCTGAGAGTCGAGCACCAATCCGGTAAACAGCACGTCCTCAAAGGGTATCTGCTTCATGTATTCTAATCCGGAGAATATCATGCGCGCAACCCAGAAAAATATTATATCGTAAGCGGTTATCAGCACGCTTGTAGGATAAAAATAGCCGAGGTCTGCGGTTTCCTCCGGATAGCCCAGCGTGGAAAACGGCCACAATGCCGACGAGAACCATGTGTCAAGAACGTCCTCGTCCTGGGTTATATTGCTTCCGCCGCACTTGCTGCAAACCTTGGGAGCGGTGGTTTCCACCATCAAATTTTGGCAGTCGCCGCAGGTGTACGCGGGTATGCGGTGTCCCCACCACAGCTGGCGGGATATGCACCAGTCCCTGATGTTCTCCATCCAGTTGAAATATATCTTTTCAAACCGCCGCGGCAAAAACTTGATTTCCTTGTTTTTCACGGCCTCCACCGCGGGCGCGGCAAGCGTGTCCATCTTTACAAACCATTGGCGCGACACTATGGGTTCCACCACGCTGTCACAGCGGTAGCAGTGCCCCACGTTGTGAGTGTGCGGCTTTACCTTTACCAGCAGACCCTGCGCCTTGAGGTCTTCTACAATCTTTTTGCGCGCTTCATAGCGGTCTAAACCCGCATAGCTTCCGCCGCGCTTGTTTATTATGCCGCCGTCGTCCATTACGCGCACAACCTCAAGGTTGTGCCTTTGGCCTACCTCAAAGTCGTTGGGGTCGTGGGCAGGCGTAATCTTTACCGCGCCTGTGCCGAACTCTGCGTCCACATAGTCATCCGCAACCACCGGTATAACCCTGCCAGTAAGCGGAAGCACCAGCTTTTTGCCGATGAGCGCGCTGTAACGCTTGTCGCCGGGGTTTACGGCAACGGCGGTGTCGCCCAGCATGGTCTCCGGGCGGGTTGTGGCAACCACAACGCCCTCGCCGCCGTCCTCAGCAGGATAGCGTATGTGCCAAAAGCTGCCCTGATGCTCGGAAAACTCTACCTCGGCATCCGAAAGCGCGGTGCGGCAGCACGGGCACCAGTTGATAATCCTGTTGCCGCGGTAAATCAGCCCCTTGCGGTAGAGGTCTACAAATACGTGCAGCACCGCCTTGGAGCAGCGCTCGTCCATGGTAAAGCTGAGGCGCGACCAATCGCACGAACAGCCAAGCACCTTGAGCTGCTCTACAATCCTGCCGCCGTATTTGTCCTTCCACTTAAAGGCGCGCTGCAAAAACTTTTCCCGGCCGATGCCCTGCTTGGTAAGCCCCTCAGTCTGCATTTCCTCGACAATCTTTACCTCGGTTGCAATGGAGGCGTGGTCGGTGCCGGGCAGCCACAGCGCGCTGTAGCCCTGCATACGCCGAAACCTTATCACCGCATCCTGAAGCCCGTTGTTGAGCGCGTGCCCCAGATGCAGCTGCCCGGTTATGTTGGGCGGCGGCATTAATATGGTAAAAGGCTTTTTGCTCTTGTCCGCGTGCGCGCGGAAATAGCCCTTGTCCTGCCAATCGGCGTAAATATCCTGCTCAAACTCTGCGGGATTATAGTTTTTTGCCATATCCATAGGTTTTTAAGCCTCCGTTATCCGCTGTATCATATAATTTTCAATTGCGCAGGCAGCGCTGCCATCGCAATGTCTATCTGTAATTTATATAATGTTTTTTTGTAATGTTTATCTGCAATGTTTTTCTGTTAATAAAAATAAGTTCAACCATATATAAAGCTACTTTCAAGCTTTGGTGCAAAAAACTTACAGGCTTGGCTATATGCGCGCGCTTTATG
>CAZPMG010000004.1:36407-41316 GCA_964587785.1 uncultured Clostridia bacterium
TTTCAAGCTTTGGTGCAAAAAACTTACAGGCTTGGCTATATGCGCGCGCTTTATGCATACATAAACACGCACTTATATTGTTACTGCCCGAAAAATATCACAAGCGCCGCGCCTGAAAACGCCAACACCATTGCCACTATCTTAAAGCGCAGCACGGCGTTCAGGCGCTGATTGTCATCTTGCGGCTTGAGCTTTTCGGCAAGCGGCTTGGAAAAAACCATCACCACCACCGCACACAGCGCAAGAGCAAGGCCTATTATAGTAGTGGGGCGGCTCAGCCTTTCCATCACCGTAGACAGCAGCATTGTGCTCAAAAAAAGTTGTGTCATTGCAATCTCCCCAGCCCCATGGGCAAAAAAAACGCACCGTCCTGTAGTTTTAAGGACGAAATGCGCATAAAAAGCTTTTCGCGGTACCACCTTAATTCCGCAGGCATACCCCGCGGCGCTCAAAGGTCCGGCGTTGCGCGCCCGGACGGACGCTTCCGGCAAACGGGCAACCTTCCCCCCGCCGCGTACTCCGCCCGCCCTTTCAGCTGCAAATTTTTGCAGGGCAAGCTCTCTGTGGGCGCGGCGCGGATACTCCTCCGCGTTATCTCCCGGATAAAATTTTCAATATGTCCCGCACAAAACATCTGTAAATCTTGACGTTTATGTGCAAAAAACGACACTGCCCATATCATTTGCAGTGGTGTTGCGATATATTATAACATAACTTAAGCACGGTGTAAACTATTTTATTAAACGCAAAAAGTTTGAATGTTTATAGCCGTAAATACTGTTTGTCTATAAAAAAGCCTGCTTTCTCAAAATGCCTGAAACAAAATTGACTGCCGCAAGCTCTGTTTGCAAGCGGCAAAGATTTGCCAGCACGCAAAAAATGTATTATAATTTAATGTAAATTATTGAAGTATAATATAACGGCAGTATAAAAAGCGTCGCGCGTGGGCAGCCGCTTTTGGCTGATTCATGTACGCGCTGCCGGATATTATCCAATTAACTTAGAACAAGGTATTTTACTGCATTTTACCGCGACGGAGCTTTTGTATCCGGCGCGATTGTTGAGGCGTCTGCTTGAAAAAAACATTTTCTCACCTTAAACCCTACAAAAAACAGCTGGTGCTCGGCCCGCTGTTCAAGCTGTTTGAGGCGGCGTTTGAGCTTATCATTCCCATGATTATGATTACGCTCATTGACAGCGGCATAAAGCAAGGCGACTTTTCCGTGATATGGCGGCAGGGTGTGTTTATCATTGCGCTTGCCGCATTGGGCTCGGTTTCCGCGATTGTCTGCCAATATTACGCATCCATAGCCGGGCAGGGCTTCGGCACTACGCTCAGGCAGGCGCTGTTTGAAAAGACCTCTAACCTGTCTTTCTCGGCAATGGACAGCTTTGGCAGCGCCACGCTTGTAAACCGAATCACAAACGACGTGCAGCATTTGCAGTGGGCGGTGGCTATGGCAATTCGCCTTGCAATGCGCGTGCCGCTGCTGACAATAGGCGGCTTCATTATGGCGATGACAATCGACGTGCAGCTGTCGCTCATACTGCTGGCCGCAATTATATTGCTGTCGGCATTTGCGTTTATAATTACGCGCAAGACCGTAAAGCTCTATAAAGACCAGCAGCGGCAGCTTGACAACGTTACGCTTGCCGCAAAGGAAAACCTGTCGGGCGTGCGCGTGGTGCGCGCTTTCAACCGCGAAAAGGAACAGCTTGAGCAGTTCGAGCAGGAAAACCAAGGCTTTTACAGGGCGGCGATGCGTGTTTCAAGGGTATCGGCGCTGCTACACCCCGCCACCACGCTT
This sequence comes from uncultured Clostridia bacterium, assembly GCA_964587785.1. GTDB lineage: Bacteria > Bacillota > Clostridia > Christensenellales > HGM11417 > CAZPMG01. The sequence continues at coordinate 38,216 of CAZPMG010000004.1, forward strand.
GCCGTTAATTTAGCGTTTGTGGCAATACTGCACTTCGGCGGAATATACGTGGACGGCGGCAGGCTCTCTCAAGGGCAACTGACCGCATATATAAACTATGTAAGCATGATAATGGCCGCGCTCATCGTGCTCACCAACATAATCAATATATTTACGCGCGCATACGCGTCTGCCGCGCGCATACGCGAGGTGCTTGCCGCACCGGAAACTCAGTCGCAGCCCTCTGCGGCAGGCTTTCCGCCGCCGCAGCAAAGCGCACGCGCAATATGCTTTGACAATGTAAGCTTTGCCTACTTAGGCGACCGCCAAAACGCGCTCAGCGGCATAAGCTTTTGTGCGGACGAGGGCGCGCGCATAGGCATAATCGGCCCGACAGGCAGCGGCAAGTCCACGCTCATAAATCTGCTGCTTGGGTTTTATCCGCCGGACAGCGGAAAAATAACCGTGCGCGGAAGTGATATAACCGATATAAACCGCGAGGCGTTGCTCGACAATATTGCGGTTGCGCCGCAGCGGGCTGTGCTGTTCTCCGGCACAGTGCGCTCAAACGTGCTCTCCGGCCGCCCGGACGCAAGCGACGCGCAGGTAAAGCTTGCGCTTGATTCCGCGCAGTGCGCATTTGTTTATGACCGTAAGGGCGGCATTGACTGCGCCGTGGAAGAGGGCGGTGCAAACTTTTCCGGCGGGCAGCGGCAGCGGCTTGCCATAGCGCGCGCGCTTGTAAAGCAGTCGCCGTTCTTGGTATTTGACGACTCGCTCTCCGCACTGGATTACCTCACATACAGCAACCTGATGAAAGCCGTGCGCAAGGCATACGGAAACATCACCGTCATTACGGTTACCCAGCGCGTGAGCACCATTCGCGGCTGTGATATAATTTTGGTTATGGAGCATGGCAAACTTGCAGGCAGCGGCACGCACGCGCAGCTGCTTAAAAACTGCGAAACCTATGCTGACATCGTGCACTCGCAGGAGAAATAACCATGAAAAGCAATAACAAGCACAAAAAAATCGGCGGCAAAAACAACAGCGATATAAACATCAACGATGTAAACAACAGTGATGTAAACAACAGCAGTAAAAATTTTGTCGTCAAAAATTTATTTAAAGCCACGCTCAAGAGCTGGCCTGCGCTGCTTGCGGCACTGCCCTGCGCGGTGCTTGCAAACCTGCCCGCAATAGCCGGCCCGTATGTAATCGGGCTGGGCGTGGACAGCATTGCAGACGCCGGAAAGGTAGACTTTTCAACTCTTGGGCGTATGCTGTCGCTGCTGCTGCTTATATATGCGTGCGGCGCGCTTTTTTCCTATGTGCTGTTCCGTCTTTCGGCGTTTATATCAAATCGCACGGTTACAAGGCTGCGCTCGGACGCTTTCCGCCGCATAAACGATATGCCCGTCAGTTTCTTTGACACCAACAAGCACGGCGACATCGTAAGCCGGCTCACTGCGGACATTGACGCCGTGCACGACGGACTGTTTCAGGCGGTAAGAGAGCTTACTTCCGGCATCGCCTGCGTGCTTGGCGCGCTTGTATTCATGGTAATAATGCATCCCTCACTGGCGCTTATCGTTGCCGGGCTTACGCCGGGGTGCTTTATACTGTCGTTTTTTACCAACCGCAAGGCGCGTAAATACTTTAACGAGCAGTCAAGGCTGAGGGGAAACCTTCAGTCTGTAACCGAGGAATACATCTCCAACCTCAAGACAGTGCAGCTGCTGCGCTGTCAAGGCGAGGGCGCGGAGAGGTTTGCCGCCGTAAACCGGCCGCTGTATGACGCAGGGCAAAGATCACAGTTTTACTCTTCGCTTATAAACCCCTCCACCCGCCTTATAAATTATATCATATATGGGCTGCTTGGCATATTCGGCGGGCTTGCCGCGCTGCGCGGCTCAATCGGCGTAGGGCAAATCTCAGGATTTATTCTGTATTCGGTTTCCTTTTCACAGCCCATAAACAATATAACCGCGGTCGCCGCGCAGATACAGACGGCGTTTGCCTCTGCCGGGCGCATATTCAAGCTTTCGCAAAGCACTCCGCAGCAGCCGGATGCCTTGGACGCACAAATTTTGCACGGCACAGACGGCAGCGTAAGGTTTGAAAACGTGGATTTTTCATACACTCCGGGCACCGAGCTTATCAAAGACTTTTCGCTTGACGTTGCCCCCGGCACAAGGATTGCCATAGTAGGCCCGACGGGCAGCGGCAAGACCACGCTGGTAAATTTGCTGATGCGCTTTTATGATATAGATTCCGGCAAAATCTATGTGTCGGAAATAGCGGCCGATAAGCTCACCCGCGCGTCGCTGCGCTCGGCTTTCGGCATGGTTCTGCAAGACACCTGGCTAAAACGCGATACCGTGGCGGCAAACATAGCTTTCGGCAAGCGCGGCGCAACCATTGAGGAAGTGCACGAGGCGGCGCGAAGGGCGGGCGCGGACTCGTTTATACGCAGGCTGGAAAAGGGTTACGATACTGTAATCGAGGAGAACGCGCAGAATATTTCGCAGGGGCAGCGGCAGCTGCTTACCATTGCGCGCGCGATGATTTCCCTGCCGCAAATGCTCATACTTGACGAGGCCACCTCAAACGTGGACACTCGCACCGAGCAGAAGATTTCCGGCGCGTTCTTGTCAATGATGCAGGGGCGCACAAGCTTTGTAATTGCGCACAGGCTGTCAACAATCAAAAACAGCGACCTTATTTTGGTGCTGGATAAGGGCATGATTGCCGAGCGCGGCACGCACGAGCAGCTGCTCCAAAGCGGCGGACTGTACTATAAACTGTACAGCGCGCAGTTTGACGATATGTAATCCGCTGCCATTTGGTGTAAAACTTTTTTTCAAAAGGCTATATTTTGAGTATAAAAGCGTATAATTGTAAATATTTTTCCATATTTTTCAGCAAAGTTTATTTTTGTGTTGACAGATAAAAATCGGGGTGATAAAATACGTTTAATACTCAAACATATAACGGAGGGAAATTAAATGAAGCTTAGGAGAAAAAAGGGTTTTACGCTTTTTGAGCTGATTGTAGTTATTGCAGTAATCGGAATACTTGCCGCAGTGCTTATTCCTACGTTCGGTATAGTGATTGAAAAC
>CAZPMG010000004.1:41416-46671 GCA_964587785.1 uncultured Clostridia bacterium
GTGTAAAACTTATAAAAACTTATCATTTGATGCGTGCGTTGCGGTCTTTTTCTGTTTTTTGTTGAGTTTGCAATGGCTTTTGGTGTATAATGTAAGTTAAGGGAAATATACGGCTTGTACTGCGCAATGCCTTAAACATGCTGCCGTTAAATTTTGCCGCAACGCACTGCTTTGTAATGCGGCTTACGCGCGAAAGCGGTAAATCTCCCGCCGCTTACACAAAAGCTAAACAGAGGTTGCAATGCTAAGGCACAAAAGCCGAAAAAGTGGATTTACACTTGTCGAAATCACCGTGGCGCTTGCCTTGGTGGGCATTGTCATGGCTATGGCAGCAGGGTTCTTTTTGTCCGTGCGCTCGGTCTATTCAAACACAGGCGCGGCAACCGACACGCGCAGACAGCTGCAGGCGTTTAAAGAAGAGATAAGCGCGGCTTTTTACTCAATGGACGGCTTAGAATTTTACTTTGACACGGACGGCGAGAGCCAATCCACACTTAGGTTTTATTCACGCGAAGCAGAAGAACCCGATGATATTGTGCTGTTGGAATTTACCGCCGCGGCAGCCGAATCTGGCGGGCTTGTGCTTACAATGCAGGCGGCTGGCGAGCCGTTGCCAAGTGCGGTTATAATGCAGTACAACAAGCTTTTAAATGCAAAGTTCAGCTCACTGAGCGGCGGAAAGCTGCTTGCCGTCACCATAACTCACGCACAGGGTGAGTTTAAGTTTGCGCTGTCAAGGCGCACCGCTCCCCTTACACCTTAAATTAATGACAGTAATATCTATGTAGCGGCTTTGTGTGCGGCTTAAAAAGTTATACTTTAAAATTAGGTTGCGCCTTTAAATTAGGTTACAAAGGATTTTGATATGCCGGCTGTATGCTTTTCTGTGGACTTTTCACAGCACAAACTCTATATGCTTGTACTCAAAGATTCACCGGAAAACGCCGAGTACATAACCCGCGGGATTTCTCCGCTGCTAAACGGAAGCGCGCAGGACTTTGCCGAGGTGATACAAACCGAGCTAAAGGATGCGCTCTCTGCGCTTGCGCCGGTCACGCTGCATTGTGCGCTGCCGCAGGAGTTTGTCGGGCTTGACATTGCCGTCGTGCCCGCGCTTGGCAAAAGCCAGACCGCCGACGCACTCAAGACCGAGCTTGCCTCGCAGTTTAAGGGCACGGCGCAGGACTTTGAAATCAAGGATACTCCGCTGCACTCGGACAAGCTGCACAGCTACTTTTTGCTGCTGATTACACCGCAGAAACTGCTTTCACGCATATCCTCTGCCTGTTCGGCCGTCAAGTTTCCGCTTAAAGGCCTTACCTTTGGGGGTGCGGCGGTTGCAAATGCCGCCATGCTGCTGCGGCCGGAGCTTCAAAAGCGCAGCGTTATTGTGGTCAATGTGGGCGAGAGCCGCACAACGTTTTCCAGCTGCAAGGCAGGCAAATTGCGCGGCGCAGGAGCTTTGCCCATAGGTTTTTCGCACCTCAGCGCATTTACTGACGCCGCATCGTGCGCCGTGGCGTTTGCGCCCGTGCTTAGGCACATCGCCGCACTCAGGCAGGAACACTCCACTCACTCCGCGCTCACGCCCGCTGACGAGGTGCTTGTAAGCATTCCCGCACGTTTCAATTTTCTTTTGGAAAACACCGGCGTATCCGCGTTTAATTTACCCGAGAGCCTGCAGGGTGCGCTCGACCTTTACGGCGCGGCACAAAACTATGCGCCGAATAAACTTTATTCACTGCTATAAACAGCTTTATTTGCTGATATAAACAGGCTTTATTTGCTGTAATCATGGGTAATTTGCCGCGATGTAAGTATGTATAGTTTGCCGCTATAATTATATCCACGTCAGTTATTCGCTGACTATGGAATAAAAGCAACTGCAACCATTCGGAGCGTATGACATGGCAAATCTGAATAAAACTGAATGCTCTGTCCCGCGGAAAAAGCGCGGCTTTACGCTCACGGAGGCTGTCACCGCCATTGTGATAATCGTGCTGGTATCTGCCGCCGCTCACCAGCTGCTAAGCGGACTTGTGTCTGCCGCCGCGCGCACCAACCGCATATTCTTTTCTGCCGCTGCCGCAGACAGCGCGATTGAACTGTTTTCCGCCTCGCCCGAAAATTTTATTTCTTCTGACGGCGAGGGCAATCCCCTTTCCGGAAATGCGGCGGAGTTTTTTGGAGCAGAAAATATAGAATACGCTCCTCATGATGAAACAGATGGCTACACAGTGTCTGTCTATTACAGCGCATCCTGGCAGCTCTGCCCTCCCGGCGGTGCGGCATATGTGCTTGAGGCAAGCACTGCCCCAAACACTGCACCCGAAGCCGGTGATAACGCCATGCTTTTCAGTGTAAAGATATATGAGCTATCCGGCGGCACGCTTGGCAGCCTTATATATACCGCACCGCACGACGTGGAATATGTGGGATATGAGGTGCAACCGTGAGCGCGCGAACAGATAAGCAGGCAGATGCGGCTGTGAGCGCGCGTACTGCACAGCAGGGCGGTTATGCGCTGTGGTATACACTGGTTGTAATCGTTGTAATTACGCTGCTGTCAAGCACCTTGCTTGCGCTTGTGCTCTCTGACCTAAGGTTTGCAGTAAGCTATTCGGACAGGCTGGAGCAAAGACAGGCGCTGAATATTTCGGCGGAAAGGATAGTTGCTGTGATTGAGGGAAACGGTCTTGAATGGCTTCAGGATCAGCAGCACCCCAAAAATGGAGAACAACCTTTTCCCGATTTGCTTACACCGCATAACCTGCTCGACGGCACCGTACTGGCAAGCATTGATACTGACAGCGGCGACTTCTCTTTCGCAACATTAAACCTCAGCCAAGGTGCAAATACGCTCAAGGTTGTATTGATTTATCATGAAACTGAAAGCGAATGGGCGGTAACGCATTGGCAGTTAAACCTTAGGTAATGTGCAAATTTAAAAAGTTGCGCAAATAGTTATCATAAATTGCCGCACTGAAATCTTAAATATATCCCCGCGCTGTTCGTGCGCACACAGGAAACGCTATGGAAGTTATGCTTTCAATCTACACATTTATTGTCGGGCTGTGCGTGGGCAGCTTTTTGAACGTGCTTGCCTATCGCCTGCCGCTGGAGCTTTCTATAATCTCGCCCGGTTCGCACTGTCCCGGCTGTAAGCAGCCCGTACGCGCGCGCGACAATATTCCTGTGCTTAGCTACTTTTTGCTGCGCGGTAAATGCCGAGACTGCGGCACAAAGATTTCTCCCTTATACCCAATTGTTGAGGCGACAAACGCCGCGCTGTGGCTTGTGTGCCTGTTTGCGTTTAAGTTTGAGCTGTATTCGGTAATTGCGATGATGCTATGCTCATGCCTGCTGTGCGTGCTGCTTGTGGACGCAAAGCATATGTTTGTGCCTGACAGCATGGTGATCGCCATAGCCGTACTCGGACTAATATCAATGCTATTTCAGGGCATTCCGCTGCTCGGCGGAGTGCGCGAGCTTACACCGCTTGAAAGGCTGCTGGGCGGCGCTGCTGCGGGCGGGTTTTTCCTGCTGCTGCACTTTGGCGGCGCGCTGCTGCTCAAAAAAGACGCGCTGGGGCTTGGCGATGTAAAGCTGATGGCAGCGTCGGGGTTCCTGCTTGGGTGGCAGGGCAGCGCAATTGCGGCGTTTTTAGCGGCACTTGTTGCGTGCGCTGTTATGTTTGTCAAAAAATTTGCGCTTAAAAAAGACGTGTCACAGCCGTTTGCGTTTGCGCCCTACCTCGCTCTCGGTATTGCCGTATCGTTTTTTCTGTGGGAAATCATTTGGAACTGGTACATGGGACTGTTTATGTTTTGATAAGCTTAACACCGCATACTAACCTTAACACCCAATCACCACCAAATAACCAAACCTTACCGAATAACCAAAGCTTACACCGCGTAATCAAACCTTCCAGAACATAACTTCTTTACTCTGCCATCTGCTCACAAAAAATCCAACTGTTACAAGCATTTGTAACGCAGACAAGCCCAAACAACTGCGGGAGATAATATGCTCAAATTCAAATACAAAGCGGTCAACATAGACAAAAAGCGGATAACCGGCGTGTTTTTGGCGGGCAGCGAGCGTGAATTGCGTATGCAGTTAAACGAGCTTGGCCTGTATTTGGTTTCCGCCAAGGAAATCACCAAAAAGACACCGGTCAACTTTTTCTCCTTTTCGTCCAAAGTGAAAATGGCAGAGATAACAATGTTTTGCCGTCAGTTTTCCATAATGATAAACGCAAATGTATCCATACTGAAATCTATAGACACGCTCAAGAGCCAATCGTACTCCTCGCTGTTTAAACGCGTGCTGCAGGCGGTCTATGAGGACATACGCTCAGGCAGGTTGCTGTCCGAGGCACTGCGCCGCCACAAAAAAATCTTTCCGGAATTTTTTGTAAGTATGTGCTATGTGGGCGAAATGAGCGGCTCGCTGGACATGATACTTGACAAGCTGGCGGAATATTACGAAAACGACAGCAGGATGCGCCGCAAGATAAAATCGGCGATGATGTACCCTATTGTGCTGATGCTGCTGACGGTGGGCGTGCTGGTGCTGATGCTTGTGCTGGTAATACCCATGTTCGAGGAATACCTAAAAGCGTTCAACACCGACATGCCGCCGCTGACAAAGACCATAATGGATGCAAGCGCATGGTTTCAAGAAAACGGCGGATTTGTGCTGGCGGGCGCGGCGGCGGTTATAGGCATAATCGTGCTTGCGGGGCGCACCAAGGGCGGACGCGTGGCGCTTGACAAGCTGCGCTTCAGCATTCCTCTGCTTAAGAACGTAATCCGCAGCATAGTGGCATCGAGGTTTTCCCGCGGGTTCGGGGTGCTGTTCGCAAGCGGAATGCCGGTTGTGGAAGCACTGGAAATCATGAGCAACGTGCTGGGCAATAAATATGTGGAAAAGCGATTTAAGAACGCAATTGAACAGGTCAAAAAGGGCGAAAGCCTTGCCGAGGCGTTTGAGCATGAGGACATATTCCCCGCCATACTCATACAGATGGTAGCCGTGGGTGAAAACACGGGCACGCTTGACGACGTGCTGCTGCGCACATCCAACTTCTTTGACGACCAGGTGGAAAGCAACATATCAAGGGTAACCGCGCTTATCGAGCCGGTAATGATGCTTGTAATGGGCGGAATAATTGCGCTGGTGTTTTTGGCGATGTACTCGCCACTGCTGTCGATAATGCAAAACCTCGACGACATAAACCGCTGATGCCGACA
>CAZPMG010000004.1:46771-48617 GCA_964587785.1 uncultured Clostridia bacterium
TAAGCGGTATAAACCGCTGAAATATTGACACATCATCAAACCGTTGAAACGCAGGGCTAAGCTGTTTTAACCCATGCAAACACACACGGCGCGCGATTGACAGCTTGATGCCGCGCGGAAAAAACAAAAGGAAGCTGCAAAAAAAGTGATGGATTTTAACCACGAATTACTAAAGATAGTTCAGGCAAAGCGGTTTGTGAAGAAGCTGAATGCCGAGACGTGGCTTACGCGCGCTCAGGCTGAAAAGCGCAGCGTGCTTGAGCTCCTTGTGTCTGAGGGAATGCTCAGCGAGCGTCAAATGCTGACCGCCTTGGGCGAATACTACGGCATGGCTACAACTGAAGTAGATATGCTTGAGCGCGACAAACAGACCGCGGAAAAATATTCTTACGCATTTATCAAAAAGCACAACGTGCTGCCGGTGTCGGTTGACGACGACGGAGTGCTGCTTGCGGCGGTGAGCAACCCTGCGGATATGCACGCAATGTCGGCTGTAACCGCGCTGCACGGCGGCAAGGTAGAGTTTATACTTGTGCGCGAGAGCCAGATACAGCACTTTGTGACCTCTGCAATGGCGCAGCGCTCCACCAGCCTTGCGCTCAGCGACCTGCAAAAGGAAAAGCAAAAACCGGCGCGCCGTGCCGCCCCCACCGCCACAACGCAGCAAACCGAAGAGCCTGACGATACGGTAATAAACGCGCCCGCGGTGCGGCTGGTTGACTCGTTCATACGCGAGGCAATCCCCTTCCGCGCCAGCGACATACACATAGAGCCGTTTGAAAAGGCGGTAAAGGTGCGCTACCGCATAGACGGCGAGCTGCAGGAGCGCGCGGAGTTTCCGCTTACGTTTTATGCGGCGGTGTGCGCGCGCCTTAAGATAATGGCGGGCATAAACATAGCCGAGCGTCGCATACCGCAGGACGGGCGCATAAACCTGACGATAGACGGAAACGAGGTTGACATGCGCATATCCACGCTGCCCACCGTCCACGGCGAAAAGTTTGTGATAAGGATACTTGACAAAACGTCGTTCGGGTTTGCGCGCGCAGAGCTTGGGTTTACCGATGCGGAGAACAAGATTGTAGACAGAATGCTGGCTAAGCCGCACGGAATATTGCTTGTGACCGGGCCTACCGGCTGCGGAAAGTCTACCACGCTATATTCGTTTATCAAGGAAATCAACCGCCCCGGCGTAAATATCGTAACGGTAGAAGACCCCGTGGAATACACGCTGCACGGCATAAACCAAACGCAGGTGAACGCAAAGGCAAAGCTGACGTTTGCCACGGTGCTGCGCAGCATACTGCGCCAAGACCCCAACATAATAATGATTGGCGAAATCCGTGACGAGGAAACCGCGCAGATAGCAACCCGCGCGGCGATAACAGGACACCTTGTTTTTTCTACCCTGCACACAAACGACGCGCCAGGCACAGTTAGCAGGCTTGTTGACATGGGCATAAAACCCTACCTTTTGGCGGACAGCTTGGTGGGCGCAATAGCGCAGCGGCTTGTCAAGCGGCTTTGTCCTGCCTGCAAAAAGGCGTCGCGCACCACCAAAGAGGAAACGGAGTTTTTGGGTTTGGACTCACCAAAGCGCATATTCCGGCCGCAGGGCTGCAACTATTGCGGACAGTCGGGCTACCGTGGGCGCATAGGCGTGCATGAGGTGATGGAAAACACCGCCGAGCTGCGCGAGGTAATAAGCCGCCGCAGCGACAGCGAGGCAATATACGAAGCCGCCAAACAGGGCGGAATGCGGACACTCTTAGAAAACGGCATACAATACCTGCTTGACGGCATAACAAGCATTGACGAGATAAAGACGCTGGATTCGGGCATACAG
>CAZPMG010000005.1:0-2503 GCA_964587785.1 uncultured Clostridia bacterium
TCCAACACCACCGCCGAAAGCTTTTTGGCGGCGGCAGAGCTAAAGTCAGTGCTCGGCGACGTATCCGAGTATGTCGCGCTGCTGTTCAAAGACAATCCCAAGCCGCGCTTTTTGCTTATGGCGCACACTATGTCTGCGGCGCGGTTTTTCAGTGACGACCGAATCTGCATACTAACCGTCCGCCGCGCCGACATAGAGCATTTCGGGGCGGAGGATTCTATGACCGAGGGCTTTGTGGAGCAGGCGGTAAACTGCACTCCCGTAGAGGTGGGCATTTGCGTGCTTGAATCTGAAAAGGGTTACAAAATCAGTTTCCGCTCAAAGGGCAGTGTAGACGTGTGCGAAATCGCCTCGCTGTTCGGCGGGGGCGGGCACATACGCGCGTCCGGCTGTATGCTGCACGGTTTTTACGAGGACGTAATAGACAAACTGGTAAAGGCGGCGTCCGACCGCCTGCCTCTGTAAGCCATGAACGGAGTGCTGAGCGTACTCAAGCCATCGGGTATGTCCTCAAACGACGTAGTTTGCACCGTGCGCAGGATAACCAGGGAAAAACGTTGCGGCCACATGGGCACGCTTGACCCGGCGGCAGCGGGCGTGCTGCCCATAGGCGTGGGCAAGTCCGTCAGGCTGTTTGATTACCTGCTGACAAAGCCCAAGCGCTACCTTGCGCGCGTGGCTCTCGGATACTGCACGGACACACTTGACGCATATGGAAAAATTACGCACACAGGCGAGAATAAAGAGATAACAGAGCGGCAGTTTGCCGCCGCGCTGAATGCTTTTAACGGCAGGATAAGCCAGCTTCCTCCAAAATACAGCGCGCTCAATGTTGGCGGCAAAAAGGCGTACGCGCTTGCGGTTGCCGGTCAAGAGTTTGATTTGCCCGCACGCGAGGTGGAAATTTACAGCATACACTCAAGGGGAATGTGCGGCCGCAACGAGTTTGAAATGGAAGTAAGCTGCAGCTCGGGCACTTATATACGCTCGCTTGCGCGCGACATTGCGCTTGAGCTGGGAACATACGGCAGTCTTGCAACGCTGATAAGGTTGGATGCCGCAGGCTTTAATATAGACGGCTCGCTTACGCTGTCGGAGCTTGCGGGCGCCGCGAAGTGCGGAGAGCTTTCAACGCTTTTGAAATCCGCGTCGGATGCGCTCAATCATCTGCCGCCGCTCTCCTTGAGCCCGCAGCACGCGCTGAGGGCAAAAAGCGGACTTGCACGCAGGCTCTCGGGTATTGCAGACGGGCTTTACCGCGTATACGAGGGGCAACCCGGGCAAAACGCCGCATATGAACAAGCGGCGGGCGCACGGGAAATGCTGATAGGCGTTGGCGTTTTTTCAGGCGGTGAATTAAAGCTTAAAACACGGCTGGACGATTAAATTAAGCATTGTGTAATTTTGAAAACTGTTTGCATAAAACTGTTGCATAAAACTGTAATTACTGTTTTTTTTGCACGCTAATGCCGCGTTTATTGCACAAGCGGCATTTGTGCTTTGCAAAATTTTATTTATTGCGCAGCTATGCGCTTTTATGTTTGGTATGACGGAAATCAGATACGGCGGAAAATTCATACAGCCCATAGTACTTGCCCTCGGTTATTTCGACTGCGTGCACAGAGGGCACTCTGCGCTGCTTGCGCGCGCGGGCGCGCTTGCCTCAAAGCAAAACGCAATCAGCGCGGCGTTTACATTTGCCGACGGCGAGGGTTATCCTGCAGTGACAGGCAAACTGCCCATTTATGGCTACTTAGACCGCGTACGCCGCATGGGCGAGGAGGGCGTGCGCGTCACGGTATACGCGGACTTTGACAAAAAGTTTCAAAGCCTGCCCGCCCAAAAGTTTTTGGACAAGCTGTTTTATACGCTGCATCTGCGCGGCATTGTTGCGGGCGGCGACTTTATGTTCGGCAAGGGCGGCAAGGGCAACATCGATACGCTTAAAAAATACTGCGAACGCCGCAAGATAGAGCTTGAAATAATGCCGGATTTTTTGATAGACGGCGAGCGGGTGTCCAGCTCAAAAGTCCGTGAGCTATTAGAGCGCGGCCAAATAGAGGCTGCAAACGCATTGCTTGGCGCGCCGTACCGCCACAGCGGATTGGTTTTGCCCGGCAGGGGATTGGGTTCAAGGATAGGCATAGGCACTGCAAATCTTGCGCTTTTGCCCGGACGGCTGCGCCTTGGAGAGGGCATATACGCCACCTATTGCCTTACGGAAACCGGGCTGTATCCATCGGTCACAAGCGTGGGCACGCAGCCTACTGTGGGCGGCACGGACTACCGCGCGGAGGCGCATATATTTGATTTTCACCAAAACCTGCACGGAAAACCGCTGACAATACTATATGTAAAGCGTCTGCGCAGCGTGGTAAAGTTCCCCTCGGTGGAGGACATGGTGCGCCAAATAGACATAGACATAGCCGAGGCAAAGGCGGTGCTGGGCGGAACAAACGTAAAACCGGCAGCAACCCGCAAAGTAAACGAATTACAGTTTTAA
>CAZPMG010000005.1:2603-38244 GCA_964587785.1 uncultured Clostridia bacterium
TGATTGCGTGCGGCTAAAACGTTTAAGTGACTGTAATCATACAATCTGCATTTTGAATTTTTCCGGTTTAACGCCTCCCGGCATCAGCAGCGGATACAGTGCGTCTGCGCGGCTTTCCGCTTCAAACAGCAGGCGGTGAACTTCATTTGCCGTGTCCGCAAGCGGCAGGTTTCCGCCCGTCATCAGCAGGTGCTTGGGCAGGGCAGACAGTATGTCCGTCCGCCCGTCTTTGAGCGCCAGCACCCTCAAATAGGGCTCACAGGCCTTTGCGCGGTTTACGGTATCTGCCGTTATGCCCAAAAATGCGCACAAAAGCGCGCGCCGTATGCGTGCCATGGTGTAGCGCTTTGTCTTTATGTTTTGCAGCAATTCCGCATAGCTGCCCGACTGCTGCGCCGCGTCCGCCATGCGGTTTTCAAGGCCCTCGGATATGCCGTTTGCAAGCGACAAGGCATTCCTGTCCGCCGTACGCAGAAAATAGAGCATGGGCGCGGCAAGCGCTTCCTCATCGGAATGCGGCATACTTGCAAGCTCGTCTAAGCGGTGCACATACCCCTCAAGCTGCGCGGCCTTACCCGATGTCAGCGCTTGGCGCGCTGCCGTGGCGGATATAAACTTTCCGCTTAGCTCGCCAGAGTGATAGTCATTTTCACGTTTTATGGTAAACGGTGATATATTGGCGCTTAGCCGCTCTATGGCAAGAAGGTATTCCATGCCCAAAAGGTCGTTGGGGCTGCCCGGATCTATGCCCTCGGCAAGTCCCGCCGCCTTGGCGTATGAAACCCCGCGTTTAAGGTGCGTCTTTAGGCTGCCGCTCAGCTCTCCGCCGTGCGCAAGCGCAAGCGCGCGCGCGCGCAGCGGCCGCAAATCTCCGCTCTCGCTGCCAAACAGCAGCGCCTGCGCGCCTGCTGCGGCGGCAATTGCCACGCCCATATGCGCAAAGTCCTGCGCGGACGACAGCGCAAACGCCGCCGGAAGCTCAAGCACAATGTCCGCTCCGCTCTCGACGGCGCACCGCGCGCGAAATAGCTTTCCGGCAATGGCGGGCTGGCCGCGCTGCACAAAGTTTCCGCTCATGATGCAGAGGACGGTGTCGCAGCCGGTGAGCTTACGCGCTGCCTCAAGCTGATGCACGTGCCCGGAGTGCAGCGGGTTGTATTCACAGATAATGGCGCAAATCTTCATAAAGCCTTTGAATATCGTTTACATTTTTGGCAATTAGTATTATAATATATATAGGTATTATAATCTATGGCCGTTTGTTTTGCAAACACAAGCGAGGCACATTTATGTTGACAGCGGCGGCGCTTTGACAGTTGACCGCCTGAGGTAGCTTAAAATTAGGCTGCTTGCATTTGCAAGGCATGGGCAGGGGCTAAAAAAAGTCGCTTTGCGCTAAGGATATGCGCGGGGCGGTTTTTGAAGTTGTAACGCTACCCGGCTTTTGCCGCGGCTTAGCGTAAGATGTCACAAGGAGAAAAAAACAAATTATGTCCAAGCTGCTGGATGCAATCAAGCTAAAAGCTGCAAGGCTGGATAAGCGCATCGTGTTTCCCGAGGGTGAGGAAGAACGCACGCTGCGCGCAGCCGCAATCATCGCAAGGGAAAAGGTGGCGCGTGTCGTGCTCCTTGGCGATGCAAATAAAATACGGGATAAGTTTACCCAAGAGGAGCTTGCCCGCATAGAGGTCATAAACCCCGTTGAAAGTCCTAAGCTGGAGGAGTATGCGGGGCTTTTATACGCTTTACGGAAACACAAGGGCATGACTGAGGCGCAGGCGCTCGAGACCGCGGCAGACCCGCTTTATTACGGAACGCTGATGCTCAAGGCGGACGACGCTGACGGCATGGTTGCCGGCGCGGTATATTCCACCGCCGCCGTGCTAAGACCCGCGCTTCAGATAATAAAGACAAAGCCGGGGCTCAAGACCGTCTCCAGCTGTTTTTTGATGGCGCTCAAGGAGGGAACCCCTGAGGCCGAGCTTTACGGGCACAACGGAGTGCTGGTGTTCGGCGACTGCGGAGTGCTTCCCAACCCCACGGCAGACCAGCTTTGCGACATTGCCGCAGCCACGGCGGAATCCGCGCAGGCGCTTGTGGGCGTCGAGCCGGTTGTGGCGCTGTTGTCGTTTTCCACAAAGGGCAGCGCAAAGGACCCGCTGGTAGACAAGGTGCAGGAGGCTTACAGGCTTGTGCGTGAGCGCTTTCCGCAGCTTAAGGTCGACGGCGAGCTTCAGGGCGACGCCGCGCTCGTGCCCGCGGTGGCAGAGCAAAAGGCGCCGGGCAGCGCAGTAGGCGGCAGGGCAAACGTGTTGGTGTTCCCCGACCTTCAGGCGGGCAACATAGCCTACAAGCTGGTGCAAAGGCTTGCGGGCGCAGACGCCATAGGCCCGATTATCCAAGGCCTTGCAAAGCCGGTAAACGACCTATCGCGCGGCTGCACGGTAGACGACATAGTTTACGCAGCGGCAATAGCAGCGGTAAAGGCGTCGGTGTAATCAAGCCCTTTGCGGCGTAATAATTTAAAAAAAGAAAAACCGGGAGAAAGATTCGGGCAATGAAAATACTTGTGATAAATGCAGGCAGTTCCTCGCTGAAGTTTCAGCTCTTTGATATGCGCGCCAAGCGGGTGATTGCAAAGGGCAATTGCGACCGCATAGGGCTTGCGGGCTCGTTTTTGCGCTACAGCAAGAACGGAACGGAGAGCACTCTTGAACAGAGTATGCCAAACCACACCGTGGCAATTGAACTTGTTCTGTCCATGCTTGTGGACAAAAAAGTGGGCGTACTGAGCGATATGTCAGAGATTTATGCGGTGGGGCACAGGTTTGTGCACAGCGGCGAGGACTTTACCTCGTCGGTGGTTGTCACGCCCGAAGTCATGAAGATTTGCCGCCAAAACGCAGACCTTGCGCCGCTGCACGTGCCGGCGAACATAATGGGCGTGGAGGCCTGCCGCTCGGCAATGCCAGGCACTCCCATGGTGCTTGTGTTTGACACAGCGTTCCACTCTACTATGCCGGAATACGCATATATGTACGCGCTGCCCTACCAGTCCTACACCGACTGGAAGGTGCGCCGCTACGGCTTTCACGGCACAAGCCACAAGTATGTTTCCGAACAGGCGGCAAAATTTTTGGGCAAAGAGCTGTCCGATCTCAAGATAATAACCTGTCACCTTGGAAACGGTTCGTCAATCACCGCGGTGGACGGCGGAAAGAGCGTGGATACATCCATGGGCTTTACCCCGCTTGAGGGCGTTCCCATGGGCACCCGCTGCGGCGACGTTGACGCTGCGCTGATTGAATACCTGATGCAAAAGGGCGATATGTCCGCATCGGAAACGCTGGATTATCTCAACAAAAAGTCGGGTATGCTGGGGCTGTCCGGCGTAAGCTCCGACTTTAGAGACCTTACCGCCGCGGAGGAGAGCGGCAACGCGCGCGCAAAGCTTGCGCTTGACGTGTTCTGTTACAGGGTCAAAAAATATATCGGCTCATACGCTGCCGCAATGGACGGCTGCGATGTAATAGTATTTACCGCCGGCATAGGCGAGAACACCTGGCAGGTGCGCGAGCGCGTGGTTGGCGGGCTGAGCTTTTTCGGCGTGGAGCTTGACAGAGAGGCAAACCGCGAGGGCGAAAGAGGCGTAGAGCGCGAGATTTCCACAAAAAATTCCCGCGTAAAGGTGCTGATAATCCCCACCAACGAGGAGCTTGTGATAGCGCGCGAAACGCTTGAACTTGTGGGCAGCAAACAGGTTGCAGAAACCGAGGAAGATCAGGTGCGCGCAGGCGCGTAAGCGCTTGTGAGAGATGGGTAATGCGTGCCTGCCGGAAACAGAAAACCTGCTCAAAAGTTCGGGAAACTGCGCAGCAGCTTGCATACGCACGATTGCAATAAGCGTAAATGACGAGTCTTTAAAGCGGCAGCAAGGTTTCCCGCAGGAAAAAAAATTGAGCAAGCCTCGGGCAATATGCGTCAAAGAGATTGACAACCGCCGCCTTATACTATATAATATTGTAGTATTTTGGGGTGTGGCATGATTATCAACGTGAACGCCGCCAGGGCAACCGGTCAAAGCTTGCCGTTTTCATTTGAGTTTGACGGTCAAAGCCTGATAACCGATCGCGACGAGGGCGGCCTTGACGGGCCGGTGCGTGCGCAGGGCAGCTACCGTTACCAAGACGGCGCGGTATATTTACGCGGCAGCATCAGCGCAAAGATCGTTTGTCCCTGTGACCGATGTCTCAGTCCTGCGCAATATCAAATTGACGCAGATATAGACGAGCGGTTTGTCGAGGGCGGCCAGCCTGATGAATACGGCTATACGGGCGATGAGATTGACCTTGGCAAGTATCTCGGCGATGTGCTTTTGCTCAACTTGCCGCCTATAGTGCTTTGCGAAGAAAGCTGCAAGGGGCTGTGTGTCCGCTGCGGCGCAAACCAAAATATTGACGACTGCGGATGCGATAAAGCGCCGTTAAGTTTAAAGACAGACGGCCTTGCACAGCTGCGCGACAGCCTTCAAAAGCTGGAAGAGCAGCAAAAACAAAGAGATTGAACAGTAACCTTACAGGAGGTGTAATATGGCAGTTCCAAAGGGAAAAGTATCCAAACAGCGCAGGAACAAGCGTGCTGCGGCAAACGTACGCATAAGCTTACCCACGCTGACAGGCTGCCCGCATTGCCACGAACCCAAAGTTCCGCACAGAATATGCGGCAACTGCGGCTACTATGACGGCAAGCAAGTTGTTGAGTTAAAGCAAAAGAAAAAAGCAACCAATTAATTTAAAAGCTATCGTAATTTAACGGGTGCTGCATATTGCCGCGCCCTGTTTTATTTTATATCTGTAAAGGCCGGTTCAAAGCAGCATTGACTGCGGCAAACAGTTGAAACAGCAAAATATCCATTGAGGAGTTGTCCCCAATGGATATTTTTTTTATCTCAATAAAGTATTGCAAGGTATTTAAATATTTCTAAAGTAATTATAGTCCGCTTAAGTGGATAAATCTGTTATATATAGAACATATGCGTATCTGCGTTTGCCGCCGCGCGCATACAGAGCTGCGCCAGTGTTATGTCCGCAAGCGCACTTTCAAGAGCCCTGTCCGCTGCCTGCCACACAAGCTCGTCCATGGCAAGCTCTATGGCGTTTGCCCTGTGCTCAACCGAGCTTTGCGTGCTTTCAAACAGGCTGAGCTCGGCGGCGCGCAGTATGTCGTAAGCGCTGATTAACTCGGGCGGGCGCGTCAGCCTGTAGCCGCCCTGAGAGCCTTTGACCGAGTTTACAAGCTCCGCCCTCTTCAGCAGCGTAAACACCTGCTCAAGATAAATTTTGGAGATTCCCAGTTTTTCGGCAACGCTGAGTACAGTTACACATTCAGAGCCGGGATAATCTGCGCCCAGCACAATCATTGCGGCAAGCCCGTACCTGCCCTTTGATGAAATTCTCAAAACAAGCCTCCGTTTGGGCGGACGTAATCCTCCCGCCGCATATGCGTTATATAGTAAAGCTCAAGTATAGTATATTGACCATATATGTTTTATACCCTTTATTTTACAGCATAACCGGCAATCATGTCAACCGAGGCGGACTAAAATATTTTAACATATGCCGCTAAAGATATTAGAGTGTATACCGCATATTTGCGCTGTGTTACTTGCAAAATCGCATAAAGTCCTCAATAGTGTTGACAACTTAAACGGCCGGGCATAAAATAATGTTAATAGGCTGACGGCTCAATATGCTGCGCAGACACTGCAAGCAATAAAGCAAATAATAAATAATAAGACAACAAGCCGCGGCAGCATAATGCGCGGCAGGGAGAGGGTATGAAAATAGTAATAATCGGCGGCGTGGCAGGCGGAGCTACGGCCGCAGCAAGAATCAGGCGGCTAAGCGAGGACGCGCAGATAACCGTGCTTGAGCGCGGAGAATATATTTCCTTTGCCAACTGCGGGCTGCCCTACTATATAGGCGGCGAGATTGCGGACGAGGACGATTTAAAGCTGCAGACACCCGAGAGCTTTGGCCGCCGCTACAACGTAGATGTACGCGTGCTGTCCGAGGCTACAGAAATTTTGCCCGCCGAGCGGCTTGTAAAGGTCAAAAACTTGGCTGATAACAGCGAGTACACCCTCGGCTATGACAAGCTGCTCATAGCCACTGGCGCGCAGCCGGCGGCGATAGGCGCAGGGGAGGAAAAGTCGGCCCGCGTATTTACCTTGCGCACCATACCCGACTCTGCGCGCATAAAGGCTCACGCCAAGCCCGGCGCGAGCGCCTGCGTAATAGGCGGCGGCTTTGTAGGGCTTGAGACGGCGGAAAACCTTATGAATGCCGGGGTAGACGTGACCTTGCTTGAGGCTGGCGCGCACATTCTGTCGGGCTTGGACGCGGAGGTTGCCGCCGAGGTGGAAACCTATCTAAAAAGCCGCGGGTTAAAGTTGTTTACGCGCACGGCTGTCAGTGCCATAAGCGACGTTTCGGGCGGCGTAGAGGTGCGTTACGGCACGCAAGCAAAGCGGTTTGATTTTGTTGTGCTGGCGGCCGGAGTGCGCCCGGAGAGCGGACTTGCCAAGCGCGCAGGGCTTAAGATTGGCGAGCGCGGCGGGATATGGACGGACAGCCGTATGCGCACTTCGGACGAGAGCATTTACGCGGTGGGCGATGCCGTTGAAACCGTGCACACAGTCACGCGCCAGCATATGCTCATACCGCTTGCCGGGCCGGCAAACAGGCAGGCGCGCGTGGCGGCAAACAATATGTGCGGCGCAGACGACAGCTATGATTCCACGCAGGGCTCGGCGATAATAAAGCTGTTTGACATGACCGTGGCGTTTACCGGCGCAAACGAGCGCGCGGCGGCCGCGGCGGGCTTTGACTGCGACAAGGTGTATACATCCTCGGCGAGCCACGCAACCTATTATCCGGGAGCAAAGAGCCTCAACATAAAGGTGGTGTTTGAAAGGGGCACGGGCAGGATATTGGGCGCGCAGCTTACCGGATTCGGCGGTGTTGACAAGCGCGCGGACGTGCTTGCGGTTGCCGTGCGTCTTGGCCTTACAGCAAAGCAGCTCACGCAGCTGGAGCTTTGCTATGCGCCCCCGTATTCCTCGGCAAAAGACCCCGTGAACATTGCCGGCTACGCGATTGAAAACATAGTGGAGGGCAGGGTAAAGAACTTTCACTTTGACCGCCTTGACGAGCTTAAAAAGCGCGGCGGCGTAACCTTGCTTGACGTGCGCACGCGCGGCGAGCACCGCAGGGGCGCCATAGAGGGCTTTATAAACATTCCGCTTGACGAGCTGCGCCAAAGAGCGCCGGCCGAGCTTGATAAATCCCTGCCGGTTTACATTCATTGCCTGAGCGGTATGCGCAGCTACCTTGCCTGCCGGATTCTTACCGCGCAGGGGTTTGACTGTTACAACCTGAGCGGCGGCTACAGGCTTTATTCTGCGGCGCACAGCGCGCGCTGAGGCTTGGATTTTGCAAAATTTTAAAAATATGATTGACTTTTAAAAAACGGTGTATAATATATGTAAAACAGTGGCCGGACGGAATTACGGCCGCCCGAACAAAGCGGGCGGAAACCTGCCGGCAAAAATTATTTAAGCGTGTTGCGGTAATAGGAAAAAATTTGACGGCAGCAGCGAAGGAGAGAAAAATGAGTGTAATAAATCTCACAAAACAGAACTTTGAGAACGAAGTAAACGCAAGCGAAAAGCCGGTGCTTATCGACTTTTTTGCCGATTGGTGCGGCCCCTGCCGCCGCGTAGCCCCGATCATCGAGGAGATTGCCGCCGAGCTTGGCGAGGTAAAAGTCTGCAAGGTAAACGTAGACGAGGAGTCCGAGCTTGCCGCGCGGTTTTCCGTGATGAGCATACCCACGCTTATAGTTGTCAAAAACGGCGAAGTGGTCAACAAAAAAATCGGAGCAGGCAGCAAGGAAGAGATCAAAGGGCTGCTTTAAACTGACAAACCAAAACATATACGCAGCCTGCCATGCCCGTGCGCCGCATTAGTTATGCAGCATATGGGCATGGTTTTTTTATGCGGTTTTACGGAAAAACGTTGATTGTTAGACGCCCAGCGTCAGCGTAAGCGCTGCAAGCGCGGCAGCAAGCGATACAACCGCTGCCGGCGCAAGATATTTTATGAATGCGGCGGCATCAAAGCCGGTGTCCTTGTCCTTTAAAAGGTTGAGCAGCATTATGCCTGCCAGCGCGCCCGATGGGCTGATGAGCGCGCCGAGGTTTGAGCCGATTATTGAGGCGTATGCCGCCGAAGCCGCGCCGCCCGCTCCGCTCACCACAGACGCAAACAGCACGCTCATGGGGATGTTATTGAGTATATTGGCCGCCGCCGCCGATATAAAGCCGTACCCAAACACTGCCGCGGCAGAATCTCCCTTTGGCAAAAGCGCGGCTATATGCGCGGTAACGCCATGCTTTTCAAGCGCCAGCACAGCGGCAAACATAGACAGCAGAAAGGGGATTACACCGTACGGCAGTCCTTTGACTGATGGAATCAGCACTCCGCCGCTGCGGCCGTCTTTTCCGCGCAACAGCTTTAAGGCCGTAAGCGCGAGGGCCAGTGCGGCGGCACTGCAAAGTGAAATTATCCACATTTCGACGTTCCAAAAGCCGCTAATCGACATCAGCACAATGCAAAGCGCAAGCGCGGCGGCAGACAGTATTGCGGCGGATTTATCTTTAAGCCGAATGATTAGCGCCTGTTCGGGCAGGGCAATAGGGGCTTTAAGCGTCTTTGCAAATATCACGCGCAGAGCGGCGTACGCGGCAAGCCCCGCACACAGCGCGGGCAGTGCCATTACTTTTAAATACTCAAAAAATGCAATGTCCAGATATGCGGCAATGTATATGTTTGTGGGGTTGCCTATCACAAGCATTATGCTGAATGTGTTTGCCGCTGCAAACTCCGCCGCAATAAACGGCAGCGGCGAAATCTTTGCGCTGCGGCAAAAGTAGCAAATAAACGGCGTAAACGCAAGTATTATTATGTCATTGCTGGTAAATACGGTGAGTACCGCTATAAAAAAATAGAAATAAGTAAAGAGCGCGGTCATGCCCTTGGATACGTTTTTGAGTGCCTTTGCCGCGCAATATTCAAAGAACCCCGCCTTGTCAAGGCATACAGAAATAAAGCACATAGACAAAAACAGCGCAAGTATCTTGAGCGGATTTACAGCGCGCTGCGCGGTTATTCCCTCAAATATATCGAGCGGAGAAACAGCCCCGACAATCAATAAGAGCACAGGGGCAAGGAGCGCTATGAGGTAATAGCTTTCAAGCTTTAGCGGCTTTTTATTGAACTTTAAAAAACCCACGGTAACCATGGGCTTTTTTATTGCAAAGACAGTTATTGCGACGCAAACTGCAAGCGTTATGATAAGCGATGTCAATCCCATATGTTTTTCTCCGGCATTGTTGCCAGTATGATATTTGTAAATTATGTCATTAACTTGAAATTAGTGCAGTGGTAACTTTGGGGCATATATACGCTGCTTATTTGTCCAAGCTGCTCACAATATGCTGTGCGTAAATACCTGCGACATTTACTCCCGACACCCTTTCAATCTCCTCAAAAAATGCGTTGGAGTTTACCTCGCAAAGCAGGGGGCTGTCATCTTCGCCGAGCAGTACGTCTACGCCGCAAAAGTCCAGCCCGAGCACACGCGACGCTCTCTCGCATATATCAAAGACCTGCGGCTGGGGTTCAAAGGGCAGTCCGCGCCCGCCCAGGCCGGCGTTTGAACGGAAGTCCGTCTCCGACTGCCGCAGCATACACGCGAGCGCCTTTCCGCCTATTACAATCACCCGCAAATCATGCCCAAGGCTGGGGACTATGCATCTTTGAAACAGGTGCGGCTTGCATTTGACTTTTTCCGCCACAGCTTCAAGCTCCGTGCGGCTCTTTGCCATAAACACGCCGCTTCCCAGTGAACCGTAACATTCCTTTACAATAATAGGGTATCCAAGCTCTTGCTCTGCTATGTCCAGCGTGCGCGGCTTGACTTTTTCCTGCGCGCGATAGCAAAGTAGTCCGGGCAGCGTCTTTGGCATGGGTATGCCGTGACCTGCAAGCGCTATGTGCGTAAGCATCTTGTCGTCGCACAGCCTGATTGCGTTGTGGCGGTTAAACAGCCTCAAGCCGCAGGCCTCAAGCATTGAGGACACATATTTGTCCTTGTCAAGATAAATGCAAAAGTCCGCGCTCGGCAGCCTGCTTATTATGTCAGTGCCGTCCACGGCCGTAAAAAACGCGTCGTTGCGCAAAATTTCCGTCTCAACACCCAAGCCGCGCAGCTCATGCTCCATACGCTGCGCCTGGTGCAAAGGGCCCTTGAGATCAGAGTAGGCGTTGATTAATATTATGCCTTTCATAAGCAAAATTCCTGAAGTCAGCGGGCGCGGCAGTTTACGATGATTCCCCCACAAACCGCTATTCATATGCCGCCTTAAGAGCGCGCACACAAAGCGCTCTACAGCAAGTATGCCTGCAAGCGCAGCCCGCAACTTGATTTTTCTATTAAAATATATTATAGCACAAACGGGCATTTAACGCTTGAATATATTGCTTAAATTTTTGCCGCCGGGTTATGGAGCGTAAACGTCAGTTCTAAATGGCGGACAGGCGGTTTTTTTTCGGCGAAAGCTTGGCGCTTACCGCCCGCAAAGCTGCTGTTTTTTTAGCCGCCTATATTTTTAAATGTTTCGCCGGCTGTTTTGCTTGATTTTTACGCGCTTATGATATACAATATTTTGCAGAAACAACCAAGGAGAAACGGGGATGCCCTCATACAAGGCGCATACGCAAATTATTTATCAAGCATCGCCCGCATCTTTTTAAGGCACCGCATTTTACGCAGCAGGTGTCTTTTTTTACGCACAAGGAGAAGGTTTTATATGAAGAACGTCACAATTTTTGACCACGTACTCATTCAGCACAAGATTGCGCTGCTCAGGGATGTAAACACAGGCACCAAGCAGTTTCGCGAGCTGATACAGGAAATAACCATGCTGCTCACATACGAGGCGTTCAAGGACCTTCCCACCCAAGAAATCGAGGTGACCACTCCGCTTGAGGTGACCAAGCAAAACGTAGTGGCCGAGCACTCCATTGCAATAGTGCCCATACTGCGCGCGGGGCTTGGCATGGTAACCGGCGTGCACGCGCTCTTTCCCACCGCGCGCGTGGGGCACATAGGCCTTTACCGCGACCACGACACGCTTGAGCCCAAGGAGTATTACTGCAAGCTGCCCGACAGCATATCTCAGGGCATAGCAATTGTGCTTGACCCCATGCTTGCAACCGGCGGCTCGGCGTCCGCAGCCGTGCAGTTTTTAAAGAACAAGGGCTGCAAAACCATAAAGTTTATGGCAATCATAGCCGCGCCCGAGGGCATTGCAAAGCTGAGCACCGACCACCCCGACGTGCAGATTTATTGCGCAACGCTTGACCGCCAGCTAAATGAGGTGGGATATATCCTGCCCGGCCTTGGCGACGCGGGCGACCGCATATTCGGCACAAAGTAACATAAAATTCAGCTTTTTAAGTGCGCAAGGTTGTGTCAATTTGCTTGATTTAGCGCGAATTTTTGTGTATAATTTTATTATCCGTAAAGGCAGTTTTTTTGCTTTTACGAATACGCGAGAGTCGCTTAATGGTAGAGCGTCAGCTTCCCAAGCTGATTACCGCGGGTTCGATTCCCGTCTCTCGCTCCAAAAGATTGCATTTCTCTAAAATGAGAAGTGCAATTTTTTTATGCAAACGCAAATATTACGTACATTCCGCAAATTACCCCAAATATAACGGCAAACGCAGACAGCCTGCCCCTGTGCGCGCGGAAGGATTGCAGATAAAGTTCGGAAAGCCCTACAAACAGCATTGCGCCCGCGGACACCGCCAAAAAAGTGGCGATTAGGTAGGGCGACATCGCTCCGAAAAAGTAACCGCCCAGTGCGCCGACAAGCGTGCTCAGCCCCGATGCGCCCGCAAATACCGCGCACATCAACGGTTTTATTCCGCACCTGCTCAAACTTGCCGCAAGCGCCGCACCCTCTGTAAGGTTGACAAAGCCTATCAGCGCGGCAAGCGACCCGCCACGCGCAATCAGCTCGCCCGAACCCAGTGCCAGCCCCTTTGTAAGGTTGACAAACGCTATTGCAGATACCAGCATGAGCGCCGTTCGCAAAAGTCCGCCGCCTTGCGCCGCGGTATTTTTTCGCTGCAAATCGCTTGATTGCGCCGCTGTATCCGTCAGTTGATGACCATTTGACGCCGCACTGTGTGCAGGC
The DNA here is from genome assembly GCA_964587785.1 of uncultured Clostridia bacterium. Lineage (GTDB taxonomy): Bacteria > Bacillota > Clostridia > Christensenellales > HGM11417 > CAZPMG01. The sequence continues at coordinate 14,929 of CAZPMG010000005.1, forward strand.
GTTTTTTTATTGGTTTTGGCGGCGTAAACTGTATGCGCATTTAATTGTTTCCGCGTTTTTCCGTCCGCCTGTATTGCGCTGCCCGTCTGCTCAGCATGGTGTTTCAGCGCCGCTGTCTGCGCGCCGTCCGCCATGTCGCTCAGTACCAGCGCGCAAGCCGCTCCCAGTCCCACTGCGCAGGAGGTAAGCAGCATATTAGAAAGCAGGCGCGCATCGGGGAGCAGGTCAAAAAACACCGCCGCCAGCATAACTCCGCAGGAAAAGGCAAGTAAAAAGCTGAGCGTGCGCGTATGCCGCCGCCTGCCAAGAACCGCGCCCGCCGCGCCGCCTGCCGCGCAGCAGCCTGCGCCGCATATAAGCGCGTAAATTATAACTGTATTCATGCTATTAAATATATGGCGCGACGCATGGCCTATATGAGCTATGCGTATTAAAAACTTTTGCATGCGCTCCGCAGTTCGACTTTTTTCGCCGGCTTGGTTCGACAAAAGCGGAAGCTTTTTGCGCGTACCGGAGGTTATACTGTACTTCCACCTAAAAGTCATGCAAGCAAAGGGGGGCGTGCCGTGGATATCTATGTTGAATACGTAATCATAGACAATATGGCAATAGACTGCATATTGCTGTATCTGACCTGCCGCATATGCGGAGTTTCGGTGGGCAGGCTGCGGCTGTTTGCAGGCGGGGCGCTTGGCACGGCAACTGCGCTGCTGCTGCCCGTGCTGCCGCTGCACAGCTGGGCGCTGTTTGCGTTTAAAATTGCCGCAGGGCTGCTGATTTTTTTTACGGGCGTGCCGTTTAAGGGCATAAAGCGCGGCATAAACGCCGCCGTTGTGTTTTTTTGTCTGACGTTTTTAATGGGCGGCGCGTGCATTGCAGTGCTTGCGCTCACGGCTTCGGAGATTCGCGCGGCAATCACGCTTGATTATGTCGCGCCCGTGCCCATAGGCGCCGTGGTGCTGCCCGTGTTCTTTTGCGGGCTTGCCGCGGTCAGGCTTGCGGGTTACGTCGAGCGCCGGCGCAGCGTGGTTCCGTTTTTGCGTACGGTGCGCATTCTTGCGGGGGAAAGCAGCGGCGAGCTAACCGGATTTATTGACACCGGCAACCGGCTTTTCGACAAAAACAGCGTGCCGGTGTGCGTGATAACCTATGCCGGAGCTGTAAAACTGTTCGGCGGCGAGGTGCTTGGCATGTACCTTCGCGCGTCCGAGAGGGATTACATAAGTATGCAGGGCGCGGACGGCAGCAGCACAAAATTGTTGTCATTTTATGCAAGCCGCGTAGATATATTAAATAGTGGACACATTATTACGCATGAAAATGTACCTTTCGCAATACTGATGAGGGAGCTACGGGACACCGACCCGTACGACATACTTTTAAGCCCGTCCCTGATATAGTCAATTAACTTGAAACCGCGTCAGCAGTTTTCAAAAGGCAAGCTTTGCTTGGCTCAGGCGGCTTTGCCGCGATAATTGACTATTGCACGGGATATTAAAGGCAGCGCGTCCGCTGCCCGGCTTGGCCGAAAGCCCAGCCGCTTCAAAAGCTGCGAGCCGCTTTTGAAGTTTAACTTAAAGGTATAAATGACCGTAAAATCACTTTGCGCGCCGGAGCCATGTGCCCGGCGCAAAACGGAGGTACGACATGAACGCTTCACTCAAAAAACTTTTGAAAAAACTGCTAAAGACGCTGCAGCTTGACTGCGGCATACTGTACTACATATGCGGCAGCGAGGCGCTGCCCAAGCCGCTCTCCTACGACGAGGAAACCTGCCTTATGCTCAAGTTTTCCGGCGGCAGCGAAAACGCGAAGATAAAGCTAATCGAGCACAATCTGCGGCTTGTGGTTTACATAGCAAAAAAGTTCGAAAACACCGGCGTAGACACAGAAGACTTGATTTCCGTGGGGGCGATAGGGCTTATCAAGGCAGTAAATTCCTTTAATGTGGAAAGGGGGATCAAGCTTGCGACATACGCCAGCCGCTGCATAGAAAACGAAATCCTCATGTACCTGCGGCGCATATCCAAGCTCAAATCCGAGGTATCGTTTGACGAACCGCTTAACGTCGACTATGAGGGCAACGAGCTGCTGCTGTCTGATATTTTGGGCACGGACAGCGACATCGTATACAAGGATATAGAGCGCACGGTAGAAAAGGATATGTTGCTTGCGTCGCTTGACAAGCTCAGCAGCCGCGAGCAGGAGATAATAAAGCTAAGGTTCGGGCTTAACGGGCGGGAAGAGCGCACGCAAAAAGAGGTCGCAGACCAGCTTGGCATATCCCAATCCTACATATCGCGCCTGGAAAAAAAGATTATACTGCGTTTAAAAAAGGATATGTCACACGCCGTTTAGCGGGAGCTTGCAGATTTGATTATACTTAGTATAAAAGCCCGTGCGCACGCATAAATATTATGGTAAGCACCAGTTTATTTTGGAGGTCGTATATTATGAGCGAGGCTTTAAAGTCCAATACCTTAAACGCGGTAAGGACGGTCAGACTGCCGGAAAAGCAGTTTACCGCGGAGCATACATTCCGCACGGAGGAGGGTTCAACCATCACCCGCATACTTGCCGCGGCGGCCGACAGCGCGGTTACGTCCGTAGAGACGCTTAAGGACGAGGCAAGACACGGGGGAAAGACGGAATTTACGCTTATATACGCGGACGAGGAGGGCAAGGTCTGCAGGCTGACTGCGGCCGCCGATTTTTCCGACAAGTTTGAAAGTCCGCTCATAAGGGCGGGCGCACCCGTACATATAGACGCGGAGGTGCAGGACGTGACCGCCTCCGACCAGAGCGGCCAGAGCGTAACCTTGACCGCGGTTGTGGGCGTTTGGGCGCTGGTGTCCGCGGAGACGGAAACCGCTGTGCTGCGTCCGGCTGAGGATTTGATTGTAAAAAACGCCGCGGCAAACGTCTGCACGGTGAGCGCGCGCCTCTCAAGGACAATTACTGTAGAGGACGAATTTGAAATCAAGGGCCAAGCAACCGAGGTGCATTATGCGGGGGCGCGGGCAGAGATTCACTCGCGCATATCCGGCAGCGGCGCGGTGACGCTTGACGGCAATCTACACGTCACCTTTACATATACCGACACGGAGAAGGGCGGCACTCAGAGCGTGCTGCAGAGCCTGCCGTTCAGCTATGAGTTCGACGCGGCCGGCTGCAATTTTGCCGACTCGGTGTTCGCGTCGGTAAAGGTTGCGCAGACGCGCGCGCTTGTAGCCGTGGACGAGGAGAGAGATGAGAGCACCGTCAGCATAGCCGCCGACATCTGCGTGTTCATAGAGTGTTACCGCTGCGAGGAAGCCCAGCTTCCTGTAGACGCGTTCTCGCCCACGCACAAGCTGCGCACGGAATCTGCCGCGCAGCCCGTCACGAGGTACGCAGGCTGCGTGCGCACGGTGGAAAAAATCGAGGGCAACTTACGTCTTGACGATGATATGGCCGAGGTCTACCGCATACTTGCGGTGTGCCGCAGCGGCAGCATTGTCACCGGAGTGAGCAAGTCAGACGGCAGGTACTTTGCCGAGGGGATAATAACCGGCAACGTGCTGTATGAGGACACCGAGGGTCAAAAATACGCGGTTTCAGCGGAAGTGCCCTTCTCTGTGCCGGTGGAAACAAACGTTGAGGACGCGCTGATAATTGCGTGCAGCACGGTTACGGAGATATATGCCCGCTGCCGCAACGGCCGCGACATAGACATCTTTGCCACGGTGGTGATACAGGCGGATATATTCGAAAACGATACGATAAGCTGCCTTACCCAGGCAGAGGTGACCGAACCGCGCAGCGAGGAATATCCGCTTAGCATATACTTTGCCCAGCGCGGCGAGAGCAGGTTTGAGGCCTGCAAGCACCTTTGTTGCACGGAGGCAGAGCTTGCCCGCCAAAACGACAGTGCGCCCGACGTGTTTGAAAAGGAAGAGCGGCTTGTGCTGTACCGCAGCGCGTTAACTGAAAAGTAAGCGCATACGGCACATTTAGGCAAGCGCAGAAAGTAAAGCGCAGCCTTTATTCAAACAGCTTGATTATACAGTGATAAACTAAAAAAGCTTGCGTACGCAAGCGGCCAAAGTGTCACAATCTCCCGCACCGGTTTTTTCGGTGCGGGGGATTGCTGTTTATGTGGACACTTCCTGTCTCAAGTTTAAAAATTAATGCGGCAAAAATAATTTCCGCTTGCTTTTTTATACTTAATTAACTTCAAAAGTTGCTCACAACTTTTGAAACGGCTTGCTTTTTGCAAGCCGGGCAGCGCGCCCGCGCTGCCTTTAATATCCGTGCATAGTCGATTATTGCGGCTTTGCGCCGCAGCAAGCTTACTTGCTGCTTTGAAAACTGCCATGTGGCAGTTTTCAAGTTAATCGACTATATTGTTGTAATCTTAAAATTAATTGACAGTATAAGCAAGCAGTTAAAGGCAGATATTATTTGAAATCGATATTCCAATATTATGTTGCAATAATTCCGCACAATTTAAAAGCGCCTTGCTCTTTTTTGTTCAAACGGATATAATATAACCATGGAAAATTCAGTAAAACAAATTATGCTCAGGGCAAACGCAAAGCTCAACCTTGCGCTGGCGATAACCGGGGTGTATCCCGACGGCTACCACGCATTGGAGATGCTCAATATCTCCGTTGATGCCGCGGACGAAATAACACTGTCAGCGCGCGCGGACGAACGTATCAACTGTGACTGCAGCATGTACGTGCCTGACGAGGTAAACACCGCAGTGCTTGCCGCCGCTAAGTTCTGCAAAGAGTTTGGCACGCCCGGCGCGGACATAAGCATAAGAAAGGGCATACCCGCGGGTGCGGGCATGGGCGGCTCGTCCGCGGACGCGGCGGGCGTAATAGCCGGGCTTGCAGAGTTGTACGGAATAACCGACAGCGCGGCGCTCAAGGAGCTTGCCGCGGGGTGCGGCTCGGACACAAGCTTTATGCTGCGCGGGGGTGCCGCGTGGGTGAGCGGCCGAGGCGAGGTGCTTGAGCCTCTGCAGTGCAGGCATATGCACTTTGTGCTGCTGTGCGGCGGTCATGTCAGCACGGCGCAGGCATACGCAAGGTTTGATGCTGAGCAACGCTTTAAAGCGCCGGAAAAAACCGCGCTGATAGACGCGTATCAAAGCGGCGACCTTGCGGCGCTCAATGCGCACAGCTTCAATGCGCTTGAGGATGCGGCGCGCGGCCTGAGCGCGGACGTAGGCAAAAATATCGCCCTGCTCAACGCTTCCGGCGCAGAGTTTGTGCGCATGACGGGCAGCGGCGGAGGCGTATTCGGCGCGTTCCAATCGAAGGAAGCGGCGGCACGCGCGCACGAAAAGCTTTCGGGCAGCGCAGATGTATGCCTGCTGCTCGGCTCTGCGTACCGCGGAATAGATATGCTGTAGCCGCCGGTAATGACGCAGGATTTTTAATTTAACAGGGTGAAAACTTTTTTAACGGCGTATATTGTTTGCACATAACCGGCAAAACTGGTATAATAAATTTTAAAATGGGGCAGGATTGGCAAAACGTTGCTTTGGCGCGTTTTTCCTTTAAAACTCCTTAAACTATGCCGTTTTTAAGTGCGGTTTCTGCATTGCGGCGGCATGGCTATTAAAACGTTTTGCGCATTAACCGCTGCCGTATTACTAAAGAAAATTCACCGGCTTCCGGGAGGGACATATGGAGTATTTGAAGTTTTTAATCGAAGGCGTAGTCGAGCTGGCAAGCAACTGGCAGATGATCGTCATGTGGGGCATAGGCGGCCTGCTTATCTACCTTGCCATCGCAAAGAACATGGAGCCGGCACTGCTGCTGCCCATGGGATTTGGCGCAATACTTGTGAACATACCGTTTTCCGGTGTGCTCGACCAAGTGCTTCCCGGCGGCATTGAGACCGAGGGAATCATAGAGTTTTTGTTTAAAGCCGGCATCGAAACGGCAGAGCTGTTTCCGCTGCTGCTGTTTATCGGCATTGGCGCAATGATTGACTTTGGGCCGCTGCTCTCAAACCCCAAGCTGATATTCTTCGGCGCAGCGGCGCAGGTGGGCATATTCCTTACGCTCATCTTAGCAACCTTGGTGGGCTTTGACCTTGCGGAGTCCGCTTCCATAGCCATAATCGGCGCGGCCGACGGCCCGACCTCCATATTGGTCTCCAACATACTGCTGCCCCCGGGCAGCCCGTATCTCGGCGCGATAGCTGTGGCGGCATATTCCTACATGGCGCTTGTTCCCGTCATACAGCCGGCATCCATAAGGCTTGTGACCACAAAAAAAGAGCGCGCAATAAAGATGCCCTACAACCCCAAGCAGGTTACAAAGCTTACGCGCATACTGTTTCCGATAATCGTTACGGTGATAGCGGGAATAATCGCGCCCGCGTCCATAGCGCTTGTGGGCTTTTTGATGTTCGGCAACCTGCTGCGCGAGTGCACGGTGCTTGATTCGCTTTCAGACACCGCGGCAAAAGTGCTTGCAAACCTTGTTACGCTGCTGCTGGGCATAACCATAGCCTTTAAAATGCATTACTCGGCATTTTTGACATGGCAGACTGCGCTCATAATGGGACTTGGCCTGTTTGCGTTTGTGTTCGACACCATAGGCGGCGTGCTGTTTGCAAAGTTTATCAACCTGTTCTCTAAAAACAAAATCAACCCCATGATAGGCGCCTGCGGAATTTCGGCATTCCCCATGTCTGCGCGCGTGGTGCAGAAGATGGGACTTGAAGCAGATCCGGAAAACCATCTGCTTATGCACGCGGTGGGCGCAAACGTATCCGGGCAGATTGCCTCGGTTATAGCCGGCGGTATAATTCTTTCCATAGTGCCCGGCATACTCGGAATGTAATAGGAGACCTCAAATATGTTAAAATCATTGTTGATTGCAATAGATATGGAAAACCTTAAAAACAGCCTTATAATAACCGGCGTAGGAATGCTGGGCGTGTTTTTGGTAATCGGGATAATTTTCGGAGTGATGCTGATTCTCAACTCGCTGTCAAACAAGCGCTCCAAAAAAGACAACGGCTAAAACCGCTGAGCATAATTGGTATAAACCGTTGAAAAATAGCCAAAAATATGGTATAATATAGAATATTCCCGCTGTGTATTTGTGCCGCTGATGCTCATGTGCGCTCTGCCGCAAGGCGTGCGCGTGCCGCCGCGCTGCGGATTGGGTTTGTAAACTGTAATAAGCGCAGGCGCTGCGCCGGGCAAAAAATATTATTAGGAGGATTACCTTGGAAAAGCACGGGCTTATAGGTAGCCGGGGCGGGAGCGTTTCATACTCTCGCAATATCCTGAGCAGTATAATAATGCTTGCTGCGGAAGAGGTCGAGGGCGTTGCCTGCGACAAGTCGTCCGGGGTGGTCAAAAAATCCGGCGTCAGGTACAGGCCGGACGTCAAGCTTGACTTTTACCGCGAGGGCATATTTGTGGATATTTCCGTGCGCGTAAGGCACAACTACAAGGTGCCCGACGTGGCGTTTAAAATCCAGCAGAGCGTCAAGCGCGCGGTGGAAACCATGACGGAATACAAGGTGCTCAAGGTCAACATATTCATACACGACGTTGAATTTGCCGAGGACAAGCCGGCCGCATCCGAGGGCGACGCGCACGGCTGACAAAACTTTTCCGCCCTGCGCTGATTTAAGCGCCGCTGCGGCGGTCAATTAAAACATCAACAAAGCCCGGGCAAGCACCGGGCTTTGCCCCTTAAAAAAACAGGAGCGAATATGAGAAAACTTGCGCGGGAATGCGCGTTTAAACTGGTATACGAATACATCTTTGTGGGTGAAAAAAACGACTTTACCGCGCATGAGCTTGCCGTGGAGAGCAGCCTTGACGCGGCGGCCGAAGAGTATATGAACGAGGTTTATTCTGGAGTAATAGACCGGTTTGACGAACTTAAGTCAGACATAGAGGCCACTTTCCGCCGTTACGGCTCGGGCCGGGTGTTCAAATGCGACATGGCGATAATGCTGCTTGCGCTCTACGAGATGCGCTATATGCCGGACATCCCGCACAAGGTTTCAGTAAACGAGGCGCTCGAGCTCTCCAAGATTTACTCGGGTGACAGCAGCGCGGGATTCATAAACGGAGTACTTTCAAATTTTATCACAGGGGTCGGAAATGACAGCAAGGATAATTGACGGCAAGGCGATTTCCGCGAGGATACGCGAAAGGGTAAGAGAGGGCGTAACCGCTTTCAAAAAGGCGCACGGCAAAAACATAGGGCTTGCGGTGGTGCTTGTGGGCGATAACCCCGCCTCCGCGCTGTATGTCAAAAAAAAGGCAGAGGCGTGCGAGCAGACGGGCATTCGCTCGTATTCTTACCGGCTGCCCGCAGACGCCGGCGAGCGCGCCCTGCTCGATTTGATAAGCGCGCTCAATGCGGACGCAAACGTGCACGGCATACTTATTCAGCTTCCGCTGCCCAAGGGCATTGACACCGCAAGGGTTTTGTCGGCGGTTGACAGCCGCAAGGACGTTGACGGCTTTCATCCGCTTAACGCCGGGCTGCTGCAGCTTGGCAGGCCGGGGCACAGGTCCTGCACGCCGCTGGGGTGCATGGAGCTTTTAAAGAGCGCGGGCATAGACCTTGAGGGCAAGCGCGCCGCCGTTGTGGGGCGCAGCGCAATAGTGGGCAAACCGGTTTCGCTGATGCTGCTTGAGGCAAACGCCACCGTCACAATGTGCCACAGCCGCACGGCGGATTTAAGAGCCGAGCTTAGCCGCGCGGATATTATAATAGCCGCCGCGGGGCAGCCCAAACTCATCACCGCCGACATGGTAAAGCCGGGCGCCGTTGTAATCGACGTCGGCATAAACCGCGTGGACGGCAAGCTCTGCGGCGACGTAGATTTTGAGGGCGTAAGCGCGGTGGCGTCCTACATAACGCCCGTGCCCGGCGGAGTGGGCCCCATGACCATAGCAATGCTTCTTTGCAACACGCTGGACGCCGCGCGCGCGCTTGTGTCCGGTCAAATGGGAGGGCGGGCGCTTTGACTGCATCGGTTACGCAGCTTTGCACTTACATCAAAAACATCTTTGAGGCGGAGGAGCTGCTGCACGACATAAGGGTTTACGGCGAAGTATCCAATATGTCCGTAAGTGGCGGCAACGCCTTTTTTGTATTGAAGGACGAGCAGGCGTCTATATCGTGCACTTGCTTTGGCATAAACCACCCTGCGCGCGGCTTGATTCCTGAAAACGGAATGCGCATAACCGCGCGCGGCCGCCCGTCGTTTTATGTAAAGGCGGGCAAGCTGAGCTTTAATGTCAGCCGCATGGAGCGTGGCGACGGCCAGGGCGAGCAGCATCTGCGCTATGCGCGGCTAAAGGAGCAGCTGGAAAAGGAAGGGCTGTTTTCACAGGCGCACAAGGTGCCTGTGCCTGAGTACGGCATGAAAATCGGCGTGGTCACCAGCCAGAGCGGAGCCGCGCTTCAGGACATATTAAACGTAAGCCGCAGGCGTAATCCTAATGTTGACATAGAGGTTTTTCCCGTTCAGGTTCAGGGTACGGAAGCGCCCTCGCAGATATGCCGCGCGCTCAAAGCCGCGGACGTGAGAGGGCTGGACGTTGTAATACTTGCACGCGGCGGGGGCAGTTTTGAGGACTTGCATGCGTTTTCCGAGGAAAGCGTTGTGCGCGCGGTCTATGCCATGCGCACCCCGATAATAACCGCGGTGGGGCATGAAACGGACTTTTCGCTTGCTGACTTTGCCGCAGACTTGCGCGCTCCCACGCCCTCTGCGGCCGCCGAGCTTGCGGTGTTTTCGCTGCCGCTTGCCATGGAAAGGCTGACTTCGGCGGCGGCGCGGCTGCGCAAGGGCGCGGCATTAAAGCTTGAGCGCGCGGCGGAAAGATTGCACCGCTGCGGCAGGAAGCTGGGTTCTTCGGCAAGCCTCAGGTTCAGCGCGGCGGGGGCAAGACTGTCGGGCGCGGCAGGGCTTGTAAGCCGGCGCGCGGCGGAAACGCTTGATTTAAAAGATTCAAGGCTAAAGCTTGCCCGCACAAAGCTGGGCGCGGCGGACCCCGTGCGCACGCTCAGAGCGGGTTACGCACGCGTAAGCGCGGGCGGCGCACCAATAGGGCGTGTAAGCCTGCTAAAACCGGGGCAGGCGGTGGAAATCGGATTTTATGACGGACGCGCGTCCGCACGCATAGAGAGCGCGGAGAGCAGACAAAGTGAGGTTAAAGATGGCATTTGAACAGGATTTGCAAAGGCTTGAGGAGATTGCCGAAAAGCTGGGCGAAGAGGATATAACCGTGGACGGCAGCATAGAGCTGTTCCGCAGCGGTATAGAGCATTTTGAAAGCGCGCTCAAGGCGTTGTCTGAGGGGCGCGGCAAGGTTACGGTTTTAAAAGAGCAGCTTGACAAGCTGCTCAAGGATGGCGATGTCTGATTTTAACATAAAATACAATGCCTATGCGCAGCAATTTGAGGATGCGCTGAAGCTGCGGTTTGAAAAGCTTAAGGCCGTACCCGAACCGCTGCTGTCCGCCATGCGCTACAGCATCTTTCAGGGCGGCAAGCGCATACGGCCGGTGCTGTGCCTGTCCGCCTGCGCGATGTTTTGCGGCGATGCGCAGCCCGCGCTGCCCTTTGCGCTTGCGGTGGAGATGATACACACCTATTCGCTGATACACGACGATTTGCCCTGCATGGACAACGACGATATGCGGCGCGGCAAGCCCACCAACCACCGCGTATTTGGCGAGGCAATGGCCGTGCTTGCGGGCGACGCGCTGCTCAACCTTGCGTATGAGACTATGCTTGAGGCCTGTTTAAGCGGCGGCAGTGCGCAGACAGCCGCCGCAAACGCCGTGGCAATTGCCGCGGGCGCGCTGGGTATGGTTGGCGGCCAGTGCGCGGACATGGGGCAGGAAGGCCGCGCTGACGGCGGCTTGCAGGAGCTTGAATACATTCACCTGCACAAGACGGCAAAGCTGCTGGAGGCGTCTGTGATAAGCGGCGCGCTGTGCGGCGGCGCGAATGAGAGCCAGCTTAGCCCGCTCAAAAACTATGCGCGCTCGCTGGGGCTGGCGTTTCAGATAACCGACGATATTTTAGACGTAAGCGGCGACAGCGAAATGCTGGGCAAGGCCACGGAAAAGGACGGCGCAAAGCTGACATATCCGGGATTATTCGGCCTGGAGAGGGCAAGGAACCTTGCCAATGAGCACACGGAAAGCGCGCTTGACTGTTTAAATAATATTGGCGCAGACGCGTCATTTTTGCGCGGGCTTGCGCTCTGGCTGTCCGGCAGAAACAAATAGACGCCTGCGTTTTTAGCCTGACCGCGGCTTTTGGAGCGGACAAACTCTTTAAAAGAGATAAAAGCCGCCCGGTGAGCATAAGATTACTTAAAGGGCTTTTCCCCTTTAAGTAACGTCCACGGTCAGGGACGGCAGGCGGTTAAAAATGCAATCCACAAAAAAGCCGGACGGCGCGGACAAAATCCCGCAAAAGGGCGGGCAGTATGCCTTTGCCCTGCGTATGTTTTTGTGGACTTTTGTTTTTTCGCTGTCTTTTTCCGCAATATCAGAATTTTTGGTCACCAACACAGGTATGCTGGTATCCTTTGCCATGCTTGCCGTGCTCATTGTTGTCAACATTATATTTGATGCGGTGGCGTCCGCAGTGTGCGCCTGTCCGCCCGAGGCTTTCGCAAGGGGATTGAAACCGCGCGACAGGGCGGCTTTTGCGATATTAGAAAATGCGGAAAAGGTAGCCAACGTGTGCGCGGACGTAATCGGCGATATGTGCGGCATAGTCAGCGGAGCGCTGGGCGCGTCGTTGGCGCTGCAGCTCATTGATTACGGACTGACCGCGGACAGCGCGCTTGCAGGCATAGTGATGTCTGCGTTCATAGCCTCGCTTACGGTGGGCGGCAAGGCGCTCGGCAAAAAATACGCAATAGAAAACAACCGCCGCATAGTGTCAAGGATGGGCGCGCTCCTGAGCAAGTTTCAAAAGTTTTGATATTGCGGTTGAGCTGACGCAGACTTATAGATTTAATAATCCATATAGTAAAGATTAATAATAGATTTGAGAAAGTCATGTATGACGGATAAAACGGTCGGAGCAGATATGAAGTACTTGAAACCGGGATTTGACGCGGGCGCGCTGCGCGGCCTTACTAATGAACAGCTTGGTGAGGTTGCAGCAGAAATACGCGCCGCGATAATCGGAGCCGTGCACGGCAACGGCGGGCATCTTGCGTCCAATTTGGGCGTGGTGGAGCTCACCGTCGCGCTGGGCACGGTGTTTGATTTTAACCGTGACAAGGTGGTGCTTGACGTAGGGCACCAGTGTTATGCGCACAAAATTTTGACCGGCAGGCTGGACAGGATAAACACGCTGCGGCTGGAGGGCGGACTGTCGGGCTTTCCCGATATGACCGAAAGCGGCTGCGACTCGTTTACCTCAGGCCACAGCAGCACTGCTCTGTCCGCGGCGCTTGGGCTTGCCGCCGCGCGCGATATAAAGGGGCAGGACCACCATGTAATTGCAGTGATAGGCGACGGCTCGCTCACGGGCGGCCAGTCGTTTGAGGCGCTCAATAATGCCGGGGAGCTTTCGGGCAGGCTGATAATCGTGCTCAATGACAACGGAATGTCCATATCCAAAAACGTGGGCGCGCTCACACGCAGCCTGACCAAGCTGCGGCTTACAAGGCGCTACAGAGGGTTCAAGCGCGCGGTGTCAAGCACGCTCAAGGCCGTGCCGCTGATAGGCAAGCCCATGCTAAGGCTCACCGAGCGCACGCGAGATTTCTTCCGGAACATGGTCACCGAGCACATACTCTTTGAGCATTTCGGGCTCAAATATTCCGGCACATACGACGGCCACAACATAAAAGAGCTTGTGCGCGCGTTTAAGCTTGCCGCAAATGCCGATGCTCCCGTGCTGCTGCACGTGATAACGGAAAAGGGCAAGGGCAGCCGCCTTGCGCAGAGCTCACCGGAAAAATTCCACGGCGTAAAGTCCGGTCTTCAGCCCGGTGAAAGCGTGTTTTCCAAGCAGGCGGGCAAAATTTTAACCGAGCTTGCCGCAAACCGCCCGGAGATTTGCGCAATAACCGCAGCAATGGCGGAGGGCACCGGGTTAGAACCGTTCAGACAGGCTCTCCCAAACCGCTTTTTTGACGCAGGCATAGCCGAGGCCCACGCATCAACCTTTGCCGGCGGACTTGCCGCAGGCGGCTTAAAGCCTTATTTTGCCGTGTACTCCTCGTTTATGCAGCGCGCGTACGACCAGATACTGATGGACATCTGCTTGAACTCACTGCCTGCGGTGCTGCTAATTGACCGCGCGGGCTTTACCGGCAGCGACGGAAAGACGCATCAAGGCATTTACGACCCTGCGCTGCTCATGTCCATGCCGGGCATGACCGTCGCCGTTCCGCGCGATTTAAACTCGCTCAAAGAGTGGCTGGAATATTCCGCAGGCTTTGACCGCCCGCTTGCGCTGCGCTACGGCACCTGTTACGGCGGCGAGATTGAGCCTCAAGGCGCGCGCGCTCCGCTTGATAAATGGCAGACGCTGATTGAGCAAAAATGCGGCGTGCACATAATCTCATACGGCAACGCCGCGCTTAAAATATGCATTGACGGCGCAAGTCAGTCCGGAGTTTTCCCCGGAGTTACCGACGCACGGCTGTTAAAGCCCATAGACACCGGGCTGCTCAGTGCCTTAGCCGGCAGCGCGCTGATAATCGTTGAGGAATCCGCCGAGAGCTGCGGGCTTTTCGGGCCGGTGTGCGCGTACTATGCCAAAAACCCGCAGTTTGCGCCGCGCTCGATAGTGCGCATCGGGCCGGGCGACGAGTTTGTGCCGCACGCATCCCAGCTCAGCCAGCTTGCCGCCGCCGGTATAACCGCAGAGTGCGTCGCCGCGGAGGTAAAGCGCCTGTGCGGTTAGACCTGTATCTTACGGAAAAAGGTTATTTCAGCTCACGCACAAAGGCCAAAGAGGCGGCAGCCCGCGGCGAGGTGATTATAAATGGGCGCACGGCAAAGGCGTCGCAGCAGGCAAGCGAGGGCGACACCGTGGAGGTGCGCACTGCAGGCTATGTCAGCAACGGCGCGTACAAGCTGCTTGCCGCGTTTGAAAGCTTTGACATTTCCGTCAGCGGCAAGGTATGCTTTGACGCCGGCGCATCGACAGGCGGATTTACGCAGGTGCTGCTGGAAAAGGGCGCGGCAAAGGTGTATGCGGCGGACGTAGGCAAGGAGCTGCTGCACCCCGCGGTTGCTTCAGACCCTCGCGTAGAAGCCCGAGACGGCGTAAACTGCCGCAGCCTTGATGCGCGGGACTTTCCCGGCGTAAGCTTTTTCTGCGCCGACCTCAGCTTTATTTCGCTTAAGCTGGTGCTTGCGCCGCTGCTGTCGCTTTTAGAGCGCGGCGGCGAGGGCGTGGCGCTGTTAAAGCCGCAGTTTGAGGCGGGCAGGCAGGCGTTAAACCGCCGCGGAATTGTAACCGACAAGGCGGTGCACAGCCGCCTTATAGCCGATATGCGCGAGTTTGCCGGCGGCCTTGGCGCAGAGGTAACGGGCGCTGTTTCCGCCCCGCTGCGTGAGCAGGGTATGAATCATGAATACCTGCTGCATATACTTAAAAAATGAATAAAATCCCGCAAAAAACCGCTTTTATGCAAAAAATGTTTGTATATTTATAAGTTTTATAGTATATTATTTGTGCGAGCAGATGCAAAAAAGCTTGTTTTTCAGGCTTTAATGCCCTTAAAGAGCTGCCCGCAACTTTTTAAGTTAACTTTAGCACAGCAATCCCTTGCGCCGCTTGCGGCCGGAGCTTTATTGGCATGAAAATAGGCATATATACCAACACCGAAAAGGACAAGGGGCTTGTCCGCACCAAGCAGGCGGCCGCTCTCTTAGATGAGCGCGGCATACCCTATGCCGTGCACAGCGGCATATCCGGGCTTATGCAGGCAGAGGTGTTTGGCGAGGATTTTTGCGGAATAACTCATTTGATGGTATTCGGCGGAGACGGCACGCTGCTCAAAATTGCATCTCAGGCGGCGCGCGCGGGCATACCGCTGCTGGGCGTAAACACGGGTTCGCTTGGGTTTCTGTCGGAAATCGACGGGCCGGGACTTGAGGAGGGCATAGCCTGCCTTGCCGAGGGGCGTTACCGCTTGGAAGAGCGCGCAATGCTTGAGAGCAGCATAGACGGCAGGATATACACCGCGCTCAACGAGTTTACGTTCATGCGTGAAAATGCCGTGGGCAGCCTGAGCCGCGTGGTTCGGCTGGAGGCTTACGCGGGGGACAAGCTCATTGACAGGTTTGTGGCGGACGGGCTGATTGTGTCCACGCCCACGGGTTCGACAGCGTATTCGCTGTCCTGCGGCGGGCCTGTGCTTGCGCCGGACGTGCGCGCTGTGATTGTGCAGCCGGTGGCCGCGCACTCGCTGCATTCGCGGTCGGTGGTGGTGTCAATTGACGAGAGCATAACCGTGCGCACGCTTACAAACTCACGGGTTATCATAAGCGCGGACGGTGAGGCCGCCGCAGAGTATACCGGCAAGCAAAGCATAACAATCCGGCGCAGCGATATAAGCGCAAAGTTTATACGAATAAGAGAAGACGGCTTTTACGGCAAACTGCTGACAAAATTAAACAAATGGAGTACGGCGCTATGAGGTCTGCACGGCAGTCAAAGATTCTTGATATCATAACTAAGCAGGAGATTGAAACTCAGGAAGAGCTTTCGCTTGCGCTCAAAAAGGCGGGAATCGAGGTCACTCAGGCAACAATTTCCCGCGACATCAAAGAGCTGGGTCTGATAAAGGTTCTGTCCGACAACAAAAAGCATAAGTACGCCGCGGTGGACATGGGAGAGCAAAAGATTTCCAACAAGTTCCTGAACCTGTTCCGCGAGTCGGTGATATCCATATCCAGCGCAGAAAACCTGATTGTAATTAAGACCATAAGCGGCAGTGCCAACGCCGCCGCTATGGCAATCGATAAGCTTGGGTTTGCCGAGATGCTGGGCTGCGTTGCGGGCGACGACACGCTGCTGATAGTGGTTACCTCAAAGGACGCAGTGGCGGGAGTGCTGGAAAAAATTTCACGGCTCATGTGAGGACGCGCCATGCTTAGGAGATTGACTGTAAAAAACGCCGCAATAATTGAAAGCGCAGACATAGAGCTGTGCGGCGGACTAAATATATTATCAGGAGAAACGGGCGCGGGCAAAAGCGTAATGCTTGACGCGCTCAATTTCGTGCTGGGCGGCAAGGCGGACAGAACGCTTGTGCGCCGCGGCGCGGAGTCCATGCAGGCCGAGGCTGTGTTTGAAACGGACAGCGGCGCGGTTTTAAGCCATTTGCAGGAGCTTGGGTTTGAGCCGGAGAGCACGCTGATAATCAGCCGCACGCTCACCGCTGAGGGAAAGGGTGATATCAGGCTAAACGGCCGCACCGTCACCGCGTCCATGCTGCGCGGCGTGACCGCCCGGTTGATTGACGTATACGGCCAGTCCGAGCACGTATCGCTGCTCAGGCCGTCTACTCACATACAGCTCCTTGACAGCTACTGCGGCGATGAGCTTGACGCGGAAAAGCAGGCGCTTGCCGCCGAGATAGGCAGCGCACGCGCGCTGATTGCCGAACTTGACGACCTTGGCGGCAGCGACGCCGAGCGCGCAAGGCTGCTTGACCTTTACAGCTTTCAAATTGAGGAAATAACCTCCGCAAATCTACGTGCAGGCGAGGAGGAGACCCTGCAAGGCGAGCGCGAGCTCATGAAAAACGGCGCAAAGATATCGCAGGCGCTTGACGAGGCGTGCGCGGCGCTGTCCGGAGAATACGGTGCCTCCCAATCAGCGGCTGCGGCGGCATACGCGCTGCGGCGCACAGAGGGCTTGAGCGACGAGCTTTCCGCGCTGTCCGAAAGGCTGCAGAGCGTAAAATACGAAATTGACGACATATTTGATGCCGCCTCAAGGTTTGCGGCAGAGCTTGAGTTTGACGAGCGCCGCGCGGACAAGATAGAGGACAGGCTGGAGCAGCTCAGGCGGCTAAGAAAAAAATACGGCGCAACCGTCGAGGATGTAATTGCCTACGGCGAGCGAGTGGGCACGGATTACGAGCGCATACAGCGCGCCGACGAGCTTATCGGACAGCTGCAAAAAAAGTTGGATGCGGCGCTTGACGCAGTGCACGCGCGTTATAATGTAATAAGCAGGATAAGGCGCGCGGGCGCAAAGCGGTTGGAGCAGGAGATTATGCGCGAACTCGGCCAGCTCAACATGAAGGGCGCGGCGCTCAGCGTAAGCTTTGAGCCTACGGTAACCCGTCAGCAGCTTGAAAGCCGGCTGTCGCTGCAGGGCGGCGACAGCGTGGAGTTTTTGCTCTCGGCAAACAGCGGCGAGCCCTTAAAGAGCCTTGCAAAGGTGATAAGCGGCGGCGAGATGAGCAGGTTTATGCTTGCCATAAAGTGCATAACCGCAAAGCTTGACGGTCTGGAAACGCTTGTGTTTGACGAAATCGACGCCGGCATATCAGGCGTAACCGCAAGCGTGGTGGCGCAAAAGATAGCGTCTATATCCGTAGCGGCGCAGGTGGTATGCGTGACGCATTCACCGGCTATTTGCGCAATGGCTGACGAGTGTTTTTTGATAGAAAAGCGTGAAACAGGCGGCAGGACGGTATCTACTGTGCGCGGCATAGACAAGAGCCGCCACGTCGAGGAAATCGCCCGGCTCGCCGGCATAGGCAGCGGCGGCAAGAGCGCCGTAGCACACGCGGAAGAGCTGCTTGCCTGGGCGCAGAGCGAAAAGGCAAAGATACATTCCGCAGGCTAAAAAGATGCATTCCCCGGATTAAGCCGGTTAATGCATTCACCCCAAAATTGCCGCGTACGCAAGTGTAATTTGTCTGCGTGCTTTTTGCAGAGCTTAAGCAGCACGTTTACTTAAGCAGTGCAGCATTTCAATGACTTGACTCGGTGCTTAACTTATACACTGTAAAATCTGTGCTTAACTATACCAGGAGCAAAATATTTGCTTGCAAGTATGTTTTTGCGACGCCGTCAAAGGGTATAAAGCCCCGCCCTTGGGGACGGAAAGCGCCAAAGGCGCGGGTTCAAGGCTTGCCCTGGGGTTTAATATCCTTTATTAATTTCCCCGCAGCGGCGAATATTTTTAAATCATTGGGCAGAAACTATTCCCACGACAAAGTGGGAGTAGTTTTTTATTATGAAGAAAAGTTTTTTGCGGATAACCCTTTGCATCCTTGCTCTTTGCCTGCTCACCCCGGCGTTTAAGGCTATGCCCGCCTTTGCCGCGGCCGCCGCGCCCGAGCGCGTATATGTAGGCGGAAGCCCGGTGGGCATGACGCTTAAGAACGTAGGGCTGGTCATTATCGGCAAAAATGAGGTGCTGACAAAGGACGGACTGATAGATACAACAAAGGGCAGCGGCATCAAAAACGGTGACATAATAATAAAGGCAGGCGGCAAAGAGATAAACACGGCCGACGAGCTCTCGGGCGCGGTAAACCTTCCGGAAAACGCGGGCAAGCCGCTTGAGCTTACTCTCCGCCGTCAGGGCAAGGAGCTGAGCACAACAATCACGCCCGCGCTGGATATGCTGACAAACACTTACAAGGCGGGGCTCTGGGTAAAGGAGGACACCTTAGGGATAGGCACGCTCACATATGTGTGCCCGAGCGGCAGGTTCGGCGCGCTCGGACACGCGGTAACCGATGCGGACGCGCAGTATCCGCTGGAGCTGCTGTCCGGAAAGGTGTTTAACTGCACGATAACCGGCGTAACCAAGGGTGTGCGCGGCAGAACGGGCGAACTCAAGGGCGTGTTTGTAAATTCCTCCAAATCTATAGGCGAGCTTGACAAAAACCTCACGCTGGGCGTGTTCGGCAAGCTGGATAAGCCTATTACAAACAGCCTGTATCCAAAGCCGGTGGAGGTGCTCAAAAAGGGCGAAGTACGCCCCGGCAAGGCAGTGTTGCTCACCACGCTCAGCGGCAGCCAGCCCGCGGAGTATGACATAGAGATAGTAAAGGTAAACTATCAAAACAAGCCCACCGACAAGAGCATGGTGATAAAGATAACCGACAAGACATTGCTTGAGAGCACGGGCGGCATAGTGCAGGGCATGAGCGGCAGTCCGATACTGCAAAACGGAAAACTGGTCGGCGCGGTTACGCATGTATTTATCAACGACCCCACGCGCGGTTACGCGGTTTTTGCCGAATGGATGGTTGACGCCGGAAAATAATTGCGTACCGGAGCAGCCGGTGTTAATATAGTGGCATGGATTGCAGCCGCAGCGGTATTTACACATATCTTTTGCAGTGCGGGCTGAGCCCTAAGCACAAGGGTTTCGGCTACGCATTGGACGGCATATTGCTGCGCGCAGGGCAGGGAGCGGCAAACCGCCCGTTTTGCGAGGTATACCAAAGCATTGCAAATATGCACAAAAGCTCGCCGTCCGCGGTGAGAAAGGCCATACAAAACGCGCTGGATTATGCGCTGCTGCACGGCAGCCCGCAAAGCCCTGCCTGGCTGCTGCAGAGCGAAAGCAGCGGAACGGTGCGCTGCTCGGAGTTTTTGAGCTACAGCGCGCACATACTGTGCGGCTAAAATGCAAACGCTTTGAGGCTGCAGGCAATTAACAAGTAAGTCAATATAATTACTGCTAACAAAAGCTAATCTAATCATTTTAAACTGTTCGGCCTTAAGTGCCTTACTGCGATATAGCCCCTCTAAACACAGGTTGTTTTAAAAAAATATCGTTCCGCATGGTTTTTATGCGCCAAGCATAATATATTAGTACCATGCGGTACTTTTTTTTCAATTTAAAGCTTTATCTTACAAGGCTTATTGTATGCACGCTGCGTGAGAACAAGGCAGTGTTTTTGGCAATGTATCTGCTGTTTGCGGCCGGTGTGGTGCTGGGGCTGTTCTTTTCCGGGTTTGCGCGCTCGTTTTTGTTTTTATATGAACATTCCGCCGACTACATACTCATAGTGTTCAATCCCAATCTGTCGCTTGCAACTCTTTTTTTCAAGCGCATAATAGTGAGCTTCCAGTTTATGCTCATGCTTATGTTGTTTTCGCTGTCTGTGTATCTGTTGCCGCTCAAATTTTTATTCGTGCTCTACCGCGGCTTCATCGCCGGCGCGGTAATCGCCGCCACGGTGACATTATACGGCGTGATAGGTTTTGCAAACAGCATACTGCTCATACTCCCGCAGCAGGTCATAGTCATAACATTTTTAAACCTTTTCAGCGTATACGGCATAAGGCTGACGCTCAGCTTTCAACGATACCGAAGTTTTTTTGGAATACGCGACCTCTTTTCAGCGGCGGCGGTGTTTTTTGTGCTGTCGCTTTTGGGCGGATTGTATGAGGTTTTGGTCATCGGACTCATCATACGCCCGTTCAACCTGTTTGTGTAAATGCAACACGTTTATTTTTGAATCGTCTTAGCATAAAACGCGGCAGTTTACGGCAGCCGCGCAGCTTTTGTGTCTCCTTGAATAAAATGCCCGGCAAATGCAGAATATAAATGCACGGAAAGATGTGCGGAGAAACCGCCGCACGCTTTGCCGTCACAAGGTTTTCAAGGAGACGCTCATGAAGAAATTGGTACTTGCCGCAATCGCCGTCATTGCAGCCGCGGGGCTTGCAATGCAGCCGGCGCTGGCCGCTCCCGCTGTGCCCGACGGTGTCAAGGCATCCTATATGGTAAATTACGAGACGGGCACGGTTATACACGCCCAAAACGAGGACAGGCGGCTGCCCATAGCCTCCATGTGCAAAATAATGTCGCTTGTGCTGGTGTATGAGAGCATAGAAAAAGGCGCGCTTGACCCCGAGGGCGAAATATCCGTCAGCCGCGAAGCCGCGGGCATGGGCGGCTCTCAGGTGTTTTTGGACGCGGACAGAAATTACAAGGTGTCCGAACTTATCAAAAGCGTAATAATCTGTTCGGCAAACGACGCCACCTACGCGCTGGCTGAGGCGGTCAGCGGCAGCGAGGAGGCCTTTGTGCAGGATATGAACCAAAAGGCGCAGAGCCTCGGCATGAACGACACGCTGTTTTCAAACAGCACGGGACTGCCCAGGCCGTCGCAGTATTCCACCGCCAAGGACGTTGCAACAATGACCGCCGAGCTTTTGAAATATCCCAATTATTTTTCCGCAAGCTCCATATGGATGGATAAGTTTGTGCACAACGCCGACCGGTTTACCGAGATGACAAATACCAACAAGCTTGTGCGCTTTTACCGCGGCTGCGACGGCGGAAAGACCGGCTATACCGCCGAGGCGGGGCACTGCATTAGCGCAACCGCGCAGCGCGACAATATGCGCATGATTGCCGTTATCATAGGCGCGCCCGACAGCAAGACGCGGTTTGCCGCAGCGTCAGGGCTGCTCAACCACGGCTTTGCCAACTACCGCAGTGTAATGCTGGTGGACAAGGACAAGCCGCTGGACGTGCAGGCGGCGATAAAGGGCGGCAAGGCGGATACGGTATCGGTATATCCGCAGCGCAGCTATCATGTGTTTGCCGAGCGCAGCAGCCCGCCCGCAAGGCAGGTGGAGTTTGAACTCAGCGGACAGCTTCGCGCGCCGGTTAAAAAGGGCGACAGCGCAGGCAGGCTGCTGATACTGGAAAACGGCGCGGTAGTGGAGGAGATTCCGCTTATCGCCGGCGACGATGTTGCGGCGCGCTCGTTCTTTGACAGCTTCGGAAACGCCGCGGATAACTGGAACGTGGGCGGAAAGTAAATACTGTTGCCGCATCTAAAGGTATAGAGTTACTTCTTTTGCTCTTTAGCAAAAATCCGCTCGTTAGACCGTTAGCTCTTTAGCTATAGTCAATCAACTTGAAATTTAGAGCAGTTTCAAAGCAATACGCTTCATTGAAATGGAAAACCGCCCTCGCGCATTTCGTGCGTGAGGGCGGTTTGATGTGCTATGGTTTTTTATTGCTAACCGCGTTTATGTGTCAGGCTGCCACTACTTGGGGCGGGGGGCTTTAATCTGTACGGAAACCGGCGCAAAATTATTTCTTTTGCTGTGCTTTAAGCTGCTCGGGCAGCATCTCTCCGCCGCTTGCAATGTGCTCCGGCGACAGGTCATGAAAGGTTATCACTATGGGATCTTTGGGTATTCCGGTAATTTTATGAAACTCATCGGTGAACACCTTTGCAATTTCCTTCTTTTTTTCGTATGACAGCGGCCTCGACTCCACTCTGATTATAGGCATAATAACTTCCTCCGTATATTATTAAATTAAACCCGTAAGAAATGCCGGCGGCAGTTCAACCGCGCAATTTTATCCTCGACCCTGCGACACTGCCCTGTTGTGCAGCAGCACGTATATTCCTGCGCCTATCACAATGTCAAACGCCAAAATCGCAGGCAGCACTATGCGCCGTATTATCTCGGCGTTGTTTTCAAAGCTGAACTTGATTATCAAGTTGACGGCTATCAGCGCAAGAAATAAATATGTAAACAGCAACATCGCGTTGAACATGACCGCGCGGGCGTTTATGCGCGCCTTGCCCTTTGCGCCGGGGTCTGCGGCAAAATACAGCAAGCCGAACGCAGGCACTGCAAGCAGCGCGGCCGCGGCATACAGATAAAAATTTATGCCCAGCGCAAGCATGCTCTCCCAAACCGCGTATACCCCGCCAAGCTGCACGGCAAACACCGCATACAGCCACAGCAGCGTGAGCATGGCAAGCCTTGCGGTGTTGACCTGCTGCGGAGCCGCCGACCTCGGCTGCGGAACATATACCTTTATGTCTATGCCCTCACTCTCAAGCTCGCCGCACATTTGGGAAAAGCGGCTCTCGTGCATTATGTCGCCGTCATTGTCCTCAAACTCGTTGTATGTAAAGGGCTGCGCCTCCTGGGCCTTTGCAGTCTCAGCGGGCTTTTTTTCCGGCACAACGGTAATGCCAGTGCGCTTTGCCGCGCCCAGCAGCTTGTCTATCTTTGTCTTGTAATCCCCGTCCTCCGGGCTGCGGTGCTTTGCCGCCTCGGCCTCCGCTCGGTAAGCCTGTGCAAATATGCTGGTTTTTTTCTCGGGCTGGGGCGGCGCGGCAATGTCAAGGGAAAAGTCCGGTGCGTCGTTGCCCGGTTGACGCAAAAATTCCTCGCGGCCCTTCTCACTGCCGGAAAATCCGCTCAAGTCCTCAATAAACAGCGTCTGCTCGGGGTTTTCAGGCGCAGAGGGAAGGTCAAAATCCCGCCGGTAATTTTGAAAATTCATGCCGCTCTGCTGCTGCGGTGCGGCGGGGGG
>CAZPMG010000005.1:38344-43742 GCA_964587785.1 uncultured Clostridia bacterium
AAATTTTTTGCCATGCTGCCCGCGTCCAGCACAGAATCGTCTGCGGGCGGCGGAGGGGAGGACAGGTCATATTCTTTCTCTGACACCAGCTTGTCCATCACCGTGCGCGAAAACTCCCAGTTGGCAAGGTTTTTCTCTGTCAGTTCAAGTCCGCTCTCCGTGAGCTTGTAATACTTTCTGCGCCCGCCGCGCGTCTCGCCGTCGTCGCCGTAATAGGACTCAATGAGCCCCTGGTTTTCCAGCCTGCGCAGGCTGCTGTAAAGCGTGGGTTCCTTGAGCTTGTACTGCCCGTTTGTCCTGCTTTCAATCTGCTTGCCGATTTCGTAACCGTACTTGTCGCCCTCGTACAGCGCGCAAAGTATGACCGTGCCTACATTGCCTTTAGCGGTTCCGACCGGAAAACCCTTTTCCATAAAAAATGCTCCAGCTGCCGCGGACGTCTGTACCAAAGCGCCGCGCCCGCGGCATTATTTTAAATAATAATACTAAATTGCGGCCAAATTGTCAATACAATAGCAAAAAGCCCCGTATAATTGCAGCAAACGGCCGCCCGGCTAAACTTTGTGGCTTTTTTGACACAATCCGGCGTTTTTGATTGCTAAAGACGGTTTATATAATGTATAATTAAAATGAGCTAATTTGTGGTATTTTTAGAGCAGGCGGCATATTTAAGCGCGGCGGAAACAATCAGCTTGGGCTTGCGTTTGCCGTAAAAATTGGCAGGCTGCCGCAGCGCGCGGGAGATATCCCGGCAATTTTTAGTTATGTGCTTTTTTACTTATGGAGGTTAGAGAATGTTGCAGCGTATGAATGAGCGGAAGGCCGCACAGCAGTCCGGCTCAAAGGCGGTTTTGGACTATATAAGAGATATCACCGACGAGCAAAGCTTTGTAGAGCTTGATGCCTACAGCTTTTCCGCCGGTGAATTTTTTGAGGATGCCGAGGGCGCGGGCGAGGGCGTTGTGACAGGCTATGCGCGCATAGGCGGCCTGCCCGTGTATATCGCGGCGCAAAATCCCAATGTGTTTTCCGGCGCGCTCACAAAGGCGCAGTCCGACAAGATATTAAAGTGTATGAATCTTGCCCATAAATCCGGCAGCGCGCTGCTCTATCTGCTTGCAAGCAGCGGCGCAAGGGTGGGCGAGGGCCTGAGCGTGCTTGACGGGTACGCGCAGATTATTGCCAAAAGCTCGGCTCTTTACGGCGAGGTTCCGCAGATATCCGTAATAAACGGCGACTGCTACGGTTCAATCGCCTATTTTGCCGCGCTTTCCGACGTGGTGTTTGTAAAAAAGGGCGCGCACGCGGGCAGCACCTCGGCTGCTGTGCTCTCTGCAAAGTCCGGTTCTGCTGTTTCCGCAGACGGCGCGGCAGGAAGCGGAGCGCTTATTAAAAACGGCTTTGCCTCCGCTGAAGCAGAGGACGCCGCAGATTTAAAGGAAAAGCTTTCCGCCGTGCTTGAAGCGCTTGAAGGAGATGTCCGCGAGCTTTCCGAAGCGGAATTGAACGTATCCTTTGACGCGCTGGACGAGGGCTATACCGCGCAAAAGATAATTGACGGAGTGCTTGACGGCGGCGTGTTTACCGAGCTGGGCGCAGGCTGCGGCGACTCGCTCAAGACGGGCTTTGCGCGCGTGGGCGGAATTTCCGCAGGCGTGATTTTGTCCGCGGACGACGAGGGCGGCGCGCTGCTTACTGCCGAGGCCGCAGACAAGGCAAGCTCGTTCATACGCCTGCTTGACTCATTCGGAGTGCCGCTTATAACATTTGTAAACGTATCCGGCACAGAGCTGTCCGTTGAGGCAGAGAGCCGCGGCATAGTAAAGAGCGTTGGCTGGCTGATGTCAGCGGTGTCAGACCACGGCGGAGCAAAGCTTGCTGTGGTGTGCGGAAAGGCTCAGGGCGCAGGTTATACGGCGCTTGCATCCAAGGCACTCGGCTTTGACTATACGCTCAGCTGGGCGACGGCATCTATATCCGTGCTGCCCGGTGATGTGGCGGTAAGCACTGTGTACTCCGCGCAGCTTGCGGAAAAGAAAGCCGGCGATGGCGACAGGAAGCGTCTGGCGGAAAAATACGCGCGCATTGAGGGCGACCCCTTCAACGCCGCGCACAGGGGGCTTGTGGATAACATAATTCAGCCCGCGGCAACCAGGCAGTACGTAATTTCCGCGCTTCAAATGCTGGCGCTGTAAGGAGGTACGTATATGTTGACGACAATGCTTTCTGTAACCGTATGGCTCTCGGCATCAGCTCTTGTGATGGGGCTGATACTGTTGCTGTTCTTCATACCCATATACTCGCGCTTAAACAAGTTTTTAAACGTAATTGAGGGCGGAGAAAAATCAACACCTGCTGCTGCTGCCGCTAATTTTGGCGAAGAGCTTGACGGCGCAACCGTTGCTGCAATAACCGCGGCGGTGCTCAGCGTATGCGAGAGTGAGCGCGCGGCAAACCCTGAGAGAAGCGGCGCAAAGGTAGACTTTGTGGTGCGTTCTATAAGGCCGCGCGGCAGATAACCGCATAAAATCGTGTGGCTGCACCGGAAGTAAATTGCTTTTGATATATAACGCATACTTTCGGCAAAGCGTGCTGTTTTCGTATAATTTATAAAAACAAAAGCTTAAACTTATAAAGAAAAAACCAAAGTCTAAACTGTAAACAAAAACTAAAACCTGTAATACGGTTTTAAAATTATTATAAAAATTCAAGCGTACTTTTGGAGGATATTTGATATGCGTAATTTCAAGGTTACTGTAGGCGGAAGGCAATACGACGTAAGCGTTGAGGAAGTGAGCGGCTTTGCTCCCTCTGCACCCGCTATGCCCGCAGCTCCTGCAGCTGTAGCCGCGCCCGCAGCACCTGCAGCACCTGCTGCGCCCGTTGCCGCACCCGCACCTGCCGCAGCGCCCGCAGCCGCTCCCGTTCCCGCAGACGGCACAAAGGTAACCGCGCCCATGCCCGGCATGATACTGAGCTATAAGGCAGAGGAAGGCAGCACCGTCAAAAAGGGTCAGCCCATACTTGTGCTTGAGGCAATGAAGATGGAAAACGACATATCCGCAACTGCGGACGGCACCGTGCATTTTGTTGCAGCAAAGGGCTCAAACGTAAATTCGGGCGACGTGATTGCTGTAATACGCTAAAAATAAGCGTAAAGCGTACCGGCGGCCGTATTGCTTGAGTCAAAAACCGTTTGAATCCGCAATTAACATAATACTTGCGCAAATAACGGTGTACCTGCTCAAAGCAGGCAGAGGCAAACGCAATACAAAGCGTAAAAGCGGTTGCAATCTCTTTGTTCTATTTGTAACGCTGAAAAGCAGCGTGCAAAACCGCTTATACCGGCGCACATTGCGCAATGTTTTGCCTTGCTCAAAGCTTATATAAAGCCGAATTAACGGGCGCAATTTTTCAGGAGAATTAATATGTCAAAAGTTAAAATAATGGATACGGTTCTGCGCGACGGGCACCAGTCCCAGGCGGCAACGCGTATGCGCACGGACGAGATGCTGCCCGTATGCAGCCTGCTTGACAAGGCAGGCTACTACGCGCTTGAGGTGTGGGGGGGCGCGACCTTTGATTCCTGCCTGCGCTTTTTGAACGAAGACCCGTGGGAAAGGCTGCGTATGCTGCGCAAGGCGCTGCCAAACACCAAGCTGCAGATGCTGTTCCGCGGCCAAAACATACTCGGCTACAAGCATTATGCCGACGACGTGGTGGACAAGTTTTGCGAAATGTCCATCAAAAACGGCATAGATATCATACGTATATTCGACGCGCTCAACGACGTGCGCAACCTAAAGCAGGCAATCGAATCCACAAAGCGTCACAAGGGCACGGTTGAGGCGGCAATCAGCTATACCACCAGCCCCGTCCACACCACCGATTACTTTGTGGACTTGGCGGGCGAGCTTGAGGAGATGGGCGCAGACATAATTTGCATAAAGGATATGGCAAACATATTGCTGCCATTTACTGCCGCCGACCTTGTTACAAAGCTCAAAAAGCGGCTTAAGATACCCGTGCACCTGCACACTCACAACACGGCCGGCACGGGCGACATGGTATATCTCAAGGCAATCGAGGCGGGCTGCGACATAGTGGACACCGCGCTCTCGCCGCTTGGCAACGGCACCAGCCAGCCTGCCACAGAGCCGCTTGTGGCGACGCTCAGAGGCACGCAGTATGACACAGGCATAGACATAAAGGCGCTGTCAGAGATTGCAACGCACTTCAAGCAGATAAAGCAGAGGCTGATAAACGACGGATTCCTAAGTCCGGAAGTGCTTTCCATTGACATAAACACGCTTGTTTACCAGGTTCCGGGCGGTATGCTTTCAAACCTGCTCTCACAGCTTAAACAAGCGGGTGCGTCGCATAAATACCTTGAGGTGCTGCAGGAAGTTCCGCGCGTAAGGGAAGATTTTGGCTATCCGCCGCTGGTAACGCCCACCTCGCAGATTGTGGGCACTCAGGCGGTGCTCAACGTGCTTGCCGGCGAGCGTTACAAGCAGGTAACCAAGGAATCGCAGGGTCTGTTGCGCGGCGCATACGGCAGGCTGCCCGGCAAGCCCAACCCCGAGGTTGTCAAAAAGGTGGTGGGCGATCAGCCCATAATCACCGGCAGACCGGCTGACGACCTTCAGCCTGAGCTTGAAAAATACCGCAGCGAAATCGCGGAGTTTATCGAGCAGGAGGAGGACGTTCTCAGCTATGCGCTGTTCCCGCAGGTTGCGCTCAACTTTTTCAAATACAGGCAGGCGCAAAAGTACGGCGCGGACAGAAACCTGTTTGACAAGGACGGAGTGCATCCCGTATAATAGTACTACAGCGCTTGTTATAGAAGTTGATTTTAGATTAATACAGCAGAAAAATCCGCATAGGGCAGGGCTTTGTGCGGATTTTTTATATAATGCAGCCGGAAGTTTGCATTATGTAATACAGCTGTATATTTGAATAATATAAAGCGGTGACATAACAAGAGTCAAGGCTCATAAAACTTATTTATATTATAAACTATAACCGACTATAGACGAATGAACGACTTATAAAATTAACCGTACAAAACGTGCGGCGTATATGCGCAGCAACCGGTCACGGAGGGCGGAATGAATATTTTGATAACAAACGACGACGGCATAGACGCCGAGGGCATACGCATACTTGCGCGTACGCTCTCGGATACACACAGGGTGCTTGTGGTCGCGCCCGCCTCGGAAAAGAGCGCAACCAGCCATTCTCTGACCATATTAAAATATATGGATTTCAAGCGCCGCGACTTTGACGGCATAGAGGCATACAGCCTTGAGGGCACGCCCGCCGACTGCGTAAAGTTTTTCATGCTGCAAATGCGCACGTTTACGCCCGATTTGGTGCTTTCAGGCATCAACCACGG
>CAZPMG010000005.1:43842-47619 GCA_964587785.1 uncultured Clostridia bacterium
ATCAGGTAAAGGGCGTGGCGTTTTCCAGGCTGGGCGGCATAACATTCAACGACCGCTACGAAAGCGAGGACAACGGCGGCGGCCGCTATATGCTCACAGGCGAGCCGCTTGAGCAGGTACAGCCGCACACCGACGTCTGGTACGTGCGCCGCGGCCACATAGCGGTCACTCCGCTCATATCTGATATTACGGACTTTGAAGCACTCAAAAAGCTTGAGGACAGCGGAACATGAGCGTGAGAGTGTGTGTAATAGGCGGCGGCGCGGCGGGGCTTATGGCGGCTGGGCGCGCGGCGGAGCTGGGCGCAAGCGTGCTGCTGCTTGAGCGCAACGAAAAGTGCGGCAAAAAGATTTATATAACCGGCAAGGGCCGCTGCAACGTCACAAACGACTGCCAAAGAACGGAGTTTTTTCAAAACATAATGCGCGGCGCGAAATTTTTACAAAGCTCATACAGCGCGTTTGGCAGCGCGCAGACCATGAGTTTTTTTGAGGGCAACGGCTGCCCGCTGATAACCGAGCGCGGCAACCGCGTGTTTCCGCAGTCAGGCAAGGCAAGCGACATAACCAAAGCGCTGATTAGCTATTGCCAAAGATACGGCGCGCAGATTGCCTACAACTCACACGTCACCGGAATTGAAACCGACGGCGGCAGCGTTATTGCAGTGCGTACGGATACCGGCCGCATTGAATGTGATGCGTTGATTATTGCAACCGGAGGAATGAGCTATCCTGCCACGGGCAGCACGGGCGACGGATACGGCTTTGCCCGAGCCGCAGGGCATACTGTGGCAGCATTGCGCCCGTCACTTGTGCCGTTTATAACTGCGCCTGACGCGGTCGCAGGCCTTGCCGGGCTTACTCTCAAAAATACCGGCGTAAAGCTTATGCACGGCGGAAAAAAGATTGCCGAGCAGTTCGGAGAGCTGTTGTTTACGCACAGGGGTGTGTCCGGGCCTACGGTGCTTACGCTGTCCGCCGCTGCCGATGTGTCAAGCGGCGGTTATTCGCTCAGCCTGGATTTAAAGCCCGCGCTTAGCGAGGGAGCGCTTGACGCAAGAGTGCTCAAGGACTTTGCGCTGAATAAGTCAAAGCAGCTGTCTAACTCTCTGTTTGAGCTGCTGCCCCGCGCGCTTGTGCCCAAGATAATAGAGCAGTCAGATATATCGCCGGAAAAATTTGTGCATTCAATTACGGCATCCGAGCGCCGCGCACTTGTAAGCACGCTGAAGGGCTTTACGCTGCCCATACTGTCTGCGGGCGGATATACCGAAGCGGTGGTGACGGCGGGCGGCGTGGATTTAAAAGAGATAGACCCAAAGACCATGCGCAGCAAACTTATCAAGGGGCTGTATTTTTGTGGCGAGGTGCTTGATATAGACGCGCTTACCGGCGGCTTCAACCTGCAAATTGCCTTTACAACCGGCCGCTGCGCCGGGCAGTGGGCGGCAAGTGCGGATTGATACAGTTAATAATTAGTGTTTGTTATAAACTTATAGGCTAATAGCCAAAAATAGCGTGCTGATTGCGCAGAGATATATAACAATAAATAATTTTGCAGAAAAACTTTCTGCAAAATTATTTTTTACTGCAAGTAATGTTGCGCTTTGAATTACAACCATGTATAATAAGTCCCATACTCGCAGCCCGCTGTTTATAGCGAGGCCATTGCACTTGCAACGGCATACGCCGTGCATTGCGCGGCGGGCGTTATATTACGGTAAGGAGCAATAAAAAGATGAGTTTTATTCTGTCATCTGATTCCTGTTGCGACGCTTTCAAAAGCTACCTGAGCAACAACAATGTGCATTATCTGCCCATGTCGTATTTTGTAAACGACGTGCAGTATTACGATGATTTTGATTCGGTAGAGCAATACCGCGGTTTTTTTGACGGACTGCGCGGCGGCAAAATGGCAAAGACCGCACTTGCAAACGCCTTTGAAACCGCAGATTATTTTCAGGGTCTGTTAGACAGCGGCAGCGGCGACATAATACATCTTTCGCTGTCGTCCGGTCTGTCAGGCACGGCAGTAAACGCGCAGACCGCCGCGCGCGAGGTTATGCCCAAATATCCGGGCAGAAAGATATACGCCATAGACACAAAGTCTGCCACGCAGGGACAGCTTTATTTGCTCGACCGCGCCATAGAGATGAGAAACCAAGGGCTGAACGCGGAGGAGACCGCCAAAGAGCTTGAGCAGATAGCGGGCAGGCTTCACCACTTTGTTTTGGTAAAAGACCTGTTCCACTTAAAGCGCGGAGGGCGCGTAAGTGCAGCGGCCGCTGTAGTTGGCTCGGTGCTCAATGTGCGCCCCATATTGGTAATCAACCATTTAGGAGAGCTTGTGGTGGTAGACAAGGTAAAGGGCGCAACAAAATCTCTCAATTATATGGTAAAGGCAATGAAAAAGCACCGCCGTGACGGCGAGGTGCGTGCATACATCGCCCATGCCGACGACATTGAAACTGCCCAAGACTTAAAAAAGATGCTAAATGACGAGGGTTTTTCGCAGGTGAAGATAGGCTATATCGGCCCGGTAATCGGCGCGCACACCGGCCCTGGCGCAATAGGTCTGGTGTTTGAATCCACAAAACGTCTTACCGTTGAGAAAAAATAATCCTGCTGTAAATCTATGTGCACCGGTATAGAGTAAATCTATTTATGCCGGCAAAGATTTTAAAAACCTAAATAGTTTAATTGCCCGTGTATAACGAACGGCTCGTCAATTTGTGCAAACAGCTCAGTAGCGCGCTCTGCGGCAGCAGTATAATTCCCATACTGCTGCCGCGTGCCGCCCTGTCAGCACGGCTTTTTAGTGGCAGTCCGGATATAATAATTGTGCTGCCCAAAGTTTTGTATTAAAATCAGGTAAAACGGCATTAAAACAATTGACTATTCATGCAAATTAATATATAATAATAAAGCTTAAAGGCGGATGCGCCGCTTTTAGCTCTTTATGTCGCGGGGTAGAGCAGTCTGGTAGCTCGTCGGGCTCATAACCCGGAGGTCGTGCGGTTCAAATCCCACCCCCGCAACCATTTTTATTTGGCGGCGTAGCTTAGATGGTTATAGCGGCCGGTTCATACCCGGCAGGTCGTTGGTTCGAGTCCAACCGCCGCTACCAAAAAAAATGCCGCAACAATAAGATAATCAAAGTGGCCGTTTACGACCATTTTTTTATCTGACCGCGAGAATAAGCATACGCTTACGCTCTGCCGTTACCGAACAAATAAGGCTTAGAGATCGGTTAAACACCGATTTGTTTTTTGTAAAGATTCCGCCGCCTGCCGACGCAATACGGCAAGCGCCACAAGGCTCCATGGTCAAGCGGTCAAGACTCCGCCCTTTCACGGCGGCATCAGGGGTTCGAATCCCCTTGGAGTCACCATATACGGCACTAAACAAAGTGCCTGCAAAGCAAAAAAACCACTATATATAGTGGTTTTTTTGTTTTCCAACCATTATATATGCTACTTGGTCACAATGGTCCACAACTTTATAAATCAATTTACACTTTAGCACAGTGTTTCAAGTCGGAAATTATGTATGTTTTCCCTATGGTTGTCTACCGCTTAAAAATTTGAGGATTGACAAAAACTGTCATATCGTATATAATTCAAATATAAATTATAAATTAAAGTTTATAAAGTCTAATAAAAAGAGGAAGAAATTTAATAGTCTGCTGATATATAATAAATATTAGGTGGTGGAATGGTTTGTAAGATTGAAAACGCAAATGTCAAAGAGATGTTTGCGTTTATTTTTTACAGCAGGA